>DASPKT010000343.1:0-2035 GCA_035627915.1 Azospirillaceae bacterium
AACGCCGCTGCGGCGCTGGACGCCACCGACGGAGACGCACTCGCGGAGGCAGCGGAAATCGCCGCGGCGGAGCCGGAGCGCGTCCGCTGCAAGGAGTGCGGGTGGACAGGCGACATGACCGAGCTGGACGGCCCCGAGGGCGATTGCCCCGACGAGGGCTGCGCGAACACGGCCATCGTCTCCGACCCGCCGGCCGACCGCCTCCGCCGGGTCATCAAGGACGCCGTACGGCAGGCCACCAGGCCGTAACGCTGACCAACAGGACCCAGCCCGTGCCTACACAGCACCAGGATCGCCGCCGCCTCGCTCTCGGAGGGTCTGCATCAGGTTGTCCAACCGCGCTGCCCGCTCCGTGCAGAGCCGCAGCAAATCAACCATCACGCCGCGGGGCATGTCGTCCGCGCCGGATGCCCAGCGTCGGATTGTCCGGTCGGACACAAACAGGTCGCGAGCCAGGTCGGTCTGCCAGCGAGGCCCGTATAGGGCCTCACCAGCATCTTGCAGCAGTCGATTGCTCATGGGGATCACCAAACAAAGTGGCGGGTGGCGGCGTCGATATAGCCAAGATCGTCGGCCATCTCTTCCAGAAACCGCTCGACGTTGCCGCTGGTCAGATGACCGATGGCGTCGTGATCGGTCGCGGTCGCCTCGACCAGCTCCGGCTCGACACCGGCAGCCAGAGCGGCGGCGAAGGAGTGATTGCCGTCCAGGATGACGCGGAACTCTTCGCCCTCGACCTGGAAAACCGGGGACACCAGCACGCGGAAGTCGCGGGCGGCGGACTTCGCCTCAACGATCTCGTCGCTGAGGAAATGCTGGCTGGTGATGATCTGCGTCATGTCGGCCGGGCCTCCTTGCCCTTGCTTGGCGGCGGGGCCATCCCCATCCGCTATGTCCTAAATTTAGGACACGAGCGCCATTGCGTCAAGCCCCTCCCGATCCAGTTCAACCCCTTACGCTGACAAATCCCTAGAGCCCCGCAATCTTCCTCCCCACCGGCGAGAAGTTGGCATGCCTGACGGCGAGGCGCAGATCGGTAGGACGGGCTCCGCAGGCGGAGCAGCGCAGGTGCCGGGTCATCAGGCGGTTGACCGTGACGGTCGGGCCCAGCCGCTGCTCCAGGTCCCGGCTGTCGATCAGCTTCGCCGCGCCACAGGCGCAGTAGACCCACAGGTCCAGCTCATTCCGGGTCAGGTACCCGATATCGCCCACCCAGTCCGCCATACCGAAACATAGCAAGAACGCTCCGGACAGAGTCAACGCCGCCATGCTGATCGGCTACGCCCGCGCCTCCTGGCGCTCCGCCACCCTCGATGCCCAGGCCGACCAGCTGCACGCGGCCGGCGTCGCCCGGCGCTACATCTACCAGGACCCCGCCGGCCGGGAGGAACAGGCAGCCGAGATGCTGCAGGCGCTCCGGCCCGGCGACCTGGTGCTGGTCACGACCCTCGACCGGCTGTCGCCACGGCGCTCGCTGCTGGTCCGGCTGTCCCGCATCCTGGTCGCCCGCGCCTGCCTGCGCACGCTGGACGGCCTGGAGGTCACCGACGCCCAGGCGCCCCTCCTGGCTGGCCTGACCGCCGCGGCCAAGGTCTACGACCGGGAGCGTACGGAGCCCGCGCGCCGTGTGCGCGGCCGGCCGCCCGGCCGGAAGCGGAAGCTGAGCGGCCGGAACCTGGACATGGCCCGGCGCTACTGGATGGATGGGACGCTGACCGTGGCCGAGGTGTGCGAGCTGCTGGCCGCCACCTCCAACCCGCCGGTGCAGGTATCCCCCTCGACGCTCTACGCCGCCGCAGCGGAGCATGGCTGGGGCCGGCGCCCGCCGGCGCGGGAGGCGGCATGAGCACGGAGGCGGCCACCGGCCTGTTGATCGGCTACGCCCGGGTCAGCACGGACGACCAGAAGCTGGATCTCCAGCGCGACGCCATGGCTAAGGCCGGCGTCGATCCGGCGCGGCTCTACACCGACCAGATGAGCGCGGTGAAGGCCCGCCGCCCCGGCCTGGAGGCCGCCCTGAAGGCGCTGCGACCCA
>DASPKT010000344.1:0-59064 GCA_035627915.1 Azospirillaceae bacterium
GCCGGCCAGGTCTCCCGGCCAGTTGGTCAGGACCATGATCGGCAGGGTCGGCCGGCGCTCCCGCAGGGAGGCGGCGACGGCGCTCCCGTGCTGGTCGGGAAGCCGCAGGTCCAGCACGATGGCGTCGGCCGGGTCGCGCGCATCCGCCCGCAGGGCCTCGGCGCCGTTGTGGCACACCGTCACCCGATGGCCCTGCGTGGCCAGATGGCGGGCAACCGCATAGGCATAGCCCCTGTCATCCTCGACGAGCCGGACATGGGATTGCCTGGGAGCCTCACGCCGCGCCTCCAGCTGCCCGACCACAGCCTGCAGGTCATCGGGCACGAGCGGCTTTGCCAGGACCGGCGCGTCACCGGGCGGCAGATCGGCCGCGGACGTGCCGGTGAACCAAGCGAAGGGGATAGAACGCTGCCGCAGCAGCCCGACCAGCCGCGTGACCGGGCCCTCGCCCAGCCGGTAATCCAGGAGCACCGCGTCCACGTCCCCGCTCTCGACGGCGTCGAGAGCGGCGCCCTCGTGCTGGATCGGGCCGACCGGCTCATGTCCGAGGGCCCGCAGTTCCGCAGCCAGCAGGAAACCGATGACCGCCTGATCTTCGACGAGCAAAATTTTCATGACAGTGGCAACTGAGGGGAAGGACATCCAATATTAGACGATCCGGCTCAAGTCGGCACGCCAAAACGCTGACACCGGAGGCACCCTTTCGAGGGGGCTCCGCCCTTGTCGGTTCCAGGCCAGGCAGTGCTTTCCGGGCCCGGCCCGACCATGGTCGCCGGACGTCAGCTGCTGCTGGCGCTGATTGACCATAATTGGGCCGGGCGCATCGTCAGCCCCGGCCGTCCGGCCCGCATGGCAGCTGGCGACCGCCGCGGGCCGGCCGCCAAGCCTCGCCCTCGGCCCACTGGCCGACAGCCCGCTTCCAATCGTCGCGATTGTCTTCACCTGGCCCGCTGTCTTCCTGCATCGCGGCGTCCCCGTCGATCCCTCCGCACCACGGCCATGTCGAGCATGGCATTTGTCAGCCGCGTCTCCAGATCAATCAGCAGAGCCACCAATGTGGCGCGCCTGCGGGCGGAGGTATAGCGGGCGAGCCGGTAGGCTGGCGAGGCCATGCCCTTGCGGACAAGCTGACGGAAGCGGTCTTCCGGAATCCTCAATGCCACGCTTAGCGTTGTTTAAGGAACAACCAGCGCTATGCCCTCCCTTGGACCCGGGTCGTGACGCTGGCTTCAGTTGCATGGAGATCCCTGACGTTCCCTACCGGAATTCCATGACGGTGCCGGTGGCGATGCAGGACTGGTTCGGCAGCCGGGCTCCGGCCCGGCCGGTGCAATGGCAGCCGTGGACGTGGGAGACGCCGATATCCCGCAGGTGACCGGCCACCCTGTCGACCGTGCGGCGGGAGGCGCTGCGGAGATGGAGGCCGCCAACCACGGCCAGCACCCGTGCCTCTCCCGTCACGGTGCGGGCGTGGTCCAGGATCGGCACCAAGCCCGAATGCGAGCATCCCGTCATGACGACCAGGCCACGCTCCCCGACATGGACGAGGGCGGTGTCGTCCCTGATCTCGTCCCGGGCCAGCCGGCCGTGGCGCCGGATCGAGCCGAACACCGTGCTGCCGGCGTCCGGAGGGCGCGGTATCTCACCCAGGTAGACGAGCCTCTCGTCGAGCCAGCGCGGCTCCGCCCGCAGTTCGGTGCGGAAGAAGCCGGGGGCGGCCGCCGCGCCCGCCGGCGCCCCCAGGTTGCGCAGCCGCCGGGCGCGGCCCAGGAACCGCAGATACAGCCCGCGCTCCAGGAAGCTGTCCGGGTGGGCGAGCAGGACCGGCCGCGCTCCCGGGCCGAGTCCGGCAAGATGGCGCATCAGGAAGCCCAGGCCCCCAGCATGGTCGTGGTGCCCATGGGAGAGCACGACGTGGCTGAGGTCGCGAAGTGAGATGCCCATGGCGGCCGCGTTGTGCAGGAAGGCGTCGCTCCGGCCGGTGTCGAACAGCACCTTGCAGCGGCCGTCCTCGACCAGGAGAGACAATCCCTTCTCCGCCCGCAGACCCGCGTGCCCGGCACGGTCCTCGACCAGCACGGTGATCCTGAGCGCCCCAGCGGCCGGTTCCCGCCCTGCCCCGCGGGGATCGCCGGCCGTCATTTCCCCGTGCCGCCGGCTGCCGAGGGATGCTCGAGCTGGAGCGCCACGAGCCTGGCCGTCGGGGTCCCGTAACGGCGGGATATCTCGTCCAGCGCTTGGCCCAACGCTCCGGGCCCCGCAGCCAGTGGCCGCACAATGTGCGACGGGGCGGCCTCGGTGTCGACGTCGAGGATAAGCCCGTGGCGGGAGCGGACCCGGCCGACCGCATTCATGGCGACCAGCCGGGAGCGCCCTGTTCGGGACCACGCCTCTGCCGTCATGGCGACGGCGATCTCGTCGAACCCGTCCTCGACCGGCATGCCGACACGCTCATGCCGCCAGAAGGCCAGCCCGTTCAGCGCACCGGTGACGAGGTGCTCCGGCAACAGGGAGAGGCCGGACCGGTCGTAGCCGGGGCTCCAGGCCTCCAGGCCGATCCTCCGCGCCACGGTGGCCGCAGCGGCCGAGCCGGCCGTTCCCTCGACCAGTGCCACCAACGCCGGGACGGCCGCCGCGATGCCGGCAGTGGAGATCATCCGGCCATCCTGGACATAGCTGCGGTCATCGATCCATCTCGTCCGTTGGAAGTCCCGCTGCAGCCAAGCCTGGTAGTACCAGTGGGCGATGGCGCTGCGTCCGTCCAGCAGACCAGACCGGGCGACGAGCGCGGCACCGGAGCCGAGCGCCATGACCGCGGCCTCCTTGGAGGCCTGCTCCCGCACCCAGCCGGCCAGCGTCGGATTCTTGTGTCGCTGCAGGCCGGGGACGATCAGGATGTCCGCCCCCTCCGGATTGGCTTGGTCGAATTGCGCAAGGCTCTGGTCCGCCCAGATCCGCAGGGCCGGGTGCAGGGCCATCCAGCTCCCGGAAGGGGATACGATCAGCACCTCGGCGGCAGCCGCTTCCTTGAGAATGCTGTAGGCGACCATGAGTTCGGCTGCCGCCGTGCCCTGGTCGGCGGCCAAGAGGGCGATCAGCGGGCGTTCCCGCCCGGCCTTCGGCGGGGCCAACTCCAGCTTGGAGGTCGCCGACGGTAAGGGAGCGGCGGTAGCCGGATCCGGATCGGTGCCGCCCTGTCCCGGTATGTCGGCCAAGGCCCTCCTGGTTTGCTCCCTCATGCCACACTCCAATCTCGTTCAGCAGGAGTTTTCTGTATAACAACAACTAAATTTATTGTTCTACAGAAAATGGAGACGGTGCCGTCAGGACGCTACGGCCCACGGGGTCCGAAACGCTCGCGATAATCGCCGGGGGTCACGCCCAGCCGCTTGAGGAAGGACCTGTGCAGCGCGTCCGGGCTCCCGAAGCCGGCGCGCTCGGCCACGCGCGCGAGGGGCCAAGTGGAGGTCTCCAGCAACGTCTTGGCCCTGTCGATCCTGGCCGCCTCGACGAAGCGCGCCGGCGTCGTTCCCGTCTGGCTGCGGAAGGTCCGCGTGAAGGTGCGTTCGGTCATGCCTACGCGGCCTGCCAGGGCAGGCAGGCTGAGATTGCCCGTCGGGTTCTCCATGATCGCAGTCAGCAGGTCCCGCAGCCGCGGTGTCGCCGATGCCTGCGCCGCCAGGCCGGCACTGAACTGGGACTGGCCTCCCGGGCGCCGCAGGAACAGGACCAGCTCCTTCGCCACCTGGAGTGCCGTCGCCGCTCCGCAGTCGGCCTCCACGAATGCCAGGGAGAGGTCGATGCCGGCCGAGACCCCGGCCGAGGTGTAGAAGGGGGGCTCGGCGACGTAGATCGCGTCGGGCTCCAGCCGGACCGCGGGGCGCAGCTGCCGCATCGTCTCCAGCAGGTTCCAGTGCGTCGTCGCCCGCCGTCCATCGAGGAAGCCTGCCGCCGCGAGGATCAGCGCCCCGGAGCAGACGCTGGCGATGCGGCGCGTGGTGTGGGTGCGGTCCTGCAGCCAGGGCACCAGGTCGGTCTCCAGGACCGCGTGACGCATGGAAGCCTCGTCGCCGCCAGTGACGACGATGGTGTCCACGTCAGGTGGAAGTGCCGACAGCGCCGTGCCGCCGCCGAGCTGCAGGCCGGCGTTGGCGCGCACCGGCCGTCCGTCCGGCGTCGCGAGCAGCACTTCGTAGGCGGGCCGGTGCGGATCGGCGAAGCGGTTGGCGACGGCGAAGACCTCCATCGGCCCGACCACGTCCAGGGACTGGACGCCGTCGAATGCCAGGACGGCGATGGTGCGGAGGGGGCGTGGGCTCTCGGGCATGGCCGAATCTGCGGCTGGATTGACGTTTCCGTCAATCGCGTCCGCGCCTAGCTTCGGGCCCGGCGAACGGTCAGGCGGCTTGGAGCGAGGAAGATGGGCGCGGCCACGTGGGCACAGGGGATGATCGCCGTGGCGGCCGTCATCGGCATGGCCTCGGGCGGATCGGCCGCGGTGCCGGACGGTTCCGCACGGACTTCCGTCCAGGCTGCGGCTTCGCCCGATGCCCTGGCCGTCCCGGCACCGAAGGCGGGGCGTGGCCGCCATCTGGTCGCCATCCTGGCCGACAACGAGGGGACGGAGACGACGGATTTCATCGTTCCCTTCGGCGTCCTCAAGGAGTCCGGGGTGGCGAGGGTCGTCGCGGTTTCCACCGGACCCGGCACGGTCGCCCTGATGCCGGCATTGCGGGCCAAGGCGGACCTCACCACCAGCCAGTTCGACGCGGAGAACCCCGGCGGGGCAGACATCCTCATCGTGCCGGCCATGCACACCGCCGACAAGCCGGCCGTCGTGGCCTGGATACGGGCCCAGGCCGCCAAGGGCGCGGTCGTCGTCGCGATCTGCGCCGGCGCCGCCACCCTGGGCCACGCCGGTCTCCTCGACGGCCGGGCCGTGACCACCCACTGGTACATGAAGTCTTGGCTCGCACGCCGGTTTCCCGCTGCGCGGGTGGTGGACGACCGCCGCTACGTCCAGGACGGGCCCGTCGTCAGCACCTCCGGCGTCACGGCCTCGATCCCCGTGTCGCTCGCCCTGGTGGAGGCGATGGCAGGCCGGTCCGCCGCGGCCGCGACGGCGCACCGCCTGGGCATCTCCGGCTGGAGCGCCGGGCATGCCTCCGCGCGGTTCTCCCTCAAGGCGGGGCATGTCGCCGCGGGCTTGTGGAACTTGGCCCGCTTCTGGTCGCGGGAGCGGGTCGACATACCGGTGGCCGATGGCTTCGACGAGATCGCCGTCGCCCTGGCGGCGGACGCCTGGTCGCAAACCTACCGGTCCCGCGCGCATGCCGTGAGCCCGGAATGGTCCGCCGTCTTCTCCCGTCGCGGCTTGGTGATCCTGACCGACGGGCCGGACGACCGCAGCCATGTGGTGACGCCGCCGGCACCATCCGGCACGGCCGTGGACCGTGTCCTGGCCGATATCGCGCATCGGTACGGACGACCCACCGCCGACCTGGTGGTCCTGCATCTGGAATACGCCGCACCCTAGGGGCGGCGGGCCAGCTCCGGGACGATGAGGGCGGATTTCGAAGAAACGACTTTTCTGTCTGACAGAAATATGATTATTGTCCGGCAGAAAACATCAGGGCCAGAAGCTCGACACATGTACCCCCTTAGGATAGGCTCGGCGAATTATCGCGACCGGTTGCAGGAGCATGATGCGGACCTCCACCTCACGCAAGTCGCTGAACCGTCGCCTGGTCGTGGCCAGCCGTGTCATGGCGCACGTGATCCTCGCCCTCTTGGTGCTGTATCCGCTGCTGGTTGTGACCTACAGCTTCGTCGCTCCGGAGATGGCGGCGCTGCACGCGTGGACCGCCGGGCTGGAAGGCATCGCCGTACCGCTGGAGCCGGGCGCGGCGCTGTGCCTCTCCCTGGGGCTGCTGGTGGCAGCGGCGCCGGGCGTATGGGGGCTCTTCCATCTGCGGATGCTGTTCCTGGGCTATGCGACCGGCGAGGTGCTGACGGTGGACGCGGCGGTGCGGTTCAACCGATTCGCCCAGTCCCTTCTGGTCGCCGCCTTCGCCGGGCCGGTCGGCAGCGCAGTGACGACACTCGCGCTGTCCACCGCAGGCTGGTGGCAGGGTGGGACGGTCAGGGTGAGGGTCAGCACCGAGGAGATCGGCCTTGCGGTCCTCGGGGGCGTTCTCATGCTGATCGCGCGTGTCATGCTGGATGCGGCAATGCTTGCGGAGGAGAACTCCCAGATTCTATGAGCATGTACCGCCCCAGCCAACTCGAGGATGCGCGTGCCGGTACGATTGACCTTGGACAGGATGCTTGCGGTGCGGCGCATCAGCGGTCGCGAGCTGGCGGGCCGCATCGGCATCACCGAGGCGAACCTGTCGCTGCTGCGGACCGGCAAGGTCAAGGGTCTCCGCTTCTCGACGCTGGCCCGCATCTGCGCGATTCTCGATTGCAAGCCGGGCGACATACTGGACTACGACTTCGACCCCGCGGACCTGGAGCCGCGGGACGACTGATACGGGCGCGCGGTCTCCTGCCGCTCCGCCCCGATCTCCCCATGCCCCGACCCGATCCGGCATCCGGATGTCCCCGCGACGTCGCGGGGACCGGACGGCGCTGACGGCGTGGATAGCGCGCCGGCCGCAACCGGCATTCCCCGATCCCTTCCCAGAGACTGACATCCCCCATGCGCAATACCCGACATTGGGCGACCGCCGTCGCGATCGCCGCCGCCCTCTTCACACCTTCGGTGGCCTTCGCCCAGAATGCCCCGGGAGACTGGTCCGTACGCGTCGGCGCGCTGGCCGTCTGGCAGCCCGACTACGAAGGCTCCGACGACTATGAATGGCGGCCGGTACCGGACGTCGAAATCACCTATGGCGACCGGCTGTTCCTGAACCGGCAGGGGCTGGGCGCCAACCTCGTGCGCTGGAGCGGCCTGACGGCCGGCGTCGCGCTGGGCTTCGATGCCGGACGCGAGCAGAAGGAGAATGCCGACCTGCGCGGCCTGGGCGATGTGGACGAAACCGCCGTCGGCAGCGTCTTCGCCTCCTACCAGCTCGGGCGCGTCACGCTATCGGCCGACCTCCAGAAGGATGTCCTCGGCGACGGACATGACGGCATGACGGCGACCTTCTCCGCCATGGTCATGATGCAACCGCTGGAGAACCTTGCGCTGTTCGCCGGGCCTTCGCTGACTATCGCCGACCGCCGATACCTGCGCGCCTTCTTCGGCGTCGACCAGGGCCAAGCCACCCGGTCTGGATTGGCGGCCTATGATCCCAAGGCCGGCGCGAAGAATGCCAGCCTCACTCTCTTCGGCGTCTACCGGCTTTCCGACCGGTGGGCGGCCACCGGCCTGGTCGTGCAGAGCCGCCTGCTGGACGACGCGGCCGGCAGTCCGCTGGTCAAGCGGCGCGGCGAGGCGGACCAGTTCGCCCTGGGGCTGGGGCTCTCCTACCAGTTCCGGTGACGGTGCCGACAAGCCGGGGGACGGCCCGATGAGAATGCGTCTGCCCGCGGCCGCCCTGCTGGCCGGGGCAGACATCGCCGCCCTGCCGACCAGGGCCGAGACGCTGCAGGAGGGTGGCGCGGCTCCTCTCATCTCCGCCGATGTCCGGTTCGACGCCGGCGGGGTCAAGGCGGCGGGGCAGGCGCTCAGGTAGGTCTGCTGTCGTGGCACATCGAGCAATCAGGCATTGACGGATAAATCTACATATGTAGAGTTATAGGCATGCCACGTCCCCCCTTATCCTCGAAGCAGACGGACGCTGTTCTGGGCGCCTTCATGCTCCACCCGCAGGCTTGGCGCCATGGCTACGATCTGTCGCGTGACCTTGGGCTGAAGTCGGGAACCCTATACCCGCTGCTGATGCGCCTGAGCGACCAGGGTCTGCTGGAGGCAGAGTGGCGGCCGTCCGTCCGTCCAGGGCGCCCGCCGCGCCACGCCTACAGATTGACCGCGGCCGGGGCCGCCTACGCCCGATCACGGGGCGTGGCCGACGTCCCGGGCAATTATCCGTCCTTCAACGATGAGGTGCCGACATGAGCGATGGGTTCGGACGCCGTCTTCTGGCCATGCTCGAGCGACAGCTGGTGCGCGTCGCTCCGCCGTCCCGTTCCCAATGGGCCGAGGGGATGCGGCGCGAATTGGAGGAGATCGAGAACCCTGGCGAAGCGTTCCGCTTTGTCCTCGGCTGCCTTTGGGCTTGCTCGCTCGAGCGGCTCCGCTCAGTCGAGCTTGTCCTTCGGCTTGCCAAGCGGACGATGGTCGCGGCGACCGGGCTCATCGCGGCGCTGGGGCTTATGGTGGCCATCCACATGGCCCAAGTCTATGCGCCGAGCGGCCTTCTTATCGGTACGATCTCGATCGCTTTCGGGGCGGCGTCGCTGCTTCTTGCGCGCCGAGGGCCCAATGCGGCGGCGGCGGTCGCTGTGGCGATGCTGGTCCTGAGCGCCGCCGGGCTGGCGGCCGGCCTGACGCAGTTTCGCGAGGTGCAGCACGCGACGTTGTACCGTGCCCTCGCTCTGGAAGGGCTGGCCATGTGGTCCCTGCTGCTCGCGGCCAGCCTTGCACTCTCATGGGCGACGCGGTCCGCGTGGCTGCGCAACCTTGCACTGGAAAGGGGATGGATGTGATCTTCAAGCGTATCATGTGGGTGCTCGTGGCCGTCGCCCTTCTCCTGTCCGCCGCACACCTCGGCTTGGCGGCCATGACCGCGCGTGCCGAGTGGACCCTGGCGGTCCTCTGGTTCGCCGGTTCCGGCCTGGCGCTCCTCTTTGCCGGACTGCTGAATGTCCTGGCCCTGCGCGTCGGCTCCGACGATCCCGTGGCACGGGCCGTGTGGCTGCTCGGCAATCTGGCGGCGGCCGGGTTCTTCCTGCTCGCTTGGCCGCTCCTGAAGCAGCCACAGGTTCTGGTGGGGGTGGCGACCTTCGGACTGCTGGCGCTCGGCGTCGGGGTCATGCGGCCGGGAAGGCCGGGCTGAGCACCGGTCCGCGCCGGCGTCCCCGGGTTGATGGTTGAAGGCCAGCGCCCGTTCAGCGCCGTGTCCGGACCCGGACGGACCTTCCGGCGATGGATCTAGGTCGGACGCTGCGGGCGATCCTGTGGGTGAACTGGACCGGCAGCCCGTGGCGCGACCTGCCCCTGGAACTCGGCCCCTGGCAGACGGCCGCCAACCGGTTCTACCGCTGGCGCCGCGCCGGCCTGTGGAAGCGGGTGCTGGACCTGGTGCAGGCGGAAATCTATGGCGCCGGCAAGCTGGACTGGACCCTTCACCAGATCGACAGCACCATCGTGCGCGCCCACCAGCATGCCGCTGGCGGAAAAGGGGTGCCGGCCCAGGCCCTCGGCCGCTCGCGTAGCGGCTTCTCCACCAAGGCCCACCTGCGCGGCGACCGAGACGGGCACCTGCTCGCCATGCTTCAGAGCCCCGGCAAAGCCGCCGACCAGCAGACGCTGCCGCCGCTGATGGAGGCGGCTGATCGGGCGGTTCCGATCTCACTCGAGGATGTTGATCTCGGACCAGCGGCAGCGCATCGGAGGCAATCACTGGTGGCAGGACGGAGCCACTTGGCGCGCCATGCCAACCGAGTACATGGACGCCGGTGCCGAACGTCACCGGCCCACCCAGCGCTACGGAAAGACCGCCGCATCCTTCCCGGGCTTCCTCTCGCCACCATCATCTCCGGCATGGGGACTGGCGGAGCCCGGACCTGTCAGCTTCGTGCCGGAATCAATCACAGACCCCGGCGCCTGCCGCTTCAGGGACCTTCCCATCGGAAGCGGAACCCGGAATAGGTCAGGATAGGGGCTCCGTTCTCGCTGCCGGCCTCGATGACGCCGCCCTCGCTGTTGCCCTGACCTGAGACAATCGCGCTATCATCGCTCAACGGGCGGATCGCGATGCGTGCCTCGTCTCCCGTGGCTCCCCACAGCGGGCTTTCCAGGCGCATGCGCAGCACCGGAACGCCGTCCTCGTCGACCAGCCGCACATCTTGCGCCGATACCCAATCGTCGCGGTCGACCAGGACATAGCGTCCCAGCCGCCGCCGCCAAGCATCGGGCAAGGGCATGGGCTCGACCCGTTCGAACGGCAGGGGCTCGGGCGCTCCCTCTAGGACGGCGAGACGTCGGCCGCGCTGGTTCCGCAGGCTCAGTGTCAGCCCGTCCAGCGGAACCGACAGCAGCCCCAGCATCGACGCGCGCGGCAGGAAGCGTTCCTTTCCCAGTGGCAGCAGCTCGATCGTGGTGCCCTGGAACTCCGTCTTCAACCGTCCGCCCGCCCGCACGATCGGTGTCAGCTGCCCCATGACCACATAACGGCCGACCGCCGCGTCGAGTTCGGCTTCGGGCACCGTGGCCGGTGCCGGGGTATCCGCCTGGGGTTCCGGCAGCCGCCGGCCCGTACGTCCTTCGACCGCGAGAGCCAGGGTCCGCACTCCCAACTGCATGGCGAACCGGGATGCCTCCTCGCCGTTCGCCAGCACCACCACGCCCAGCCCTTCGGCCGGCAGCATCGCCACATGGGCGAAATATCCGGGATAGGCGCCATTGTGCCAGACGGTTTCGCCGACACCGGCGACAGCGTTGCCGGCGAGCATCCAGCCGAGGCCGACCCTCTGGCCCAGCCGTTCGCCGGCCTCCGGATATTGCTCGCGCAGCATGTCCGCCAGTGGCAGCCTCACGCCGCCAACCTGCCCATCGGACAACAGCGCCTGCAGAAAGCGCCCCATGTCGTCAGCGGTGGACCATAAGGAACCGGCCGCTACTTCGCGCAGCCCGGTTTCCGGCGCCGGCTTGCCGTTACGGTGCGGCCGCGCGGGGGCAATGTCTCCGGGAGGTGTGGCGTAGGAGGAGGAGACCATGCCCAGCGGCCGCAGCAGGTCGCGCCCGGCGGCTTCGGCGAAGGGCAGGCCTGACGCCAGTTCGGCGAGGCGGCCCAGAACGCCGTAGCCCAGGTTGGAGTACTTGTAGGCCGTGCCCGGCTCCGCCGCGAGCCAGGAACGACCCGCCAATGTGGCGGACATGGCCGCGTCGGCGGGTTGGTTCGTCCACATGCCCCTGAGTTCGTCGGAGGGAAGACCGGACCGATGGGCAAGCAGCATGCGCGGGGTTATCGGCAGGTCGCCGAAGCGGCTGCGGGGCGTGAAGACGGGAAGCGTTTCCGCCACCGGCCGGTCCAGCGCCAACCTCCCTTCCGCGACGTACCGCAGCACCAGCGCCGCCGTCACCGGCTTCGACACCGATCCGACGCGGAACGGGGTGCCGGGGCCGACAGGCGTGCCGCCCGCCCCGGTCATGCCGTATCCCTTCAACCAGACAGGACCCTCGCGGGAAATCACAGCCAGCGCAACCCCGGGAACACCGGCGCGATCCATCTCGATCGGCACGGCCCAGTCCAGGTAGCTGGCGAGATGGCTCTGGTCCCCAGGAACCAACTGCGCCGGGCGGGCAGGCGGCCCGCTGGCACAGCCGACGAGAGCCGGTATGAGGACGAAGGAGAAGGCGGCAAGGGGCAGGAAGGAATTCGGCACGGTCGTACACCCAGGTCCACTCCCAGTCCGCGTTCGAACCGGAGAAGTTTTCTGTTTCACGATATTTAAATTTATTGTCAAACAGAAAAATCACATCGGACTTCCCTGGACGCCGCTCCTCGTCCCGGACGCTCCATTGCCAGAGGAGAGCCGTACTTCAGAATAGAACCCACCAGTAGGCTGGTGCCGGCCCAGCTCGGCCGCGATGCGTGTCACCGGCAAACCGGCGTTCAACATCTCCTCGATCTCGCGCCGCTCGCCGAGTCTTAGGTGAGAGTAGGTGGATCCCATGTGCGACGCCCATCCCAAGCCACTGAAAACATTGGTTTGTCGCACTTCGACTTTGAGTTCACCAGGATGAGCCCGTCGGCGCGATAAGTTCGAATCTGGAAATCTTCCCAACCTCCCCTCGTACACATCCGAACCGCCTGCGGCGGCCATACAGCCGGCCCTGCGCCGACGGTGGGGCTGGCCACTCCTCCGGGCAATTTCGACAGGCTGTGGACTGGAACCGCGGCACTGTGGGCGGCGTGGCTCCCGGGGCCGGGGCGGACGGGGGGACACCGAGCCGCGTCAACGGCTGCACCGCGGTACAGCCCGCCCTTGATCGCCGCGAACGGCCGCGTCCGCATATTCATGGAGAAGGGGCCGCATCACCGCGGCGGGCAGCCTCCTACTGCCCCCTGTCCTCGAGCGAAGGGACGTTCCCGTTCCGGACTCCTTGAGTGCGGAAAACGCTCTAGAAGCCGCTCTCGCGGACCAGGACGCCCAACGCGTGGCGCAGGAACCGCGCCGCCGGGCTCTCCCGCTCCCCGCTTATGGAGACCCGGCCGGGCTTGGCGCGGGGTGCCCGGGCGCCGGCCGCCGGATCGGGCGCCAGCAGCA
This sequence comes from Azospirillaceae bacterium, assembly GCA_035627915.1. Lineage (GTDB taxonomy): Bacteria > Pseudomonadota > Alphaproteobacteria > Azospirillales > Azospirillaceae > DASPKT01. The sequence goes on from DASPKT010000344.1 coordinate 12,439, forward strand.
CCCGGTACAGGGCCTCCTCCGGCACGAGGCGCCCGTCGGATTGGCGGACCGCGATCTCGCCGCCGTGCACCGAGGCGAGTTCGACCGTCCTGAGGTCACGCACCGCGCCCCGGTCGACGGCGGCGACCACCAGCGGGACGGTCGGTTCCAGCACGGAGGCCGGATGGAAGGTCGCGGCCTGTCCGACGGCCAGGCGGCCGAGATCGGCCTCGGCGACATAGGCCTCCACGATGGGGGCGCCGGGGTCGGCGACCAGGGCCAGCGGCTCCTTGGGACCGACCCAGTCGCCCGCCTTCAGGTGCTCGGCCAGCTCCACCACAAGCCCGGCCGCCGGGGCGACCATGGCGAGCTGCCGCGCTTCCCGGCCGAGCGCCTCGCCGTCGGCGGCCGCGGCGGCGTACTCCTCCCAAAGGACCGGCATGCGGCCGCCGGGGTCGCCGTGCACGCTGAGCGCCTCCACCTGGGCGGCGGCGGACCGCGCCTTCAGCCCGGCCATCCGCAGGTCCTGCTCCAGTTCCGGCGAGGCGAGGACGACCAGCGGCTGGCCGGCGGCAACAGTGTCGCCTTCCCGCACCCGCACCGACGCCACCCGGGCCGGCCGCGGGGCGAACAGCGTGGCCTGCGTCTCCGACCGCAGCACCGCCGGGGCATCCACCGTGGACCGCCAGGGGAGCAGCGCCAGCACCAGCAGGGCGGCGCCCAGGACGGCCGTCCGCCGGCTCGCCCGGGTCCAGCGCAGCGCGGCGCGGCGCTTCATCCATTCCGCCAGCTCACGGACCACGGGCCGCACGATGAACCAGCCGATCTCGACCGCGAAGAGGAACAGGCCGAGCAGCTTGAAGAACAGATGGTAGACCAGCAGCGCGATGCCGAGGAACAGGACGAGGCGGTAGACCCAGGTCGCCATGCCGTAGGCGACCAGCAGGTGCCGGCGCGGGGCCGGCAAGGGCTCCGGCGGCGGTTCGCCCAGCCCGAACAGCCATTCGCGCAGGCGCCAGCGGGCGAGGGCGAAGGAGCGGTCCTGCAGGTTCGGCTCGTCCAGCCAGTCTGCCAGCAGGAAATAGCCGTCGAACCGCATGAAGGGGTTAAGGTTCACCGCCAGGGTCAGGACCCAGGCCGTGGTCGCCAGCACCAGGCAGGCGGCGCGCAGCGGCCCGTCCGGCAGCAGCCCCCAGGCGAGCGTCGCAGCCGCCGCCAGCGCCAGCTCGGCCGCCATGCCGGCGGCGCCGATCTCCAGCCGCTTGCGCCGCTCGACCAGGCGCCAGGCCTCCGTCGTGTCGGTGTAGAGGACCGGCCACAGCACCAAGAGCGCCACCCCCATGCTGCCGACCCGGCAGCCGTGGCGCGTCGCCGTGTAGGCGTGTCCCGCCTCGTGCAGCAGCTTCGACAGCGCCAGCGCCAGCGCCGCCATCACCGCCCCCTGCGGCGTGAAGAGGTCGGGCAGCGCGTGGGTGAAGGCGTCCCACTGGCGCCCCACCAGGTACAGCCCGGCCAGCAGGACCGCCAGCATCGCCAGGGCGAAGCGGCCGGTGAAGACGAACCGGACGGCCGGCAGGGTCGCGGCCAGGAACCGGGCCGGGCGGACCAGGGGCACGCGCACGAACAGGTAGTTCTTCAGCAGCCACAGGGCCGCACCCGGCCGCGCGGCCCGGGCCTGGGCCAGCAGCCGCGCCACCGTCGCCCCGGGCTGCGGCCGCACGAGGCCGGCCCCCTCCAGGAAGCGGCCGACCGCCTCGACGTCGGCGGCGGTGCAGCGGATCGTGGTTTCTGCCGAGACGGCGGCAGCGACCGCGGCGGGGTCCCCGAGGTCCCAGCGCGACAGGATCTCGAACTCCAGCCAGCCGATGCGGACGTAGCGGTTGGCGGCCGGATCGTAGAGCGTCCAGCTCGGCGCGCCGTCGCGGCCCGCCGGGCCCGGCAGCAGGGCCAGGTCGTCGCGCAGCGGTACCAGCGGCGCCGGCCCGGGTGCGAGGCTCAGGCTCCCAGCCATTGCCGCAGCACCCCCAGCGGCCGGCGCAGCAGGAAGACGCCCAGCGCCGCGCGGTCGCCGTAGAGCTTGGCTGTCCCGCGCAGGCCGACGCGGGGCGGCTCGGCGCCCTCCTCCAGCGCCGCCTTGACCCGGTAGGCCAGCACCCCCTGCGGCGTCGCCTGCGCCCGGTAGCCGACCTGGGTCACGGCGGCGCCGACCGGGCGGCCGGGCATGGTGTTGAGGAACAGGCTGACCGGCGCGCCCGGGGCGAGGTCGACGGCGTCGGGGACCGGCACCCACGCCTCCAGCTCCACCTTCGCCGGATCGGCCAGCAGCATGATCCGCTCGCCCAGCGCCACCGGGCGCCCGGCCCAGTCCCCGGCATCGTCGAACAGCGCCACGCCGGCATGGGGCGCGGTGACGGTCAGGCGCTGCTCCAGCGTCTCCAGGTAGGCGAGCTCGGCCGCCTGCTGGTCCAGCCGGCCCTTCAGCGCGGCCAGCGAGGCGTTGGCGCGGGCGTCGGCGAAGGCCTGCTGCGCCGCCTGCCGGTACTCGGCCTCGGCCACGACCAGGGCCTTGCGGGCCACCTCGATGCGGCTCCTCAGCCGGGTGGGGTCGAGGGCCACCAGCGGCTGGCCCTCGGCGACCGTCTCGTTGGGGCGCACCAGGATGCGCTCGACGACGCCCTCGACGGGGGCCCGGACCAGCGTCGGCTCCCGCGCCACCACCTCCGCCGGGGCGAGCGCCGTCTGGCGCACCGGGAAGGCCGCCAGCAGCGCCAGCCCCGCGGCCGCAACCAGGGCCGCCCGGCCCGGCCGGGCCCGCAGCCGCCCGGTCCAGCCGCCGCCCCGCCCCTGGAACCCGGCCAGCGCGTGGCCGTAGGCGCCGGCAAGCTCGTCCAGCAGCGGCCTTTCCTGCTCCGAAGGGGCGTCGGGGCGCGCCAGCAGCAGCACGCCGCCGGGCGCCCCCCGGGCGCCGGGCAGCGGCAGCACGAGGAGGACGGCCGCCAGCCACTCGCCCCAGCCGGCCGCGAGCTCCGCCGGCAGGTTGGCGGCCGTCACCGGCCGCGGCGCCCCCGCGGGGTCGAGGCGCAGATGGCCGGCGGCGCGGCGCAGCCATTGCAGGAACGGACCGTCCTGGTCCGGCATGGCCACGCCGGACACGGCGGCGAAGCGGCCGGCCCCGCCGTCGGGCAGCCAGAGCACGGCCTGGGCGTATTGCACCAGCCCCATCGTCTCGTTGACGATGACGAAGGCGAGCTCCTCCAGCGTCTCGGCGCGGCGCGCCCGCCCCTCCAGCTGGAGCAGCAGGCTCATCCGCAGCAGCTGCCGGTTCAGCCCCTCGCTCATGGAGCCGCGCCGGGAGCCGCGCCGGGCGGGGCCATCAGGGCGCGGCCGCTCATGCCGGCCATCAGCTCGGGCCGGTCGCCCTCGATGCGGCCGTAGAGCCGGACCGACTGGCTGACCGGGTCGACCTTTCCCGACACCCGCGTGACCTTGGCCGGGTAGCTGCGCCCGGTCTCAGCTATTTCGATATCGAAACGGTAATCCGGCTTGGCGAAGGCGAGCCAGCGGGAGGGGACGATGAGTTCCACCTCCAGCTCCCGGTCGTCGAGCACCTCGATGACCGGCTGGCCCTCGGCGACGTACTGCCAGCGCCGGGCCGGCACGGCCGCGACGCGGCCGGGGAAGGGGGCGCGCAGCGTGCAGCGCTCGACCACCGCCTCCTCCAGCGCCAGTTCGGCCTCGGCCTGCTTCAGCTCCGCCGCGGCGACGTCGCGCTCCAGCCCGCTGGCGCTGTCCATCCTCGACAGCCGGTCGCTGGTCTCGAACACCTTGCGCGCCTTCTCCCGCATGGCGCGGGCGCGGGCGGCCCGGCTCTGCTCCACCTTGCAGTCGAAGGCCGCCAGCACCGCACCCGCCTCGAACCGGTCGCCGTCCCGGAAGGGCAGCTGCTCGATCCGGGCGCCGATGCCGGCCGCCAGGACGGCGTTGCGGGTGGCGACCAGCTGGGCCCGGATCTCCGGCGCCGGAGCCTGGGCTCCGGCCATGGCCGGAGCCAGCAGGACGGTCAGGCAGAGGAGCGGGGCCAGGCGGGGGTGCGGCACGGCGGGACCAGGCTGGATCACGGGGTGGGAACGTCGGCCACGGGGGCCTCCGGTGGGAGCGCCGGCAGTTCGCCGCGCTGCCAGGACTCCTGGACCGTGCGCACGGCCTCGACAAGCGACTTCAGGTCGGCGCCGTCGGACAATTCGGCGACAGGATCGGCGCCCAGCGAGGCGTAGACGTTGCCCAGGGCCGTCTGCATCTCGGCCAGCGAGCGGTCGCGCTGGAGCTGGGCGGCGATGGCCGTCGTGCTGCTGCGGATGCGGTCCAGCTCGGAGCGTGCCTGGCTGTCCTGGCCTGCGCTGACCGTCTGGAAGATGCGCTGCTCGATCCGGTCGAGCCGCACCGCATCCTCGAACTCCTCCTGCGACCGCCGGTACTGGTGGTAGGCGACGTTGACCTGGGTCAGGACCGCCATGGTCATGGCCCGGCGCCGCACGTCGCCCACGGCCTGCTGCGCCTCCGCCACCTTCAGGCCGCGGGGGCCGCTGACCAGGCCGATGAGGTTGAGGGTGGCGCGGGCGCCCGCCTCGGCCCAGGTCTCGTTCACCAGGAAGGAATTGCTGTCCCAGTTGGCGCTGCCGGTGAAGGAGAGTGCCGGCAGCATGCGGATCAGCGCCTTGCGGGCCTCCTGCCGGTTGATGCGGGCCTGGTAGCGCTCCTCGCGCAGCTCCGGGCGGTTGAACAGCGCGGTCAGCTCCAGCCGCTCGAGGTCCGCTTCCAGGCGCGGCGGCCTGACCGCCTCCTCCGCCGGCAGGACCAGCGTGTAGGGCTGGTCCGGTTTGATGTTCATGAGGGCGGCCAGGCGCGCGCGGGCCAGCATCAGGTCGGTCTTGAGCGCCCGCAGCTGCCGGGTCAGCTCCAGCAGGCCCTTCTGGTACTGCAGGATGTCCACCAGCGGGCGGAGCTTCTCCTCCTCCACCTTCTGGGCGTTCGCGAGCGCCGTCTCCGCCTCCGCCAGCACGCGGTCGATGGCCGGCATGCGCTGCTCGGCCGAGGCGGCCTGCCAGAAGGCGCTGCGCACCTCCTGCACCACGTTGTTCAGCACCCGGCGCCGCCGCTCCTCGGTGACGAGCACCCGGTCCGCCTGCTGCTTCGCCTGGAAGTAGCTGAGGCCGAAATCCAGGACGTTCCAGGTGAAGGTCAGGTCGGCCGACCCGCGCCCGCGGTCCTGCGAGGTCGAGGGCTCCAGCGACTGCTGGCCCGACAGGATGGAGCGCGAGCTGGACGCGTTGACGTTGTTGCGCAGGGTGTAGCCGGCGCTGGCCGCCAGGCGCGGCAGCAGGTCGATGTTGGCGAGCCCGAGCTGGCTGTCCTGCATGACCCGCTCCATCAGGGCGAGCCGGTGGTCCAGGTTATAGCGGATGGCCCGGGCGACGGCCTCCTCCAGCGTGATCGCCTGCGTCACGGGCTCCTGCCCGTCGAACAGGTGCGCGCGGTCGGCTCGAGCCTGCGCCGCGTGCTCGGCCGGGGCGATCGGCTCCGGGCTGACCGCGCAGCCGGTCAGGAGGGCGGCCGCCAGCAGGGCGGCGGCGGCGCGGGCATTGGGCTTCAGGCGTGATCTCATGGAGGCGGTCATCCGCATCGGGGGTCAGGCGGCGCTTCTGTCCGGCGCCGGGGGCGGTGGGGCCGGCGGTTCTCCGCCGGCGAGCAGGCTGTCGAGCAGGGCGCGCCCCTGCGCCAGCAGGCCGGGCCTGCCGGCGGCGCGGAGCTGGGCGGCGAGGGAGGGCTTCGCCGCCGGGGCGTCGGCGGGCGCGTCGCCGTCCGAAGGGGCGGGCCGGGCCTGCGCCAGCCCCAGCTCGACCCGCGCGGCCTCGCTGTCCGAGCCCGCGTCCGCCCGGTCGCCGACGCCCGCCGGGGAGCCGCCGTCGGTCTGCGGCGCATCGGTCTGCGGGGCATCGGCAGGCGCCCCCTCGCCGGGTGGGGCGTCGCCAGGGGCGCCGTCGGCTGGGGCGCCTTCCCGGGGCTGCTGCCCGTCGCCCTGGGACCGGTCGCCCTGGGCCGGTTGACGGGAGCCGCCCTGGGCCGGCCGGCCGGTCTCCTGCACCTCCCGCCCGACCTGGATGCGGAACTGGGTGACCGCCTCGGCGCCGCTGCTGTCGCGGGCGGTGACGGCGATTTCCACCGTCCCGTCGCTGCCGACGGGCGGCGTGCCGGAGAAGGTGCGGGTGGAGGGATCGAAGCGCAGCCAGGCCGGCAGGGCTTCGCCCGAGGACTGCTTGGCCTCGAGCACCAGCTGCTCGTTCGGGTTGGTGTGCCGGAAGACGTTCTGCGGCACCTGGAAGGCCTTGGTGGCGTTCGGCACCAGCACCTGGTCGGTGATCGTGCCGGCGACCATCAGGTTGAGCTGACGGGCGGCGCCGGCGGAGGAGCCGCCGCCCCCGATGAGCTGGCTGCCGCCGGCCTGCGGCGCGTCGGAGCCGGTGCCGGTCAGGACGGTGCCGGTGGTGCGGCTTCCCCCGGGCGACTCGCTGCTCTGGGACGTCGCCGCCAGCGTGGTGAACGAAGCCGTCGCGGGCCCCGTGGCGGGCGGCGTCCCGGAGACGGAGATGAGCGTGGTGGCCGGCAGCGACGTGGAGACCGGTGTCCCGGCCGTCGCCGCCGGCGTACCGCCGGTCGGCTGCTGCACCGTGACGATCAGCCCGTCGGTCCGCGCCGGCGTCGCCGTGGGAACCGGATCTGCCGCCGGCGGGGTCACCGCGGGGGGCGTCACGGGCGGCGGCGGGGGCGGCGGGGGCGTCGTGACGGTGATGCTGAGCGTCGTGGAGGCGCTGGCACCGGCCTTGTCGGTCCCGGTCACGGTCAAGCCGTAGACGCCGGCGTCGGTGGCGCCGGGCGTGCCCGAGAGGGTGCCCGAACCAGGGTCGAACGACAGCCAGCCCGGCATCCCGTCGACCGAGACCGTGACGACGTCGCCGATGTCGACGTCCTTGAACAGCCCGGCCGGCAGCCCCGCCGACAGGGCCTGGCCGGTCTGCAGCAGGCTGGGCGGCAGGGGCTGCGTCACCGTCGGCGCGTCGTTCACCGGGGTGACGGTCACCGGCACCGTCGCCGTGGCGGTACCGGACGTGATGGTCAGCGTGTCGGGGCCGTTGTAGTCCTGCGCGCCCTTGTAGGTGAGGGCGGCCAGGGCAGCGTTCACCTCCGCGGCGGTGCCGCTCAGCGTCACGCTGGCCCCGGTGGAGCCGCCCGCCGTCAGCGTGCCCTGCCCGACGGATAGGGTGATCGTCGCCGTCCCCCCCTCGGCGACCATGCGGACCCCGCCGACGGCGCCGCCCACATCCTCCACCATGGTCAGCGCGTCAGGGGCGGTGAAGGGCCGCAGCCGCATCGTGACCGGGATGGTGGCGAAGGCGCGGGCGTCGCCGCCCTCCTTCTCCTTGGAGATGGCGGTGACCGTCAGGGTGAAGACCGCGGTGCCGGGCGGGCTGCCCGGCGGCGGCGCCATGGTGGGGTCGGCCGTCATGGTCAGCCCGGCGATGTCGGCGGCGGCCAGGGTCCAGGTCCCGTCGGCGTTGCGCGACCCGGCGGAGAGGCTGACCTGGTCCGGCATGCCCGACACGACCAGGGTCAAATCCTCCGACGTGTCGACGTCGGCGAGCGCCGAGGCGAGCGGCAGGTCGACCGGCTGGCCGCCGCTGCCGTCCAGCGACGGCGGCGCGGCCAGGGTCGGGGCGTCGGGGACCGGATCGACCGTCACCTCCAGCGTCGCGGTGACGACGGCCGTCTCCCCGGTCTTCTCCTTCGAGGTGGCGGTGACCGTGAGGGCGAAGTCGACGTCGCTGTTCCTGGCCGGCGTCACCGTCAGGCCCGCCAGCTGGTCGGCCGTCAGCACCCAGGTGCCGCCCTGGTCGCTGCCGGCGGAGAGGACGGCACCCTCGGGGACGCCGGAAATCTCGATGGTCAGCGTCTCCGACCCGTCCTTGTCCATGAGGTCGGCGGTGACGGCGAGCGCGATGGCCGTGTCCTCGTTGCCCTTGGCGGGGGCGACGGTCAGGTTGGGCGGGTCGGCCACGGCCACCACGTCCACCAGCACCGTGGCCGGCGTGGAGGCGGAGCCGCCCGCCTTCTCGGTCGAGGTCGCCGTGACCGAGAGGGTGAAGTCGCTGTCGGCGCCGCGCTCGGTCTGGAGGGTCAGCCCGACGAGGTCGCTGGCCGCCAGCAGCCAGGTTCCGTCCGCCTGCCGCGTCCCGGCGGACAGGGACGCCTTGCCGGGCATGCCGGCGATGGTGAGCGCCAGGCTCTCCGACCCGTCCAGGTCGACCAGGGCGGAGGCGATGGGCAGGGAAGTGGCCGCACCTTCCTTGGCCGTCACCTTGTCGGGTGCTGTCAGCGTGGGGGCGTCGGGGACCGCCTCCACCGTCACGGTCAGCGACCCCGACGCCGTCGCCACGCCGCCGGACTTCTCCGTGGCGGTGGCGGTCACGGACAGGGTGAAGTCCGCGTCGCTGTCCTTGGCCGGCGTCAGCGTCAGGCCGGCGAGGCCGGTGCCGGCCGCCGTGACCGCCCAGCCGCCGTCCGAGGTCCGGGCGCCCTGGGACAGGATGGTGCCGTCGGGCAGCCCGTCGAAGCGCAGGGTGAGCGTCTCCGAACCGTCGAGGTCGACCAGGGTCGCCGCGACGGAGAGGGGAATGCCGGTGTCCTCCTTGCCGGCGGCCGGGCCGCCGATGGCGAGGGTCGGCGTGTCGGCGACGGTGCCGATGTCGATCTCGATCTCCGTCGCCTTGGTGGCGCTGCCGCCCGCCTTCTCGGTCGAGGTGGCGGTGACGGTCAGGGTGAAGTCCTTGTCGCTGCCCTTGGCGGGCGTGACCGTCAGCCCGGCCAGCTGGTCGGCCGTCAGCAGCCAGTCGCCGCCGCTCCTGGTGCCGGCGGAGAGCGCGGCGCCGTCCGGCACGCCGGAGATGGTGACGGCCAGGGTCTCGGACCCGTCCTTGTCGGTCAGGCCCGCCGCGATGTCGAGCGCGATCGGCTGGCTTTCCTTGCCGACCAGGCGTGAAGGTGCCGTCAGATCCGGCGCGTCGGCCACGGCTCTGACGGTGACGGCGAGGGTGTCCGTGACGGACACGGTGCTGCCGCCGCGCTCCTGTGCGGTGGCGGTGACCGAAAGGACGAGGTCGATGTCGCTGTCCTTGCCGGGGATGAGCGACAGCCGGTCGAGATCGGACGCGTCCAGGCTCCAGGTTCCATCCGCGTTCCGGGTACCGGCGGACAGGGTGGCGCCGCCATCGACGCCGCCGATGGTGATCGTCAGGCTTTCCGATCCGTCCAGGTCGGTCAGCGAGGAGGAGATGGCCAGCGGGATGGCGGTGTCCTCGTCCCCTGAAGCCGCGGAGACCGACAGCTCCGGTTCGTCCGCCACCTCCGCCACGGTCAGCTGCACCGTCCGCACTGTCGTCGCCACCGGGCCGGTCTGCTCGATCGCCCGCGCGGTGACCGTCAGGGTCGCACTGCCGCCATAGTCCTTCGCGGGACGGAGACTGAGCCCGGACAGGTCGGAGGCCGACAGGAGCCATGTCCCGCCGCCCTGGTTGGTGCCGGCGGACAGGATGGCGCCCTGGGGAACGCCGGCGACGAGGATCTCCAGCCGTTCCGACCCGTCCAGGTCGGTCAGCGCCGCCGTCAGCGGCAGGCTGGCCGGGACGTCCTCCTGGGTCGCCACGCTGCCGGGTGCCGTCAGCGTCGGCGCGTCGGCGACCGCCGCCACCGCGACGGACAGGGTGCCGGTCCCGGTGCCGAAGGCGCTGTCGCCGCCGGTGGTGCCGACCGCTGCGACCGTGCCGGACTGGCCGGCGGTGGCGCCGGTCTGGTCCCACGCCCGGTAGGTGAGCGTCGCCGAGCCCGAGACGTTGGCGGCGGGGACGAAGCGCACCTTGACCGCCCCGTCCAGCAGCAGCGCGCTGCCCAAGGGGATTGCCGGGAAGTCCGCCCAGGTGCCGCCCCCGTCGGAGGAAAGCTGCCACCGGCCCTGGATGCCCGCTGTGCCGGTAACGGCGATGCCGGTGACGGGCACGTAGTCCGGGCCGCCGTCGGCCGAGGTGTCGCCGCTGTCCGGGTCGCCGTAGCTGGTGCCCAGCACCGCGGTGACGGTGGCGCCAGCGGGGTCCAGCGCGTCCTCCTGGATGCCGGCCAGGCTCGCCGTCGTGGCGGAGAGGGTCGGGGCGTCGTTCACCGGCGTCACGGTGACCGCGATGCCGCCCGTCGCCGTGCGCGCGCCGCCGCTGCCGACGTTGCCGAGGTCGGTGACGATGAGGCTGATCGTGTCGTTGCCGTTGAAGTTCGCGGCGCCCTTGTAGCTGAGCGTCGCCAGTGCGGCGTTCACGTCGGCGAAGGTGCCGGTCACCTTGACCGTGGCCTGGCCGTTGGCGGCCGCGCTGTCGAAGGCGAGGCCGGTCACGGTGCCCAGCGTCAGCGTGCCGTGGCCGACGGAGAGCGTCGCCTGGACCGTCCCGTCGCCGCCGGTCTCGCCCACGTCGATGTCGGCCACGGTGATGGCGGGGACCGTGAGGACCGTGTCCTCGGCCACGGTCTGGGCGGCCGGCAGGGTCAGCTGCGGCTGGTCGTTCTCCGACCCGATAGCGGTGACCAGCTGCACCGTCGCGGTGCTGTAGGCGGTCGTGCCGCCGGTGGCGCCGGCACCGGAGAGATCGACGACGGTCCCGCTGGTCACGCCGGCGGAGCTGTCGGCGACGCGGACGGTGAGGGCGGGGGCGTCGCCGTTGAAGTCGGTCGCCGGCACGAAGCGCAGCAGGTGGTCGTGGCGTACCAGCAGGGCGGAGGACTCCGCGCGGGTCCCGACGCTGCTCCAGCTGGTGCCGTCCGCCGACCACTGCCAGGTGCCCTGCGCCGCCGTGGCCGCGTTGGCGGTGATGGCGACCCCGGCCAGCGTGTCGGCGCTGCTGCCGCCGCTGACCTGGTCGGTCGCATCCGCGAAGCGGGCGGTGAAGAGGCTGGCGACGCTGGCGCCGGGGATCGACGCGGCGGGGGTGTCCTCCGCCACGCCGGCCAGCACGGCCAGGCCCGACGCCGTCGGCGCGTCGTTCACGGCGGAGACGGTGTGCGTCAGCGTGACCGTGTTGGAAGCGTCGGAGTAGGCGGTCGTCCCGCCGGTGGCGCCGTCGGCCGACAGGTCCGCCGCGGCGCCGCCCGTCACCGCGCCGGCCGAGGCGTCGATCAGCCGGACGGTCAGGGTGGGGGCCAGCCCGTTGAAGTCCGCCGCCGGCATGAAGCGAAGCCGGTCGGCGGTGCCCAGCAGCAGGGCCGTGGCCGTGCCGCGGGCGCCCACGTCGGTCCAGGCGCCGGCGCCGCCCAGCTGGTACTGCCAGGCGCCCCGCGCGTCCGACCCGTTGCCGACGACGGCGACCCCGGCCAGCGCGTGCGGGCTGGAGCCCGAGCTGGAGGTCCTGTCGTCGACCGCGTCGGTGAAGGCGCCGGTGAAGAGGCCGGAGACGGTGGCGCTGCCCGGCGACGCCGCATCCTCGGCGGATGCGCCCAGCGCCACCGAGGCGGTGCTGCGCCGCGGCGCGTCGTTCACCGCCGAGACCAGCGCCGTCAGGGGCGAGATGCCGCTGGAGAAGGCGGTCGTGCCGCCGGTCGCCCCGGCGCCGGAGATGTCCACGGAGCCGCCGGCCGTGCCGCTGGTCCGGTCCCAGGCCCGGTAGGTCAGGGCGAAGGCCGCGGTTCCGTTGAAGTCGGCGACCGGCCGGAAGTAGAGGCGCGTCTGGCCGTCCAGCGCCAGCAGCAGCGCCTGCGCGTCGCTGACGGCACCCAGCGCCTGCCAGTTGGTGCCGCCGTCGGTCGTGTACCAGACGGTCCCGTTCGTCGTGTCGGCGCCGCGCACGGCGATGCCCTGCAGCCAGCCGGTATCGACGTCCGCGATGTTGGCGACCACGTCGCTGAGCAGGCTGCCGGCGGCGCCGGTGGGGACGCCGGAGTCCTCGGCTGAGGCGGGGAGCTCGGGGATGGCCCCGCCGGTGATGCTCGGTGCCTCGTTGATGCCGGTGATGGTGATGCCGAGGGTGCTGGAGGCGGTGCCCCCGGCGCCGTCGGAGATGCCGTAGGTGAAGACCTCGGTCAGCGTATCGCCCGCCTCCAGCGCCATCACGTCGGCGTTGGCGGCGTTCGCCGTGTAGGTCCACGCGCCGGTGGAGCCGAGGGTGAGGGTGCCGTACTTGCCGGCCAGCGCCGTGCCGACGGTGCCGGCGGCGCCGGCCTGGACGCCGACGGCGGTGACGCTGAGCGCGCCGCCGTCGATGTCGGTGTCGTTGGTGACGACGTTCCCGGTGGCCGCGGCGCCGCCCACGACGTGGGTGGCGGTGTCGGCGTTCGCGACGGGCGGGTCGTTCACCGCCGTGACGGTGATGGTGGCCGTGGCCAGTCCCCCCGCCAGCCCGCCGAGGCCGGCGCTGCTGGAGGACTGCACCTGGAAGCTGCCGGAGGCGGTGCTGTTCGCCGACGGGGTGAATTTGAGCCCCGCATTGCCCTGCGCCACGGTGATGAAGGTGCCGTCGGTGATCTCGGTCGTGCCGTCGTTCAGGTAGAGGCGGCCGCCGCTGATCGAGGTGATGCGGAAGTCGGTGACCTCCGCGCCGTCCGTGGCGTGGCGGGTGACCACCAGGCCGCTGGCGGTCTGCGTGTCCTCCGTCGTGGCGGCGTTGGTCACCGACGGGGTGTCCGGCACCGGCGTCACGGTGATGCCGAGCGACAGCAGGTTGGCGTCGGTGCCGAACCCGCCGGTGCCGCCGACGGCGGCGGCGATGTTGCGCGCCGCCCCCTCCGCGACGCCGCCGGCGCCGTCCCAGAGCCGCAGCGTGAGGGCACCCGGGCTGCCCCAGAAATTGGAGGCCGGCAGGAAGCGCAGCTCCGCGTCCTGGTCCAGGACGACGGCGCTGGTGTCGGCGACGGTGGTCGCCACGTCGGTCCAGGTGCCGCCGGAATCCGCGCGCCACTGCCACTTGCCCTCGGCCGCGGTCGCCGCGTTGCCGGTGATGGCGACGCCGGCGAAGGCGGCGCCGGCGTCGACGTCGGCGAAGCGCGCCTGGAACAGCGTGTCGACCCGCGTGCCGGCGGGCCCTGCGGTATCCTCCACGATGTCGGCCAGCGTGGCGGCCGCGGGTCCGGTGCGCGTCGGGGCGTCGTTGCGGGCGGTCAGGTTGACGGTCACGCTGCCGGTGCCCGACAGCGCGGCGCCCGACCCCTGGTCGGTCGTCGGGTTGCCGTCGTTGATGTTGACCTCGACCGTCACCGAGGCGGGCGGCGCCTGGTTGGCGTTGGCGTAGGTGATCTGGCGCAGCGCCTGGTCGACCAGCGCGTTGGTGGCGTTGCCGTTGAAGGTCAGGGTCAGGACGCCGCCGGTGTTGGCGGTGACCGTGCCGATGGTGGTGCCGCCCACCTTCACCGCGCCGCCCGACAGGTCGAGCGTGCCGGTGGCGCCGAACACATCGTCGGCGCTGGGCGTGCCCTGCCGCTGCAGGTTCAGCACCGCGCCGTTCCAGCCGTCGCCGGCCCGCAGCTCCGGGTCGGCCAGGCCGGCGTCCGCGTCGAGCACCGTGCCGGCCGCGTCCTCCACATAGGCGGCGGTGCCGCCGAGTGCCGTGAAGCCGGGGGCGTCGTTGACGCGGGCGACGGTGACGGTCGCCGTGGCCGTGGCGGTGTCGGCGCCGCCGTTGGCGGTGCCGTCGCCGTCGACCAGTGTGTATGTCAGCGTGCGGTTCGCCGCGCTGGGGGCGTCGGAGGTGTTGGCGAAGGTGACGGCCTCGATCAGCGCCTTGGCGGCGGCCGGGGTCGCCGCGGCGGAGCTGAAGGTCACCTTCAGCGCGCCGCCGTTGCTGCCGTCCTGGACGATGGTGCCGATCGCCGAGCCGCCGTAGCCGACCGTCGTGCCGGAGACGGAGATCTGCCCGGCGCCGGTACCGACGTTCCGGATGCCGAGCTGATCGGCCGTGGTGCCGTTGGCGGTGAAGGCGACGGTCAGGGACCCGCCGTTGAGGTCCGGGCTGTCGACGTCGGCCAGGGTGACCGAGCCGTCGACCAGGATCGCCGGGTCGTTCTCGGTATAGGCGGCGGTGCCGCCCATGCCGCCCAGGACGGGCGCGTCGTTGACGGCGGTGACGGCGGTGTTCAGCGTCACCGTGTCGGTGCTGGTGCCGCTGATGCGCCCCGCGAGCCCGTCCGCCGGCAGATCGGCGTAGGTGGCGGCGTTGCCGGGGGTGGAGGTGGCGGCGGGGCCGCCCGCCTCCACCAGCTGCACCGCGAGGCCGGGCGGCGTGCCGGAATAGTCGGCGACGGGCACGAAGCGCAGCATGTCCGTCGGCGCCAGCACGAAGCCCTTGCCGGCGGGAAGGCCGGTCGGCAGGGCGGTCCAGCTGCCCCCGCCGTTGGTGGAGAACTGCCAGGCCCCCTCGGTCGCGGGGTCGGCATCGTTGACGCCGACCGCCACGGCGGCGAAGGCGTTCGCGGTGGAGCCGCCGCTGGCGGCCACGGTGACAGCGTCGCGCGTGTCCTTGAAGGTGCCGGAGAAGAGGCTGGAGACGGTGGCGCCGGGCACCGACGCCGGGTCCTCCAGCAGGCCGGCCAGCGTCACCGTTGCCGTGGTGCGCTGCGGCGCGTCGTTCACCGCCGTGATGGCGGTCGACAACCGCACCGCCGCCGTGGAGTAGCCGTTGGTCCCGCCGCGTAGCGCGGAGATGTTGCGGCCGGTCCCGGGATCGAGGCCGGCGCCGTCGGAGAGGTGGGCGTCCAGGTATCCCGGCACGCCGTTGAAGTCGGCTTCCGCCCGGAAGCGCAGCAGCGCCGCCGCCGGGATGACCGTTGCGTTCGTCGCGGAGACGGACGTCGCGACCGCGGTCCAGTTGGCGCCCGCGTCGGTGGAGTACTCCCACGCGCCCTGCGCCGCGGTCGCGGTGTTGGCGACGATGGCGATGCCGGCTAGGGCCGTAGCGCTGCTGCCGCCGGTGTTGGCGACCTGGTCGGTCGCGTCGGAGTAGTTGGCCCCGAACAGCGCCGTCACGGTGGCGCCGGCCGGGGCGGCCGTGTCCTCGTTCACCGCGGCGAGCGAGGCGGTGCCGGTGGCGACCGGCGCGTCGTTGATGGCGGCGATGGTGATCGCGATGCTGCCGGTGACCTGCTGCACCCCGCCCAGCGTGCCCGACGCCCCCAGGTCCGAGATCGTGTAGGTCAGGGCGTCGGCGCCGTTCACGTTCGCGGTCGGGGTGTAGACCAAGCCGTCCAGGGCCGCGTTGATCTGCGTCTGGGTGCCCTTGAAGGTCATGGTGGCGTCGGCCGTGCCGTCGCCGGCACCGGCCGTGGCGGCCCCGTCGCCGGTCAGCGGCGCCGTGGTCTCGCTGAAGGAGAAGCTGAGCCCGGCGGTGGTCGCCAGCGTGAACGTACCCTGCGCCACGGAAAGGCGCAGGATCATCGGGCTGTCGACGACGTCGGGGTCGTCGAACCGGAAGCTGCTCGAGCCCAGGGTGACGGTGGAGTCCTCGTCGACCGCGATGCCGGCGGGTTTGGTCACCACGGCCGGGTCGTTGTTGCCCGCCACCGTCAGGCTGATCGTCTCGGTATCGGTCAGCACCGTGCCGGCGCCGATGTTGCCCTGGTCGGTCAGGGACAGGGCGATGCTGTCGGCGCCGCTGAAGTTGGCGTCCGGCGTATAGCGCAGGTTGGTGCCGGACAGCAGGGCGTTGATCTGCGCCTGCGTCCCCGTGACGTTCACCGTCCGGCCGCCGGCGCCGCTCACCGTGGCGCCCGCGGTGACGGCGTCGGTGAAGCCGATGTTGCCGTGGGTGGCGGTCAGGGTCAGCTTCAGGGCCGTGAAGCCGGTGTCGGGGCTGTCCGCGTCGGCGACGGTGACGGTCTGGACGGCGTTGCTGACGTTCTCGTCCAGCGTCAGGCTGGTCGAGGTGACGGAGATCGCCGGCGCGTCGTTGACCGCCGCGACGTCCATCAGGATCGTCTTCGTCGCCGACAGCGGGGTCCCGGACGCCGCGTTGTTCTCGCCGTAGCCGAGGTCGTTCAGCGTCACCGTCAAGGTCCGGTCGGCGTCGCTGGTGTTGAGCTTGTTGGCGTTCAGCGCCGGCGCGTAGGTCAGGGTCGCCAGCGCCGCGTTGAGGTTCGCGACCGTGCCGCGGTAGACCATGGCACCGCTGCCGTTGGCGCCCGACTGCAGGGTGAGCCCGGTGGTGGTGCCCAGCGTCAGGGTGCCGCTGGCGATGCCCAGCGTCAGCTCGACCGCATTGCTGCGCGCATCCGCGTCGGCGACCGACACCAGGCTGGCGCCCGTCAGCGCCTTGGCCGTGTCCTCGGTCACCGACACCGTCGTGGGTGCGGTGACGGCCGGCGCGTCGTTCACCGGCCGCACGTCGTCGATCCGGATCGTGCCCGTCGCGGTCAGCGTGCCGCCGGTGCCGCGGTTGCCGCGGTCGCTCACCGTCACCGTGATGGTGTCGTCGTTCGCCGCGTTGGCGGTGCTGGGGTCCTCGCTCGGCCGCCAGGCCAGCGTCGCCAGCGCCGTGTTGAGCGCCGCGACCGTGCCGCGGACCACCAGCGTGTTGGTGCCGTTGCCGGAGACGACGGTGATGCCGGTGGTGGAGATGGTGAGGGTGCTGGCGGTCTTCGTCGTCTGCAGCGTCACCTGCATCGGCGGCGTGGTCGGCGTCTCGCCCCGCGCGACGTCCAGGTCGGCGATGGTGATGCCGGAGACGGTAAGGGGGGCGTTCTCGGTGAAGGCGGCGTAGCTGAACGTCGGCGTCGCGATGGACAAGGTGGGCGCGTCGTTGACCGCGGCGACGGTCAGCGGGATGTCCCGGGTGATCGTGCCGCCGCCGGCGACGCCGGCCTGCCCGTTCACGGTCGGCAGGCTGTTGCCGTTGTCGTTCAGCGTGATGCGCAGCGTCTCGGAATTCAGGCCGGTCGCCGGCGTCTCCGTGTTGAAGTCGGCGTCGCCCTTGTACTGGAGCGATCCCAGGAGCTGGTTCAGCTGCGCGGCGGTGCCGGTGACGCTGGCCTCGGTGAAGCCGGCCGTGTTGTCGCCGACCAGCCCGGTCAGCGTCAGCCCGGCCGTGTCGGTGACCAGCAGCAGGCCGTTGGCGTTGGGCAGAGCCAGGGTGACGGTCAGCAGGTCGTCGGGAGATCCCGCCGGCGTGCCCGTCTCCGTCAGGTCCACGTCGGCCACGGTCAGCTTGTCGGTGCCGTTGCTGCCGCGCACGTCGGCGAAGGCCGCGTCCTCGGTGAAGCCCTTGAAGGCGGCGGCGGAGATGGTGCCGCCGAGCGACGTGGCGCCGACCGACAGGGTCGGGTCGTCGTTCACGGCGCGCACCGTGATCTCGGTGGAGGCGGCGGCCGTCTTGGCGCCGCCGGACCCGGCATTGCCCTGGTCGTCGGCGGAGACGGAGAGCGTGAACTTGCCGTAATCCTCGGCCGTCCGCAGGAACTGCATGCTGGCCAGCGCCGCGTTCAGGTTGGCGACGCTGCCCTCGACCGTGAAGCCGCTGCTGTTGTTGGTGCCGCTGACGAAGGTCAGGCCCGTCGTCGTGGTCATGTTGAGGGCGCCGTCGGCGTCCGACGGACCGGTGCCCGCCTCCTGGCTCAGCGCCAGCGTCACCCGCAGGGCCGATCCGGCGTCCGGGTCGGTCAGCGTGATCTTGTTGCCGCCGGAGAAGGTGAAGGCGGCGTCCTCGTTCACCAGCATGGTGGCGGGGACGGAGATCGCCGGGGCGTCGTTCACGGCCGCCAGCGTCACGTTGACGGTGCCGGTCACGGTCTTGGCGCCGCCGCTGCCCTCGTTGGCCATGTCGCTGACGGTGATGGTCACCGGTGCGGTGCCGGTGAAGTCCTGCGACCCCTTGAAGACCAGGTTGCCGGCGCGCAGCGCATTGTCCACCTGCGCCGGCGTGCCCTTCAGCACGATGCTGGCGGCACCGGTGGTCAGCGCCGTGCCGGTGACGCCGGTGGCGTCCAGCAGGCGGACCGTGCCGTTGGTGGCGGCGACCGTCACCTGCATCAGCCCGTCGTCGGTGCCGTTGGTCTCGGCCCGCGCCACGTCGGGGTCGGAGACGGTGACGGCGGCCAGCGCCACGTCGGTGTCCTCGTCGCCCGAGGCGGTGGCGGTGGCGCCGGCCAGCGTGCCGCCGTTGTAGGTCGCCGACGGCGCGTCGTTGATGGCGCGCACCGTGATGGCGACGGTCCTGCTGTCGGACTGGCTGGCGGCGTTGCCGGTGTTCTTGGTGTTCAGGATCGCCGGCATGGCGCCGTCGCCGGGGTCACGCCCGCTGCCGCCGCCGTCCGACAGGGTCACCGTCAGCGTGTCGGTGCCGTTGTAGTCGGCGGTCGGCGCGTACTTCAGGCCGGTGGCGGCGGCAAGCGTGGCGTTGATGGCCGCGACCGTGCCGGTCAGGGTCACCGTAGCACTGCCGTTCCCGGCGATCTGCCCGCCCGCGACGCCGCCGGCGACCGAGGCATCCACGGTCAGCACGCCGTTCGCCACGGAAAGCGTGGCGGTGGCGTTGCCCGTTATGTCGACGTCCGAGGCGCTGATGCCGGTGACGTAGGTGAAGCCGTCCTCGTCGGCGAAGCGGCCGGTCGGCACGGTCAGAACGGGGCTGTCGTTCACCGGGCCCACGGTGATGGCGAAGGTGCCCGCCGGCTCGCCGTCGCCGCTGCCGTCGGAGACCTTGAAGCCGAAGCTGTCGGTGTAGGACTCGCTGCCGTCGTGCCGGTACTTCAGCTTGCCGGCGTCCAGCTGCGCCTTGGTGAAGACGCTGCCCACGCCCAGCGTCACCTCGTTGCCGCCGCCATTGTCGATGAACAGCTTGCCGGTCGGGGTCGCGGCCAGCGCCGTGACGCGGATCTGGACCTGGTTGGCGGTGTTGTCGGGATCGGCGACCGACAGCATGGACGTGGTGATGGCGGTGACCTCGCCCTCGAAGCCCTGGGACGCGGTGATGCCGGCGTTGACGGCGATGGTCGGCGCGTCGTTCTGCGGCCGGATGGCGACGTCGACCGTGCTCTCCGCCGAGGTCAGGCCGTCGGGGTCCTCGACCTCGTATTTGAAGCTGTCGGTGAAGGTCTCGTCGCCATTGTGGAGGTAGGTGACCTTGCCGCCGGTGAGGTCGCCGTGGGTGAAGGTCGTCCCGGCCGTGACGGCGACGCCGTTCAGCCGGACCGACCCGGCGGAGGGCAGGGCGGTGATCCTGTAGGTCAGGTCGGCGGTCGCGTCGTCGCTGTCGGACGCGCCGAGATGGCCCGTGGTCAGCGTGGCCGAGGCGCCCTCGTTCAGGGAGAAGCTGCCGCCGTCCGCGTCGGGCGCGTCGTTGACGGGGGCCACGTTGACCGTGACCGTCTGGGGGGCGCTGGCCGCCTCGCCGCCGCCACCCAGCGTGCCGCCGTCGGTCAGGCGCACGCGGAAGGTGTCGGTGGGCGCCTCGGCGTCGGGGTCGTGGAAGTAGGCGACGTCGCCCTGCTGCACGTCGTGGACGGAGAAGCGGCCACCGGTTCCCAGCGCCACCCAGCCGCTTCCGTTCCAGCGGCTGATCGTGCCGTCACCCGGGCCCTGCTCGATGACGTAGACGAGCTGCTTGGTGTCGGTCGTGTCTGGATCGGCGTACTGCAGCAGCACGCCGGCCCCGGTCCCGGTGGTGAGCGCCACCGCGTTCGTCTGGTTCGACAGGTCGTTGCCGGCGCCGTTGGCCGCCGCGTTGGTGTCCTGTTCGTCCAGGGAGAGGGTCGTCGTGACGGTCAGCGTCGGCGGGTCGTTCACCGGCGTGAAGCCGATGGTGAAGGTCTTCAGCCCGGTGCTGCCGCCGGCCCCGTCGGTCACCGTGAAGGTGAAGGTGGTGCTGTCGTCCCCGTCCGTCGGCTCCGACCCGTCGTGGGTGAAGGTCAGCTGCCCCGCATTGATGTCGTCCTGGGTGAAGCTGTCCCCGGCCGCGAGTTTGGTGGCGCCGCGGTAGAGGTCGCCGTGGGTCGGCGCCGTGCCGATGGTGTAGGTGAGGTCGGCGGCGCCCTGCTCGGGGTCGGTCGCCTTCAGCAGGGTGGCGCCGATGGTGTTGCCGGCGCTGCCCTCGGCGGCGACCAGGGGCAGGTTGACCCTCAGGGTCGGCGCCTCGTTGCCCGGGCCGCCGCCCCCGCTGTTGGTGAGGTGGATCGTGAGCGTGCCGGGGACCGTCGACGTGCCGTCCGACAGGGTCAGCGTCACGACGTGGGAGCCGACCTCGCCATCGCCGGTGTGGAACAGGGTGACGCGACCGCCCGCGACGTCCGCCTGGGTGAAGGTCGTGGCGGTGGCGCCGTCCAGCCGGAACTCGGTGTTGGCCGGCAGCCCGCCGGTGATGGTGTAGGTCAGCCCGGCGGCCGGCGTGTCGACGTCGGTGCCCTCCAGGTTGTAGGCCGTCAGCGTCCCCGTGTCGTCGCCCAGCGCGTTGACCACGTTCATGTAGAAGCCGCGCGTCACCAGCTCAGGCGGGTCGTCCACCGGCGTGATGTTGACGGTGAAGGTGCCGCCCAGCGCCGCCCCGTCGCCGTCGCGCAGCGTGTAGGAGAAGCCGTCCGTCGCCGTCACCGGGTCGATGCCGTCGTGGACGTACTTCAGCCGGCCGCTGTCGATGTCGACCTGCTGGAACGCCGAGCCGACGCCGAGGCGCACCGTGCCGAGATAGAGCACACCGCGGGAGGGGGCGGCCGACAGGGTGTAGGTCAGCTGGTTGCGGGCGCTGTCGTCGTCGCCGAAATCGAGATGGTCGCCCCGGGTGATGACGACCTGCCCGCCCTCCGCCACCGTGGCCGCGCTGTTCTTCGCCACCGCCGGCTCGTCGTTGCGCGGGGTGACGGTGAGCGTGACGGTGACGTTCGACTGCGTGCTGGGCGTCAGCGTCGGGTGCCCGTCGGTCACGTCGACCGTGAAGGTGGCGGACGCGTCGGCGCCCGTCGGTTCCGCACCGGTGCTGATGAAGCGCAGCCGGCCGGCCGTCACCTGGGCCTGGGTGAAGGTCTGGTTGACCGTCACGTCGGCGAAGCCGCTGCCGTCGCCCACGCTGTCGAACACCAGCCGGCCGACCGCGGCGCCGGGCAGGCTCTTCACGGTGTAGGTGATGCGCGCGGGGTCGCCGTCGGCGTCGCCGGTGGTGAGCGTCACCGTGCTGTGGTCGCCCGGCGCCAGGTACTCCGCCACGCTCAGCGAAGTGGAGGTGACGGTGATCGGCGCGTTGACGTCCTTCACCGTGACGGCCAGCGTCTGGTTCGCCAGCTCGCCGCCCGCGCCGTCGCGGACCGTGTAGGTGATGGTGCGCGCGGTGTCGCCGGCCGCCAGCTCCGATCCCGTGTAGCGCAGCTTGACGATGCCGGAGGCGAGGTCGGCCATGCTGAACAGGCTGTCCGCCGCCAGCGGCACGTCGACGCCCCCGTAGGTGCGCGTCAGCTGCAGGTTGGCGCCGATGCCCTCGATCCGGACGATCAGCTGCTCCGCCGTGTTGTCGACGTCGGTGATGCCCAGCTCGGCCGTGGTCAGCACCAGGGTCGCGTTCTCCGCGACCTCCGCGGCGGATACGGAGATGTCGGGCGCGTCGTTGACCGGGGTGACCGGCTGCGAGAGCGTCGCGCTGCTGGCCGTGAAGGGGCTGGTGCCGCCGCCGGCCGTCGTGTCCAGCGTGCCGAACTGCGTGCCGCCGGTGCCGTCCCAGACGTGGAAGGTCAGGCTGGCCTCGCCGCTGGTGTCGGCGCCGGGGACGTAGCGCAGCTCCGCGGTCGAGGGCAGCAGCCGGGCGGCGCCCGCGGTCACGGCACCCAGTGCCGTCCAGGGGGAGGTGCCGTCGGCCCGGTACTCCCAGGTGCCGGTCAGCGTGCCCGACGTGCCGGTGCCGGTCACCACGATGCCGGCGGCTGCGGCGCCGTCCGGGTCCGCCAGGTTCGCGCCGCCCGTCAGGTCGGTCAGCAGGGCGGAGACGGCGAAGCTCGGCGTCGTGTCCTCGTCCACGGAGGTGCGGCGCACCGTGTAGCCGCTGTCCATCGTCGGCCGGTCGTTGACCGCCGTCACCGTCTGCGTGACCGTGGCGGTCGCCGCGGAGAAGGCCGTGCCGGCACCCGTCCCGGCGATGGCGAAGCTGTTGCCCGACGTGCCCTGGCTCTGGTCCCAGGCGCGCACGGTCAGGGTGGCGGTGCCGTTGAAGTCCGCCGCCGGCACGAAGCGCACCCGGTTGGCGGCGGCGTCCGACAGCAGCAGGGCCGTCGTGTCGTCGCGCTGGCCGATGGCGAGCCAGCTGGTGCCGCCGTTGGTGGAGAACTCCCAGACGCCGTTCGCCAGGTCCAGGCCGGTGATGGCGATGCCGCGTAGCGCTCCGGTGTCGGCGTCGCCCACCGTCAGCGTCGCCAGCAGCGCCGACACCGACGTGCCGGCCGGCGCGCTTGTGTCCTCCGCCACGTCCGCGACGGTGCCGGCGCCGGACAGGGCGGGGGCGTCGTTGGCGGCGGTGATGGCGATGGTGGCGGTGCTGGGGAGCGAGTTCGTCGCCGGGTTCTGGTCGACCGGATCGGCCAGCACGTAGGTGAAGCTCGCCGCGGTGTCGCGGTTCGCGTCCGGCGTGAAGCGGAGGTCGACGTACTTGGTCCCGCCGCCCGACAGGGTCAGCAGCGTGCCGTTCGCCCCCAGCGTGATCGGGTTGCCGGAACCGTCGGTCAGGGTGCCGCCCACGACGCCGTCGATGCGGATCTGGGTCGCGGCCCCCGGGCTCGGCACGGTGAGGCGTATGGTGGTCGGGGTGCCGGTATCCTCGGCGACGCTGAGCGCACCGCCGGACGTGTCGGTGACGGTGGCGTCGCCGCCGGCCGGCTGCTGCGCCAGCAGGCCGCCATAGGCAGCCCGGGCCGCGGCCGAGGGCGCCGGTTCCGCCTCGACCGTCCCCGTCCTCAGCTCCAGGAGCCAGTCGCCCCCGCGCGCGGCGGCGCCGGTGGCGTCGGTGGAGGCGGCGACGTCCGCCCCGGTCAGGTCGGCCAGCTGGGCCGCGAAGGCCGCTCCCGCCTCGCCGGCGCCGACGTCGCAGCCGTAGAGCAGGATGTCGGCGTCGTCGGTCAGGGCGTCGCGCCAGCCGGCGACGGCATCGGCATTGCCGGACAGGACGGAGCCGGTGACCCGGCTGGCGCCCAGCAGCAGCGTCCCGGACTCACCGTGCGAGACGATGTGGAGCGATTGGACGCCCTGCCGCCCGGCCAGGGCCCCGCCGATCTGCGCCAGCCCGTCCCGGGCGGGGTCCAGCACCACCAGCTCCACGTCCCCGGCGAGGCCGGCGGTGAGGGTCGCCCGGTCGGGCACGCGGCCGTCGACGAACAGGATCGCCCGTGGGCTCGGCGCACCGGCATCCCGGGGCGGCACCGGTTCCGTCGGCGCCGCCGGCGCCACCGGCTCGGGCACCGCCGCCTGCGGCTCCCCGGCATGGTGGGGAGCGGTGTTTTCCGGGTCGGGCGCGTCGGTGGCGACGGCGGCGGCCGTCACCAGGGCGGCGCCGTCGAACATCATGCGGGGTTCGAGCACCAGGCGCCGGGAAGCGGCGGCGGAACGGCCCGACGGGCTGGTGGTGCTGCGCCGCCGGGTCATGCCCGGCCCCGGATGCTGGCGGCGGGAGCGGCACGAACTATTGGAGATTTCATAATTCGGGGGACCCGACCGGCGACCGAAAGGACTAGTACCTTCGTCATTAACAGCGTGTGAATGCGGGGGAAACTGTTCGTCCGTATAGGCGGGACCGGTGGTGGGCCGGTAGAACCGCAGGCGACGATTCACCGCATCGGCCGGCCGAGATCGGGCAGGCATGACGCCTGCGGCAGTAAAAGCCCTTCCTGATACCCCCATAAGGCGGAAAACGGCGTCTCGGCCAGCCGCCAGTACATTAGCGGGACACGGGTTCATTGCAGGCAGGGAGCCGTTTCCCGCGTTCTGAGTCCGTTATAGGTCACTTGGCGCCCCCATGACTGCGAGCCGGCGTGCAGCCCTGCTCGCCGTCCCCGCACCGAGGCGATGGTCTCGTCCCCACAGTTCTTTCCAGACCCGGTACGGGAAACGCGCTTTGGCCGACCTCTCGCCTTCCGCAATGGATGGCTACTTTCCGCACCGGCAGCGGCTGGCAGGGAACCTGGAAGGAAGTTCGGCGGATCGCCCCTGTGGTAAGGCCATGATGGTTCCATCCAACGGGGTGCCCAGCCATGCCGTCCGCCGCCCCTCTGCCCTGTGCCCCTCTGCCCTACACCCCCCGTGTCGTCCGACTCATGACCAACTGGCGCTGAGTATCCCGGGCCGCGGCTATGGCGGGGCGAGATCCAGGCGGCGCGGGCGGCGGAGGCGGCCAGCGTGCCCTTCCGCCCGTCCACGGTTTCCGCCTGCTGCCAGGCTGAGTTCCGCGCCTCCGTCGCCGAGCCATTCTGGTTCCGGCTCTACATGGTACGCGACCGGGACTTCGTGCGGGACATGCTGCACCAGGCCGCGGACGCCGGCTGTCGGGTGCTTCTGTTCACCGGGGACATGGCCCCGACCGGTACCGCCCGTGTCGCCGATCCAGGGGCCGACAAGCTCTACCCGCCGCCGGAGCGCGACTTCTCCTTCACCGAAGCGGATCACCTTCCTTCCGCCGCCCCGTGGACGGGATCCTGCCCCTGGCGGGCCCGGGGCGCCGCCCGGGTCCGCATGTCAGGGAGGGCCGCCGGTGATCCGCAGGAAGGCATCAGGGTCCGTGGCGCCCTCCGTTCCCACCACCAGCACCACGGACTCCGCCGTGAGGCCGAGGCGGCGGCGGAGGCGGGCGTCGCCGGCGGCCAGCACGAGGCCGCCCAGGCCGGCAGCGCCCGACGCCCCCGCCACGATCCGTCCGTCTCCGAAACGATCCCCGGCCAGAGCCCGCACCGTGTCGAAAGCCGTCTCGTCGGGTATGGTCATGAAGGCATCGGCGCAGGCGTCCAGGATGGACCAGGCCACGGGCGACGCCTCCCCGCAGGCGAGGCCGGCCAGGGCGGTGTCCGGGGCGCCGGCGGCCGGCCGCAGCGCTCCCGCCCGGGCACTCCGAAGGAGGCAGTCCGCCGCGTCGGGTTCGACCACCACCAGGGCAGGGGCGGCCGGGCCCAGGATCTGCGCCAGGTAGGCTCCGGCCGCCGCCGCCAGGCCGCCGACGCCGGCCTGCAGGAAGACGTGGGTCAGGGGGCCGCCGCGCAGCTGGTCCAGGACCTCCTGCACCAGGACCGTGTAGCCGTGCATCACGTCCAGCGCCGCCTGCTCGTGGCCCCCGGTGCTGGTGTCGCTGATGATCCGCCATCCCTCCCGCAGGGCGGCGTCCGCGACGGCGGCGACGGCCTCGTCATAGTCCCGGCCGCTGCGGACGGTGACGGCGCCCGCGCGGCGGATCGCCTCCTCCCGGGCCGGGTCGACGCCCGCATGCAGATAGATCACGCAGTCACAGCCGAACAGGCGGGCCCCCGCGGCGACGGCGCGCCCGTGGTTGCCCTCGGTCGCGCAGGCCACCGTCATGCGGGACTCCGCGCCCCGTCCGGCCCCGCCGATCAGGTCCGCGAGGCCGGGCCCGCGCCCGGTGGCGGCCGCCAGCTGGCGTTGCCGCGCCCGCCCGACCGCGTGGACCGCTCCCAGCGCCTTGAAGCTGCCGAGCCCGAAGCGGGAGGCCTCGTCCTTGTAGTGGAGGGCACGGATGCCGAGGTGCCGCGCAAGGCCGTCCAGGGACCGGAGCGGGGTCGGGGCATAGCGGGGACAGGCGCCGATGGCCTCCCGTGCGGCACGGCTCCCGGCAAGGGTGATCGGGTGCTCCGCGGCCTGCCGCCGCCGGTTGCGCAGCAGGCGCGCGGCACCTTCCGTCATGACGGGACCGCGCGGCGGCCGGATGCCCGGGGCATCCCTTCCTCCGCCTCCGCCCCGTCCCCGTCTGCCGCCAGGGCGACCAGATCGGCCGCCAGAAGGGCCGTCACGTCCACCAGCCGCTTTCCAGGGCAGGCCGGTTGCAGGAGCGGGAGTTCGGTGCAGGCGAGCAGGCATACCTCCGGCCCGATCCCCGCCACGATGCCGGCGAAACGGCGGTCCAGCTCCGGGGTCCGGCCGCCGGCCTCCTTGACGGCATAGATCAGGTCGTGCAGGGCCGCGGTGTCTTCGGGCACCTCGACCCGCGCGTGCGCCCGCAGCGGCGCGTAGGGCGACCAGGCCCCCAGCTCCATCACCGGGCGCGACCCGAGCAGGGCGACGGACGCCAGCCGGTTGCGGCGCACGAAGCGGATCGCGGCGGCCACCGCGGAGACGAACCGCGGCCGCAGCCCCAGCGCCAGGATATCGGGTTCGTAATGGTGCAGCGTGTTGCAGGCGATGGCGAAGAGGTCGACCTGACCCTCGATCCGCTGCAACGCCTCGCGCAGGCTGCTCCAGACGATCGCGTCGTTCCTGTCCAGCTCCATGGAGTGACCGAGCATGGGGAGCGAGACGACCGTCACGTCGGGGGCGTCGACGTCCCCGGCGTAACTCTCGCCGAAGCGCGCCCGGTTGGCGGCAAGCACCTTGGTCCACAGGTCGATCCCGGCCTCCGGGCCGGACCCGGCGATGATGCCGATCCTCCGCCGCGTCCGCGGCCGTCGCAGTCCATCCGCTCGCATGGGCTCCTCCGCTGCCTGCCTCCAGTATTCGGGGGCCCGGCAGACCGGTGAAGTTCGCTGATCGGACGCGGATGGCGCACTCCGACGCACGGTCCGCGTCGGGATGCGTCAAGGTGAGTTCCCTTCAGCCGGACCATGATATATTTTATCAAATAAGGAAGAGCGAAGCGGCACCGGTGCCGTCGACAGGTCAGGAGCCCGTCATGGGAAATGAGCGTGACTTCGCGTCGAACCTGCGGCTGCTGTGCAGCCGCTCGCCCTCGATCGCCGAGATATGCCGGCGGCTGCCGATGAACCGCCAGCAGTTCAACCGGTACCTCCAGGGCCGGACGCGGCCGCGCGGGCGCAACCTCACGCGCATCCTGGACTATTTCCGCGTCGACGAGGCGGAGCTGCTGCTTCCGCACGCCGAGTTCCGGGCGCGCTTCGGCCGCCGGCACGCGGAAGCCCCGGGCCTGCTGGCACCGGTGCAGGGCTGGATCGGCCGGCTGGGCCGGCACGCCGGCCCGGAGATGGAACGGTATGCCGGCTACTATCTGTGCACATACCGGTCCATGTCCCATCCCGGCCGGTGGCTGCGCTCCCTGGTCAGGATCTATGCCCGCGACGGCATGCACTTCTACAAGCGGCTGGAGAGGTCCGGCGGTCCCGCTGCCGGGTCCGGACCGCGCTTCGTCTACAAGTATGAGGGGATCGCCCTCATGCTGTCCGGCCGCATCTTCATGGTGGACGCCGAGGCGCTGGCGAACTTCGAGCTGAGCTATGCCGTCGTCCTGCCCAGCTACGGTAGCCGCATCGGCGTGCTTCAGGGCCTGATGGCCGGCGTATCGGCGACGGCCGCGCGCCAGCCGACCTCCGGGCCGATCTTCCTGGAACATCTCGGGCGCACCGTCGACGTACGCGCCGCCTTGCGCCGCTGCGGCCTGCTGGCCGAAGGGGAGGGTCCGGCTGGGTCCGGCCCCGTGCCGGCCGGGCCGGTGCCCTGGGTGCAGCTCGCCGTCGGTGCGTGAACCGGATCGCTATGCACAAATATTTTATCAAATAACTTCCCTCTCGCCCGCCGACATGGGATGTTTGGCGCCGGGCCGGCTGCGGCCCTGCCCAAAGCGGAGGGATGGACGTGGACATTCGCACGGTGGCCTGTATCGGTGTCGGCCAGATCGGCCGCGGCTGGGCGCTCCTCTTCGCCTCGCGGGGGCTGGAGACGCGCCTCTTCGACAACGATCCCGGCCGGCTGGCCCAGGCGCTGGAGCAGATGCGCGCCAGCGCCGGCGCCCTCGTCGAGGCGGGGCTCGTCGCCGACGCCGACGCCGTCGTCGCGCGGCTCCGGGTCTCGGGATCGCTCCAGGAGGCGGTGGCCGGGGCGGACTACGTGCAGGAGAGCATCGCGGAGGACGTGGCGCTGAAGCGGGCGCTGTTCGAGGCGCTGGACGGATTGGCGCCGCCGTCCTGCATCCTCGGGAGCTCGACCTCGGAGATCGCCGGGAGCCGGTTCATGGAACGGTTGCGGCACCCGGGGCGGGCCCTGGTCGTGCACCCGGTCAACCCGCCCTACCTGATCCCCGTGGTCGAGCTGTGCCCCACCGCGCGCACGGATGCCAGCACCGTGGCACGCACCGAAGGGTTCATGCGCAGCCTCGGGCAGGAGCCCGTCCTGGTCCGGCGGGAGATCAGCGGCTTCCTCCTGAACCGACTGCAGATGGCGGTCATCAACGAGGCGCTGCACCTGGTAGGGGAAGGCTATTGCTCGGCCGCCGACGTCGACCGGACGCTGACGCACGGGCTGGGCCTGCGCTGGGCCTTCATGGGCCCCTTCGAGACGGGGCACCTGAACTCCGCCCAGGGCTATCTCGACTACGTCACCAAGTTCGAACCGCTGATGCGCACCATGGCGGCCGACCTCGCGCACGCCTATCCCTGGACGCATGGGCTGGCGGCCGCCATCGACGCGGAGTGCCAGGCAAGGACACCCGCCGACCGCATCCCGGAGCGGCAGCTATGGCGGGACCGGCGGCTGATGGCCCTGCGCCGGCACCTGGACGCCCAGGACTGAGCCCAGGCGGTCAGGCGGCGGTGAAGTCCAGGCGGGTGCGCAGGAAGGTGGCGAGTTCCAGCAGGTCCTTCTGGCGCACCAGCCGGGCCATCTCCGAATCCCCGGCGGCCAGCGCCGCGATCAGCTGCTCGTGGTTCTTCAGCCCCCGGCGCACGAAGTTGAAGACGACGCGCAGGTCCGGGGTGAGGGCCAGGTTGTAGTGCGGGCCGCTGAGGATCCACAGCGTCTCGATGAAGGAAACCAGGAGTTCCGACCGGGAGGCCTGGAAGACCGTGAAGAAGAACCGGTGGTTCTCCGTCAGGAGCGCCTCGAAATCCTGCCTCTCGGCCGACGCCAGCACCTCCGCATGGACCTTTTCCAGCACCTTGATCTCGGCCGGTCCGATCCGTTCCGCGGCCAGCGCGCAGGCCTCCCCCTCCAGGATGCCGCGCAGCGCCCAAAGCTCCCCGAACCGCGTCTCGGCCAGCGCCGGCACCCGGATGGCCCGCCTGGGCAGGGCCTCCAGAGCGCCGACGGCCAGGAGCTGGCGGACCGCGTCGCGGATCGGCATGACGCTGGTCCCCAGCGCCTCGGCCAAGCCGCGGATCGTCACCACCTGCCCCGGCTTCAGCGCCCCGCGCATCAGGGCGCGCCGCAGCTCCGCATAGGCGCGCTCGTGCAACTTGCTGCTGTCGACCGGCGACAGGGCGGACGCGTCGGCCATTTCTACCCGGGTTCTGCCAGTCCTGGCCATGGGTCGGTCCGCTTCTCAGGTGACGTTGCGTTGGTACAGGACACGGGGCAAGGGACCGCTAGCCGGTCCTGCGGGCCCCGCGCCGCGGCGGCGCCGTCAGGGCCTCCCAGAAGCCGGGCCGTTGCGTCGGTTCCAGGATGTCGCGCACGATGGCGGCCTGCGCCGCGTCGGGGTCCTTCTCCTCCAGGGCGCGCACCAGCTCCCCGTGGTGGTCCAGGCCGCCGTCGGGGGCGAAGACCTGGGGACCCATGGCATCCAGCGTCACCCGGAAGGTCGGTGCGTACTGCAGCCACAGCGACTCGATCATCGGCAGCAGGCGCGGCATGCGGGCGGCCTGGTAGACCGCGAAGTGGAAGGCCGTGTTGGCGCACAGGTAGCGGTTCGGGTCGGCGCTGCGCGAGGCGGCGGCGAACTCGGTCTGCGCCGCGGCGATCTCCTCCCGGTCCGCCGGCGTGGCGATGCGGGCCGCCTGCGCGGCCGCCCGCCCCTCCAGCATGCAGCGCAGTTCCAGTATCTCGCGCAGGCTGGTCTCGTCCAGCACGGGAACCCGCGGCGAGCGGTTCGGCTGCGCCTCCAGCGCGCGTTCGGCCACCAGCCGGTGCAGTGCCTCGCGCACCGGCATCATGCTGGTACCCAGCGCCTCGCCGCCGAGCCGCAGGGTGATCACCTCGCCCGGGCGGAAACGGGCCTCGAGGATGGCACGCCGCAGGGCGTCGTAGACCCTCAGCTTGATGGTATCGCGGGCAACCTGCTTCACGGTAAGCACAATCCCATTCCCTTTACCCGATACTCCACAATGCACCGGACAATCGCAACATTGCCGTATCCCCAAGGGGACGGAGACGGTGCGCCGGCGGCCTGGTTCCGCCCGTTCAGCGCAGGCGGCCGGGCGACAGACGGGCGGCGCTGAGGCCGATGGCGGCCACGTCCGCCGGGATGTCGCCGCCGAGGGCGAGGGCGGCCGCGGTGCGGGCCAGGGCAGGGGCGGTCTGGAATCCGTAGCCGCCCTGGCCGGCCAGCCAGAAGAAGCCCGGCGCCGTGGGATCGAAGCCCGCCACCGGGGACCGGTCCGCCACGAAGCTGCGCAGGCCCGCCCACCGGTGCGGGATGCGCCCGATGCGCAGGGTGGTCGCGGTCTCGATGCGGTCGACGGTGACGGCCACGTCGTACTCGTCCGGCTGGGCGTCGGTCGGCGGGCTCGGCGTCTCGTCGGCCGGGGAGGCCAGCATCAGCCCGGCGTCCGGCTTGAAGTAGAACGTCTCGTCCACGTCGATGACCAGCGGCCAGTGCCGTGCGTCGGTGCCGCCCGGCGGATCGAACAGGATGGCCGTCCGCCGCAGCGGCGTCAGGCCGATGGGCTCCACGCCGGCCAGCCGGGCGACCTCGTCGGCCCAGGCCCCGGCCGCGTTGACCACGACGGGGGCCTCGAAGCCGCCCGCGGCCGTCGCCACCCGCCAGACGCCGGCCTCCCGGCGCAGGCCGGTGACGGCCGCGTCGGTGACGCTGCGGCCGCCGCGCCGGCGCATCAGCCGCAGGCAGCCCTGGAGCAGCGCGTTCGTCTCGATGTCCATGGCGTCCGGTTCCAGGACCCCGCCCGCCGCGGCCTCGGGCCGCAGCGCCGGCACGCGCGACAGCACCTCCTGCGCGGTGAGCCGGCGGGTGGCGGGGACCAGGGCCTGCACCGCCGTGCACAGCGCATCCAGCCTGTCCAGCCGGTCCGGGCCGCCGACATGCAGGACGCCGCGCGGCGTCAGCAGCGGCGCGTCGGAGAATCCCTCCGGGGGCGCGGCGAGGAAGGCGCGGCTGGCGGTGGACAGCGCCCGCACCACGGCGTTCCCGTAGGTTTCGGAGAACAGCGCGGCGGATCGCCCGCTGGCGTGGTAGCCGGGCTGGGCCTCCTGCTCCAGCAGCAGGACGGACGCATGCTGCGCCAGCTCCGCGGCGACGGAAGCGCCGGCGATGCCGCCGCCTATGACGATGAAATCCGCTGTGTGCCCCATGTCCTGTCCCCGATTGCGCGTCCCGGCCCGATGTCCCGGACCATGGCCGGCGCCTGCCGGCCCACGGCCCGATACTCGCACAAGCCGGGCGCGGCATCACCAAATTTTTGATCAAACATACTTGCGCCGTCCTCCCGGATGGTTCAGGGTTGCTGGCGCCGAACCGGCAGGATGAGCCCGGACCGATCAGGGAGTGCAGCATGCGGCTGTTCATGGCGTCGCTCGTGACCGAAACCAACACCTTCGCCCCGCTGCCCACCGGGCTGCGGGCGTACGAGGACTACGGCATCTTCCATGGCGACGCGTCGCGCCGCCCGGGGGAGGCCACCGTCGGGGCGATCCTGGCGGAGTGGCGCCGCCTCGGCGAGGGGGAGGGGCTGGAGGTGCTGGAGGGGCTGTCCGCCTACGCGCAGCCCGCCGGCCGGACCCTGCGCGCGGTCTACGAGGCGTTCCGCGACGAGATCCTCGACGGCGTGCGGGCGGCCCTGCCGCTGGACGCGGTGCTGCTGGTCATGCACGGCTCCATGGCGGCCGAGGGCTACGACGATTGCGAGGGCGACCTGCTGTCCCGGATCCGCGCGATCGTGGGGCCCGGCTGCGTGGTCGGCGCCGAGCTGGACCTCCACTGCAACGTCTCCCCGGCCATGCTGGGGAGCGCCGACGTCCTGGTCGCCTTCAAGGAATACCCGCACACCGACATGGTGGAGCGTTGCCGTGAACTCTACCGGATCTGCGTCGACGGCGCGCGCGGCCTGACCCGGCCGGTCATGCGGGCCGCCGAGTGCCGCATGACCGGGAGCTGGCGCACCACGGTCGAGCCGGTGAAGGGATTCGTCCGCCGCATGCAGGCGCTGGAGGGCCGCGACGGCATCCTGTCCGTCTCCTTCGGCCACTGCTTCCCCTGGGCCGACGTGGCCGACGTCGGCGCGAAGGTCTGGGTCGTCGCCGACGGCGACGCCGGGAAGGCGGCCGCGCTGGCGGCCGAACTGGCGCAGGAGGCCTTCGCGCTCCGCGAGGCGGGCCTTTCGCCGGCGGTCGGGATCGACCAGGCGCTCGACGAGGCGCTCGCCTTCCCGGGCGGGCCGGTGGTGCTGGCCGACGTGGCGGACAACCCGGGCGGCGGGGCGCCGGGCGACAGCACCTTCATCCTGCGGCGCCTGCTGGAACGGGGTGTCAGGAACGTGGCGACCGGCTGCTATTGGGACCTGGGCGCCATCGAGATCTGCCGCAGCGCCGGGGTCGGCGCCGCCTTCCGGCTGCGGATCGGCGGCAAGTGCGGCGTCGCCTCCGGCGATCCGGTCGACCTCGACGTGACCGTCCGGGCCATCCTCGACAACCATGTCCAGGACGGGCTGCCCGGCCTGCGCGCCCCGCTCGGCACCTCGGTCTGGGTGGAGGCGGAAGGGATCGACATCGTGCTGTCCTCCCTGCGCTCCCAGGTCTTCACGCCAGACGCCTTCACGGCCCTCGGCATCGGGCTGCAGGACAGGAAGCTGGTCGTGGTGAAGTCGATCCAGCACTTCCATGCGGGCTTCGCGCCGATCGCGGCGAAGATCGGCTATGTCTCGACGCCGGGCGCGCTACAGCCCGACTTCGCCGCCATCCCCTACACCAAGCACGACGGGCGCCTGTGGCCGCGGGTCGCCGACCCCTTCCGGTGAACCGCGCCGCCCATTCACGTCCGACACGGAGGCTCGAGCCATGTGGATCAAGCGCCATCTTCCCGGGACCCGCATGAGCCAGGCGGTCGTCCACAACGGGATCGTCTACCTTGCCGGCCAGGTGGCAGAGGACACCGCCGCCGGGGTCCGCGGCCAGACCGAGCAGGTGCTGTGGCAGGTGGACACGCTGCTGGCCGACTGCGGCAGCGGCAAGGACCGCATCCTGTCGGCCACCGTCTATCTCGCCGACATCGGCACCTTCGCCGAGATGAACGCCGCCTGGGACGCCTGGGTGGACCGGGCCGATCCCCCGGCCCGGGCGACGGTGGAAGCCCGCTTGGCGGCCCCGGAGTACCTGGTGGAGATCGTCGTGGTCGCCGCCCGCTGAGGGCTCCGCAGGGAGGCGGGCACGGCCTCCGCGGCAGCATTGCATTTAATGTTTGATCATATATCAAGCACGTGGCCTAATGACCTCGGCGAGGACCGATCGAACGGGCCCGTTTACCGGCAGGAGGACGTCGTGGACAAGAAGCGTAGGATACGCCGCATTCTGGGGACGGGGTTGGTTGCCGCCTGGGTGCTCGACCTGGCGGGACCGGTCCCCCGGGCCGCGGCCCAGACCGCCCCGGGGAGCGAGTCCGATCTCCAGGAGATCGTGGTGACGGCCCGCAAGCGGGCGGAGTCGATCCTCGACGTCCCGGTCTCCATCAGCGCCACGACGGCCGGGCAGCTGGAGCAGAAGGGCCTGAAGAACCTCGAGGACCTGGCCCGCACCGTGCCCGGCCTGGTGGTCCAGCAGGGTTCCGAGCAGAGCTCCAAGACCTTCGTCGTCCGCGGCATCGGTGCGGTGGAGAACGCCGCGACGGTGGCGGTCTACATCGACGACACGCCGGTCACCTTCGGCCCCGACTCGCCCGACCTGAACGTGTTCGACATCGCCCGGGTCGAGGTGCTGCGGGGACCGCAGGGCACGCTGTTCGGTGCCAGCTCGATGGGCGGCGCCGTCCGGTACGTGACCCCGGACGTCGCGATGGACGGCTTCGAGGGCAGCGGCAAGGTCGAGGCCGGCCTCATCCGCCGCGGCGGGGAGACGTACGAGGTGCAGGCCGTCACCTCCGGGCCGGTCGTCGCCGAACGCCTGGGCGTGCGGGCATCCGCCTTCTACCGCCGCGACGGCGGCTACATCGACCGGGTGGACGAGGCGACCGGCGCGGTCGTCGACGCCGACACCAACAGCATGGACAGCTACGGGGGCCGCCTGGCCTTCCGGCTGCTGCCCGCGGACGGTATCGAGGCCGACCTCTCGCTGCTCTACCAGGAGCAGGAGCAGAACGACTATTCCCGCTACTTCGCCGGCCGGGGCGTCGCCAACCCGGTCCCGCTGAAGCAGTTCCAGAAGGTGGCGCGCATCCCCGCCTACCGGAACGAGCGGTTCCTCCTGCCCAACCTGACGGTGACGGCCGGCCTGGGCGGGGCGGAGCTGACCTCCTCCACCTCCTACGTCGACCGCGACGCGGAGTTCGGCAACGACTTCAGCTACTTCATCGAGCGCGCGCTGGGCCTGCCGGAGACGGCGGGGCTGATCGCGGCCAACGCCCAGACCAACAGCTTCAAGGCCGTTATCCAGGAGCTGCGCCTGGCCTCGACCGGCGAGGGGCCGCTCCGCTGGCTCGTCGGCGGCTATTTCCAGGACTCCGAGCGCCGCGCGCCGCAGCTGGTCACGACGCCCAACCTGGCGACCATCGTCCCCCCGCTCCAGGACGCGATCCTGCCGGGCGGCGTGCTGTTCGTCCGCTCGCCGAAGACGGAAACCCGCCAGCTCGCGGCGTTCGGCGAGGCGACCTACACGCTGGCCGAGGCGGTGGAGCTGACCGCCGGCCTGCGCGCCACGGACGTGGACTTCGAGTTCACCCGCTCGGCGGACGGCCTCTTCAACGGCGGCCCCTCGGGCGACCGGGCCAAGGGCGGGGAGAAGCCGGTGACGCCGAAGTTCTCGGCCTCCTACGCGTTCGAGACGGGCGGCATGGTCTATGCCACCGCGGCCAAGGGCTTCCGGGAGGGCGGGTCCAACGTGTCCGTGCCCACCAACACGCCGGCCTGCGCCGCCGCCCTGGCGGCGCTGGGGCGCACCGACGTGCCGGGCACCTTCAAGTCCGACACGCTGTGGAGCTACGAGGTCGGCGCCAAGACGCAGACCCGCGACCGGCGGCTGCGCGTCCAGGGCGCCGTCTACCAGATCGACTGGAGCGGCATCCAGCAGGTCATCAACCTGGCGGGCGGCTGCGGCAATTCCTACACCGACAATGTCGGCAAGGCGCGCAGCCGCGGGTTCGAGCTGGAGGCGTCCTGGGTCCCGGTGGACCATGTGACCGTGGACATCACCGCCGGCTACACGGACGCGGAGCTGGAGAAGGACCTCATCTCCGGTGCGACGGCGACCGGCCCCATCGTGGCGGCGCCCAAGGGGACGACGCTCGCCAACGTGCCCGACTGGACCTTCAGCATCGGCGGCCAGTACGACTTCACCCTGGGCGACCGGGCCAGCTACGTCCGCGCCGACCTGCAGCATGTCGGGCGCATCAAGCGCCACCTCAACACGCCCAGCGACGACCCGCGCTCGCTCGACCAGGACAGCTACCGGGTCGTCTCGCTGCGGGCCGGGACGGAGGTCGGGGGCTACGAGGTCGCGGTCTTCGTGAACAACCTGCTGGACGAGGACGTGATCATCAACGAGGCCTATGGCGAGTTCGCCCCGGGCGACTGGTCGGCGCGCACCTCCATCCGGCCGCGCATGGTCGGCGTCAGCGTCGCCGCCAGCTTCTGAGTCCGGAGCGGGGCTTCGGCCCCGCCGCCCGGCTGCAACCGCTCACCGCCCCCCAGGGCCCGGAGGCACCCGCCTCCGGGCCCTTTTCTTGTGGGGCGCCGGCCGGGAGGCGGAGGGCGCCAGGGACGGGAAGGGAGGCCGCCAGGGACGGGAAGGGTGACCGGCAGGCCGGGGCCCGTATCCATCCTGGGTTGGCGAAGGAAGGCAACCTGGCCCGGGCCGACGCCGCGGGGGAGCGGTGGGCCGCCTGCGGCGGCGCCCGGCTCCGCGGCGGGGAACCGCCCGGCCACCGGCCCCCGGATGCAGATCGACCCGGCCGGCGGATGCCGGACCGGGTCGGGAGGGGAGGGACGGAGCCGGTGCGCGGGGATCAGCGCCGCGGCACGTCCAGCACAAGGGTGGAGGCGGTGTTGCCGGCAAGCTCGGCCGCGTTGAAGTAGGTGGGCTTCAGCGCGTTGTCGCTCCACACCCCGGTCTGGTTCGCGTAGCGCGGCGACGCGGGGTCGTCGCTGAGCCCGAACGCGAAGGCGGAGAAGGACTGCACGGGCTCCGACAGGACGGTGAGGAACGGCGTCCGGCGGCCGCCGACGGCCACCCGCCGGCCTGTCGGCGACGGCTGGTCGAAGTCGAACCGCAGCACGTTGAGCGAGGCCGCCAGCGCGATCCGGCGGGGCGGGTTGCCGAACTCGCCCCAGCTGTGGCTCCGGTTGAAGCCGGAGAGGAAGGCGACGCCGTCGGCCGGCAGCAGCCGGTCGCCGCGGCCGAGCCGGTGCACGTCGCCGAAGGTCACTGCCGTGGTCCGGTGCACCGCCCGGATGCCGTCGAAGGCCGCGGCGGCGGCATCCAGCAGCACCTTTCCCTGGGCCTCCGTCAGTGGCCGGCCGCCCTCGATCGCCTCGGAGACGGCGTCCACCTCCCCGGGGAAGCCGCCGACGAGCGCCCGGCGCGTCTCCAGATGGTAGAGCGCCGCCCGGGAGGTCTTCACGAAGAAGCCGTCGAAGCGGGACAGCTCGGCCAGGAACTCCCGGAACTCCCCGCCCTTGGCGGCGACGGCGCCGGGGTGCGCGGCAGCCGCGGCGGCGAAGGCGGGGGCCCAGAGGTCGGCGCCGTAGACCTTCGCGTCCATCGCATAGGCGATGGCCTGCGGCACGGTCGTCCCCGTCGCCTGGCCCAGCAGCTCGATGGCGCGGAGCTGGCGCGTGTTGGTGCTGCCGTCGATGACGTAGGAAGCGGGATATCGGCCGGCCTGGAGGGGGCTGTCGGGGAAGATGCGGTCGGGGCTGACGTTGTTGTTGGCGACGAAGCCGACGGCCGGGTTCTCGGCGCGCATCAGCGCCTCGAAGGGCTGGATGCCCCGCCAGGCCGTGGCCGAGCTGTTGCCGTCGAGCACCGCCGTGCCGTCGATGCCGGCGGGCCGGACCGGCTCGCGGCCCGTCTTGACATAGAGGAAGGTCCCGTCGCGCCCGCCGGCCAGGAGGTTGTTCGGGAACAGCTCCTGCGTGGCGAGCGCCTGGCGGAACTCCGCCCCGTCCCGCGCCAGGGCCATGGAGCGGAAGGTGTCCATGCTGAACCCCTCGCGGTCCATGTAGGGCGAGCTGACGGCGAACGCCGTGCGTCCGTCCCTGCGCACCACGGGCGACCGGACGCCGTTGTGCCGCGTGTACTCGAACTCGCCGCGGACGGGGTCCCGGCCCAGCACCTTGATCTCGTACGGCTCCACCTCCATGCGGGCCGGCTCGCCGTCGAACAGGTAGCTCCGCGGGTCGGCCTCCGACACGGTCACCGCGTAGCAGTCGGACACCCGGTTCCTGTAGTCGGTCCAGCCCCAGGAGAAGTGGGGGCTGTGGCCGAACAGGGCGAAGGGGGACCCGGCGGGGCCGAAGGCGAGGAAGTCATAGCTCCCGGCCTTGACCCGCCAGCTGTAGAAGAAGGTCCCGAGATAGTCGATGGGGCCGTGGCTGTCGGACAGGTGGATGGCGTGCCCGCCGGCGGTCCTCTGCGGCCCGAGCACCCAGCCGTTCGATCCCGCGACCATCCGGGCCGCCGCGTCGTCGCCGGCCGACGCCGTCCGCTCCGGCTTGCCGGCGCAGAGCTCGGCTCCCGAGACGATGCCGAAGTAGAGCAGGTAGAAGCGCATGTCGAGCGCCACGACATGGGCTGCGTCGGGGACCTCGCCCCAGGCCGGCACCCGCTCCGGATGCTCCTCCATGTAGCGGCGGATGCCGGCGACATAGGCCTCGACGTCGGCCCGCACCTGGGGCGGCAGCCGCGGCAGGTTCTCCCGCGCGCCGGCGAGCAGGCGGTACTGGCGCACCCAGCGGTCGGACTCCACGGTATCGGGGACGACGGAGGTGCCCGCCCCGAACTGCGGGCTGACCGTGGAGAAGTCGACCGTGCCCGGCCCGAACTTCTCCGCCAGCCGGCCGCTGATCAGCAGGTAGTGGAGCAGCAGCTGGTGCAGCCGGTCCTCCGCCGTGGCGTAGCCGACGCCGAAGAACCCGTCCTCCTCCCGCGCGGCATAGACGTGGGCGGTCCCCCAGGGGTCCCGGTGCACGGCGACCTTGCCTTCCGCCGGGGTAAGCTGCCGGGTCGGGCTTGCCGCCGCGTCCGGGCCGGGGGCGGCGTCCTGGTGCCGGCCGGCGCAGCCGGCCAGCAGCAGCGACAGGCCGGCCGCCATCATCGTGTGATGCAGGCTGGGCATCATCGTCTCTTCCTCTTCATCCTGGAGGGTTGGCGGGTCGGGTCGCGGGGCCGGGGCGGGGCCCCGGCCGGGTCATGCGCGCTCCGGCGCGGCCGGCGTCCCGCCCTGGGCGGCGAGACGGCGGAACGGCCGGATGGCGAGGCAGAAGGCGGCGAGGGCGGAGGACAGGCTGGCGGCGGCCACCAGGGCCATCGACCAGGGCAGCGCGGCCGGGTCGCCGAAGACGTAGTCGGTGACGAGGGCGAAGGCGGTGGCGCCGAAGCCGATCCCGACCATGTTGCCGACGAAGAGCCAGAAGGAGGAGATCTGCGCCCGCATGCGGGCCGGGGCGACCTGCATCAGCGCCGTCGGCACCACCCCGCCGATGATGAAGGCGGCGAACTGCAGCGGCACCATGACGGCGAGCGCCGACCATCCCGTCGGCATCAGCGGCAGGGCCACGGCGCCGGCCAGGAGCAGGGCGCAGCCGGCGGCGATGACCTTCAGCACGGCCGCGGGATCGCCGCGGCGGACCAGGCGCCGGGCCAGGGAGGCCGCGAGCAGGGGCGCCGGCGTGCCCGCCAGCAGCAGGATCACCCCCATCCAATACCCCACCACGTCGGGCGCCCAGTGGAAATGGCGCACGAACAGGGCCGGCAGCCAGGCCCCGTAGCCGTAGGTCACCAGGTTCATGAGCGCGGTGCCGGCCATGAAGGGCAGGAAGAAGGAGCGGATGGTGCCGAGATAGGCGAAGACGGCGCGCAGCGACGTCTCCCGGTCGGCGGCGGAGCGCACCTGGCGCGGCGGCTCGCGCACCAGCAGCATCAGGGCGGCGAACAGGAAGCCCGCCAGGCCCAGCGACAGGAACACCGCCTGCCAGGGGGCGAGCGCCCGCCCGCCCGGCAGCACCAGGGCCGGCGCCGCGGTGAAGGCGGCCAGCAGCGCGCCGCCGAGGGCCAGCGCCAGCGCCGCGCCCAGCGGGGCGGCCGTCTGGAAGGCGGCGAGCGGCCGCGGCGAGCGGCGCGGGTCGAAATAATCGCAGATCAGGGAATAGGCGGCCGGGACCAGGGCCGCCTCACCCAGGCCGATCCCCATGCGGCCGATCAGCAGGGTCGTGAAGGAGTCCGCCAGCCCGCAGGCCGCGGTCATCGCCGACCACAGCACGATGCCGCCCAGGATCAGGTTGCGGCGGTTGTAGAGGTCGGCCGCCCGGCCGGCCGGCAGCTGGAACAGGGTGTAGCAGACCGCGAAGCCCAGCGAGCCCACCAGGCTCACCTCCGTGTCGGACAGGCCGAGGTCGGTGCGGATCGGCTCCAGCAGGATGCCGAACACGCTGCGGTCTATGAAGGCGTAGATATAGACAAGGGCCAGGACGATCACGACACTCCAGGCGTACGGCACGGAGGCGCCCGTGGACGGGCCGAGGCTGCTTGGATCGGTGGCTGACATGGGGCCTCGCGGCGGCTGGTGGGTCGGCCGGGCGGCCGCCTGCCGGCACCCCACCCTCGCAGCGATCTTAAGCTTGCAAAATTTTTGATCAAGTATATTCATCGTGGAGCCGCGATCCCGCGGCGGCCACGGGGGAGATGCCGGAGCCATGCAGGACCATCACCACGACCACCCGTCCCGGGAGGCGCTCGACGCGCTGTTCCAGCCGTACAACCGGTCCGACCTGCCGGGTCTGGCCGTGGGGGTCGCGCAGGACGGGCGCATCCTCTACCGCCGGGGTTTCGGCCTGGCCAACGCCGACGCCGGCGTGGTGAACGGGCCGAACCGGCCGATGCGCATCGGCTCCACCAGCAAGCAGTTCACGTGCCTGGCGGTCATGCTGCTGGCGGAACGGGGACTGGTCGACATCGACGCCGACGTCCGCACCTACCTGCCGGCCCTGCCCGCCCTCGATCCGCCGGTGACGCTGCGCCACCTGATGACCCATACCGGCGGCATCAGGGACTATCTCGACGTGAGCGTCCTGTCGAACGGGCTGGCCCAGCTGCCGGAGGAGGAGAACCTCCGCTACACCCTGGCCGCGCGCTCGCGGAACTTCCCCGCGGGCCAGCGCTCGCTCTACTGCAACGGCGGCTACTACCTGCTGGCCCTGATCGTCGAGGCCGTCGCCGGCACGACGATGGAGACGTTCCTGCGCCGCGAGGTCTTCGAGCCGGCCGGCCTCTACGACACGGTGCTGTGGCGCGACGACCGCAAGGTCCTGCCCGGCCAGGCGGCGCTGCACCTGGTGTCGGCCGCCGGCGGCATCAGCCGCTTCGTCTATCCCGCCATCATCCCGGGCGAGGGGGCGATCATCTCCACCGTGGACGACATGCTGCGCTGGCTGGCCCACATGCGCCGCCCCGTCGTCGGCACCGAGGCGACATGGCGCGCCATGACGACGCCGTGCCGCTACGCGGACGGGACGGAGGGGATCTACGGCTTCGGCCTGGTCCGGCAGGACTACCGCGGGCTCGTCACGCTCGGCCATGCAGGCGGCGTGGTCGGCGGGCGATCCGAGGTCCTCAGCGTGCCGGAGCACCGCCTCGACGTGGTGGTCATCGTCAACCGCTCCGACGTGAGCGCGATCCAGCTGGCGCGCCAGGTCATCGACCGGGTGATCGGCGAGGGCGCGCTCCGGCCGCCGCGTGCCCCGGACGCCGACGCGGCGGCCCTGGCGGGGCACTGGCTCACCGCGGACTCGCGCCAGTACTTCCGGCTCGCCGTCGAGCAGGGGCACCTGGCCATCGACCTGGGCGGCGGGCCGGAAGCGCTGGAGCGTGGCGCCGACGGGGCCCTGCGCTTCGCCCGGACCGACATCGGCGTGCTGGAGATGCGGCCCGGCGCGCCCGGTTCCGACGGCGCCGTGACGGAGCTGCGCTTCGTCCATTGCGGCAATGGCGAAACCGCCCGGCGTGTGGTCGATCCGGCGGGGGCCCCGACCTCCGTGCCGGAGGAGCTGCGGGGCCGGTTCGCCAGCGACGAGGCCGCTGCCGAGGCGCTGGTCGAGGAGGCCGGCGGCGAGGCGACGCTGACCCTGGCGGGCCGCTACGGGCGCACCCGGCACAGCCTGCACCGGCTCGGGCCTGCCACCTGGCTGGCCAAGCCCCAGTCGCTGCCCGTCAATCCCTGGATGACGGTCACCCTGGACGGAGCCGGGCTGGGCCTTTCCACCACGCGGACCTGGGACCTGCGGTTCGGCCGCACGGGGTGAGGCCGCCTCAGGAGGCTGCGGCGCCGGACGAAAGGTCGAGGGTCGGGATGCCGGCGGCGCCGCACAGGCGCCGCCGGATCTCCTCGGCTACGCAGAGGTCCTGCGCCGCGGTGCCCAGCGACTTGTAGAGGGTGATGTCCGCGTCCCCCTCGCGTCCCGGCGCGCGCCCGTCCAGGACCTCGCCGATCTCCGCGCGGATCCAGCCGTCGTCGACGGCGCCCGCACGCTTAGCGGCCAGGAACTCGCCCGCCTGCGACAGCGCGGCGGCGCGGTGGTCGACGAAGAAGCGGGCGCGGGTCACGGCCTCCACGTCCACCTCGGCGGCATCGGCGAAGCTGGAGCCGACGAGGTTCAGGTGCGTGCCGGGCGTGAGCCAGGCGCCCCGCAGGATCGGCGCCGTCGCCCGGGTCGTCGTGCAGACGATGTCCGCCCCCGCCACGGCGTCGCGGGCGTCGGCGACGGCGCGGGACGCCACGCCGGGCAGGTCGATGCGGCCCAGGAACGCCGCCGCCTTTTCCGCCGACCGCCCCCAGACCCTGACCTCGCGCAGCGGCCGCACGGCAGCCATCGCCGCCACATGGGCCGCCGCCTGCTCGCCCGTGCCGAGCACCGCCAGGACATCTGCGTCCCGGCGGGCCAGGACGCGCGTGGCGAGACCGCTGGCCGCGGCGGTGCGCAGCGCAGTCAGGGCCCCGGCCTCCAGCAGGGCCAGCAGCGCGCCGCTCTCCCCGTCGAACAGCGCCATCAGGCCGCCGTGCGAGGGGACGCCCGGCCGAGCCGCCGAGAGGGCCACCAGCTTGGCACCCAGGCGGGGCGGGTCGGACAGGGCGCCCGGCATGACGCCGAGGCGTGCGCCGCCGGCCGGGGCGGCGACCGCCTGCCGCTGGGGCAGCGTGCAGGTGCCGGCGGAGACAGCCCGCATGGCGCCGGCCACGATGTCGATGCAGTCGTCCATGGACAGGGTCGCGGCGATGCGGTCGGCGTCGATGATCAGCGCTGGCATGGGTTGGCCTCTCCGGTGCCTCGTTAGGTGCTATAGTTTATCAAATATATTGACGTGCGCGGCAAGGGCCGCTTAGCTGGGGTCCGTATCCCGGAAGATCGGGCGCCGGAGGCCGGAATGCCGGCGGCGCCGCACCGGGCAGCCAGGGAGGAAGGCCAGATGCAGTCAGCCGGGAAGGTGGTCATCACCTGCGCGGTCACCGGATCGATCCATACGCCGACCATGTCGCCGCACCTGCCGGTCACCCCGGACGAGATCGTGCGCGACGCGGTGGCGGCCGCGCAGGCCGGCGCCTCGATCCTCCACCTGCACGCCCGCAACCCGGCGGACGGCCGTCCGACCCCGGACGCCGACGTGTTCATGGACTTCCTGCCGCGCATCAAGCAGCAGACCGACGCGGTCATCAACATCACCACCGGCGGGGCGCCGGGCATGTCGATGGAGCAGCGGCTGCAGGCTCCCCACCGGGCCCAGCCGGAGATGACGTCGCTGAACATGGGGACCATGAACTTCGGCGTCTTCCAGCTGGCGGAGAAGTACAAGGACTGGAAGCACGCCTGGGAGAAGCCGTTCCTGGAGAGCACCCGCTCGGTCTACGCGGTGAACAGCTTCGAGCAGATCGAGACGATCATCCGCGAGCTCGGCC
The DNA here is from genome assembly GCA_035627915.1 of Azospirillaceae bacterium. Classification (GTDB taxonomy): domain Bacteria; phylum Pseudomonadota; class Alphaproteobacteria; order Azospirillales; family Azospirillaceae; genus DASPKT01. Next base: position 55,932 of record DASPKT010000344.1, read on the forward strand.
ATCGTTACGGCACCCGCTTCGAGTACGAGTGCTACGACATCGGGCATCTCTACACGGTCGCGCACTTCGCCGACCGCGGGCTGATCGAACCGCCCTTCTTCATCCAGGGCATCTTCGGCGTCCTGGGCGGGATCGGCGCCGAGCTCGACCACCTCGTCTACATGCGCCAGGTGGCCGACCGGCTGTTCGGCCAGGACTACCTCCTGTCCGCCTTCGGCATCGGGCGCCAGCAGATGCGGTTCCTGACGCTGAGCGCGATGCTGGGCGGCAACGTCCGCGTCGGCCTCGAGGACAGCCTCTACATCGGGCGCGGCAAGCTGGCCCGGAGCAATGCCGACCAGGTGGTCCTGATCCGGCGCATCCTGGAGGACCTCGGCTATGAGATCGCCACGCCCGCCGACGCCCGCGCCATGCTGGGACTCAAGGGCGGCGACAAGACAGCCTTCTGAGGCGGGGGTGGCGATGGGCGGAAGTCCTGCGACCGGCCACCCGGCGGACGGGTCGTCCCCGGGCCGCGGCCAAGGCGACCCCCTGCGCCCCGTCTTCGGGGTGCTGGGAGGGATGGCGGCGGTCCCCGCGGCGGCGGCACTGGCCGCGGCGGGCTGGCAGCACGTCTGCGCCTCCCTCGGCCCGGATTGGCTCCGGTGGGGATGGCAGGCGCTCGCCCTCGTGGTCCCGCTGGCGTCCGCCCTGGGGTTCCTCGCGGGGTTCCGGGGAGCGGCGGCGGCGGTCGACCGGCTGCGCGGCCGTGGCGTCCGCCCGGGCTGGACCGCGGCGGCCCTGGCCGGCAGCGCCATCGGCCTGCTGCTCCTGGCGGCCCTCCTCCACCGGGTGGGAGAGGCCGGGTGATGAGCGATATCGAAACCTTGCGCACCGTGGTGCTGGACGGTCAGTGCGACGGCATGGGGCACCTGAACACCCAGCACTACATGGCCCTGTTCGACCTTGCCTCGCAGTACCTCGCCTACCACGTGCTGGGCCACGGCGTCGCCCGGCAGCGGGAGACGTCGCTCGGGTGGGCCGACGCGGCGCATGAGATCGACTACCGGCGCGAGGTCCTCGCGGGGGCGCCGGTCCTGGTGCTGAGCCGCATCCTGCGCGTCGGCACCACCTCCTTCTCCTACGAGCACCGTCTGGTCCTCGCCGGCGCGCCGGACGACGTCTGCGCGCGCATGACCGCGACCACCGTGCAGTTCGACCTCACGGCGCGCCGCGCCTGCCCGCTGCTGCCGGACGTGCGGGCAAGGGCCGAGAGGCACTGCCCTCCCGCATCAACTGGACGAAAGGAAGAGACCGATGTCCGATGAGGTGGAACTGCCGACGCTGGAGCGGATCGCGGCGGCGCGCGCGGCGCTCGCTCCCCATCTGATGACCACCCCGGTGCACCGGTGGCGCGGGCGCGAGCTGGAGGACAGGCTGGGGGCCGGCGCGGAGGTCACCCTCAAGCTGGAGCTGTTCCAGCATACCGGCACCTTCAAGCCCCGCGGTGCGCTGACCGTCATGCTGAACCAGGACCGCGAGGCGCTGGCCCGGGGGGTGACGGCGGTCAGCGCCGGCAACCATGCCATCGCCACGGCCTTCGCCGCCCGCACCCTCGGCGTGTCCGCCCGGGTCGTCATGCTGGCCTCGGCCAACCCGGCCAGGGTGGACCGGTGCCGCCGGTACGGGGCGGAGGTGCTGGTCGCGCCCGACGGCAAGTCGGCCTTCGACCTCGCCGACGCCATCGCCCGGGAGGAGGGACGGCTGTTCGTCCATCCCTTCGAGGGGCCGCTGACGTCGCTGGGCACGGCGACGCTGGGCGCCGAGTTCGCCGAGCAGGCGGGCGCGCTGGACGCGGTCATCCTGCCCATCGGCGGCGGCGGCCTCTGCTCCGGCGTGGCGAGCGCGCTGCGGCGGATGCGGCCGGACTGCCGGATCATCGGGGTGGAGCCTATGGGCGCCGACACGATGCACCGCAGCTTCGCCGCCGGCCGGCCGGTCGGCCGCCCGGATGTCGCCACCATCGCGGACAGCCTGGCACCGCCCTATGCGCTGCCCTACAGCTACGCCCTGTGCCGCGCCACGCTCGACGAGCTGGTGCTCGTCGACGACGACCAGATCCGCGACGCGATGGCCGTCCTGTTCCGCGAGATGAAGCTGGCGGTCGAACCGGCCGCCGCCGCGGCGACGGCCGCCCTGTTCGGACCATTGCGCGAGCGCCTCGCCGGCCGGCGCGTCGGCATCATCCTATGCGGTGCCAACATCGACATCGCGGGGTTCGCGCGGCAGGTCGAACAGGCGCAGGCTTCCGGCGGCTTGGTCTGAAATCCTGCCTGTCCTCTCTGGGCCCATTCCGCAGGGTGGCAGCTTCGATAGCGATCGCAACGGCGACCCGATCGGCTCGGGCGAGCTTGGCAGCCCGGCGCCCGCTCGGCGATACTGCATGAGTCTCCTATGGCAGGCGGGGTGGGCCGCCGTGCTGGCTGATTGGAAAGGGCTGCGGCCTCGGCCGCCCGTGGTGACGGCTTCCGGTTCCGGCGGCTCCCAGTCCGGTGTCACGGCAACGCCTGGAGGCCGGCCGGCAAAGCGAACCGGCGGTTCCGGGACCGGTCCGCATGCGGCGGCAGGCTTCCCGCCCTCAGCGCATCAACGTGACGAGGCCGGCGAGGCCGGCGGCCAGGACGATGATCAGCAGGGCCGACCAGCGGGGCGGGCTGACGGCAGCGGCGCTGATGCGCACGGCAAGGGAGGGGTTGGCGCCCGCGTGGCCGCGGGCGGGGTGGGCGTGGCGGCTGTCGGTCGGCATGGAAAGCCTTCGGCGGGGTGACCCGCACCGGACGGCCTCGGCGGCGCCAGGGGCGGCGCCTGCCAGGCCGGCGTCTATCGTCAACACCCGCTGCAGTGGATCGTCGCGGCGCCCCCCCCCCCGGCAGGCCTGAATTCCCGGTGCGGGCCGGGCGGCGCGTTCGGAAGGTCGCCCGCGGCAATTCCGGCCTGATCGGCCCGGCGGGGGAAGAGTCCGCTCGCATGTTGCGGTGCAGCACCCATATGTGCACTGCAACATGAAAGGGAATTGGATGAACATCCAGCAAGCCATGCGGGCCGGCCCCGCCCGGGTCAACGATCTCTTCGCCAAGCTGGCGGAGACCTCCGA
>DASPKT010000345.1:0-19661 GCA_035627915.1 Azospirillaceae bacterium
GCGCCTGCCGGGGGTGGAGCTGATGGCCTACATCGCGGAGGACCTGCGCCGCGCCGGCGTCGCCGTCTGGAACGTGGAGTACCGCCGGCTGGGCGGGGCGGGCGGCGGCTATCCCGGCACCTTCCAGGACGTGGCCCGCGGCATCGACCACCTGCGGGCGGTGGCGGCGCAGCACCGGCTCGACCTCTCCAGGGTGGCGCTGACCGGGCACTCCGCCGGCGGGCACCTGGCCCTGTGGGCGGCGGCACGGCACCGGCTGCCGGCGGCGAGCCCGCTGAGGTCGGGGGAGCCGCTGCCGGTGCGGGGCGTGGTGACGCTCGCCGGCATCAACGACCTGAAGTCCTACCGCGCCGACGGCCCCCAGGCCTGCGGCGGGCCCGCCACCATCGACGGCATCACCGGGGCGGCGGCGCGGGCGGGGGCGGACGTCTACGCCGACACCTCGCCTCCCGCCATGCTGCCGCTGGGGGTGCGGCAGGTGGTCGTCTCCGGCGTGCTGGACCACATCGTGCCGGCCCGCTTCGGCCGCGACTACGGTGCGGCAGCCCGGGCCGCCGGCGATCCCGCCGCCGTCATCGACATCGAGGGAACAGGGCATTTCGAGCTGATCGACCCCACCTCCGCCGCCTGGACGCGCATCCGGGCGGAGCTGCTGGGCCTGCTGGGGCCGGCCCGGCCCTGACGGTCCCTCCCTGACCGGCCCCCCTTGACCGTCCGGGACGCGGCCTGTTCACTCGACGCCCAGGGCTACAAGGCCTGAGGCTACAGGGGAGGCAGCGGTGGGCGGTCATTCGCGGCGGACGTTCCTGGGTGCGGCCGGCGCGCTGGCGGCGGTGGCGGCGGCGCCCGCGAAGGCGCAGGCGCCCGCCCCGGCCCGCGCCGACGTGGTGGTGGTCGGGGCCGGCGTGTTCGGCGCCTGGACCGCCTGGCACCTGCGGCAGGCGGGGCGCTCGGTGACGCTGGTGGATGCCTGGGGGCCGGCGCATGCCCGGGCCTCCTCCGGCGGCGAGTCGCGCATGACCCGTACCGCCTACGGCGGGGACGAGGTCTACACCCGCATGGCCTGGGACTCCCTGGCGGACTGGCGCCGACTGTCAGACCAGGCGGGGCTGCCGGTCTTCCACCCCACGGGCGTGCTGTTCTTCTTCCCCCGGGAGGAGGAGTACGTCACGAAGACCGTGGAGGTGCACCGGCGCCTCGGCCTGCCGACGGAGCTGCTGGACCAGGGCGCCATGCGCCGGCGCTTCCCCCAGGTGGACTTCGAGGGCGTGGCGCTGGGCCTGTACGAGCCGCAGCTGGGCGCCCTGATGGCGCGGCGGGCGGTGCAGACGCTGGTCGACCGCTTCGTGCGCGAGGGCGGCCGCTACGTCCAGGCGGCGGTGCAGCCGCCGGCGGGGGAGGGGCGGCTGGAGGCGGTCGTCACCGCGGCGGGGGAGCGCATCGCGGCCGACAGCTTCGTCTTCGCCTGCGGCCCCTGGCTGCCCAGGCTGTTCCCCGATCTCCTGGGCAACCGCATCTTCCCGACCCGGCAGGAGGTGTTCTTCTTCGCCCCGCCGGCCGGCGACGGGCGGTTCGGGCCGGGAAGCCTGCCGGGCTGGGCCGACTTCAACGGCGGCGACATCTATTACGGCTTCCCCGACCTGGAGGCGCGCGGCTTCAAGATCGCCCACGACCGCCACGGCCCGCCCATCGACCCCGACACGGGCGACCGCACGGCGTCGGAGGCTGGCCTGGCCGACGTGCGCGCCTACATGGCGCGGCGCTTCCCCATCCTGGCGAAGCAGCCGCTGGTGGAGGCGCGGGTCTGCCAGTACGAGAACAGCGCCAACGGCGACCTGCTGATCGACCGCCACCCGCAGCGCCCCAACCTGCTGCTGGTCGGCGCCGGGTCCGGCCACGGCTTCAAGCACGGCCCGGCGGTGGGAAGGCTGGCCGCCGACCTGGCGCTGGGGCGCGTCGCGACGGCCGGGGAGCGCTTCTCGCTGGCTTCCAAGGCGACGGTGCAGAACCGCTCGGTGCACTAGCGCCCGGAACGCCCTGTCCCTCCACCTGTTGGCGAGGAAGCTTCGACGACAGGACCGGAGGACGGGATGCGCGCGCTCTGCTGGCACGGTAAGGGGGACATCCGCTACGACACGGTGCCGGATCCCCGGCTCGAACATTCCCTCGACGTCATCGTCGAGGTCACCACCTGCGCCATCTGCGGCTCCGACCTGCACCTGATGGACGGCTACAACCCGGCGATGCGCCGCGGCGACGTGCTGGGCCACGAGTTCATGGGCGAGGTGGTGGAGGTCGGCTCCGGCGTCCGCGACCTGAAGGCCGGCGACCGGGTGGTGGTGCCCTTCACCATCACCTGCGGCATGTGCGAGCAGTGCCGCCGCGGCAACTTCTCGCTCTGCGAGAACTCCAACCGCAACGCCCACCTGGCGTCCAAGGTCTGGGGCTACAGCACCGCCGGCCTGTTCGGCTATTCCCACGTCACCGGCGGCTACGCCGGCGGCCAGGCGGAGTACGTGCGGGTACCCTTCGCCGAGACGACGGTGGTGAAGGTGCCCAAGTCCGGCCTGACCGACGAGCAGGTGCTGTTCCTCGGCGACATCTTCCCCACCGGCTGGCAGGCGGCCGTCCATTGCGACATCGAGCCGTCGGACGTGGTGGCGGTCTGGGGCTGCGGCCCGGTCGCGCAGTTCTGCATCAAGAGCTGCTTCATGCTGGGCGCCCACACCGTCATCGCCATCGACCGCATCCCGGAGCGCCTCGCCATGGCGCGGGCGGCGGGCGCCGTCACCATCGACTTCGAGCGCGAGCCGGTGCTGGAGCGGCTGAACGAGCTGACCGGCGGCCGCGGCCCCGACAAGTGCATCGACGCGGTCGGGCTGGAGGCGCACGCCGGCAGTTCGATGGACGCCGTGATGGACAAGGCCAAGGCCGCCATGATGCTGGAGACCGACCGCCCGCACGTGCTGCGCGAGGCGATCATGGCCTGCCGCCCCGGCGGCATCGTCTCCGTCCCTGGGGTCTACGGCGGCTTCGGCGACAAGATCCCGCTGGGTGCCATGATGAACAAGGGCCTGACCATCCGCACCGGCCAGACCCACGTCCGCCGCTTCGCCTACGACCTTCTGAAGCGGATCGAGGAGGGGGAGATCGACCCCACCTTCGTCATCACCCATACCCTGCCGCTGGAGCGCGGGCCGGAGGCCTACCGCACCTTCCGCGACAAGGAGGACGGCTGCATCAAGGTGGTGCTGAAGCCGTAATGGCTCAGTCCTGCGGCGGCGGCGGGGGCGGGGCCTCCGCCGCCGGCGGCTGGTGCGCCGGGTCGGCCGCGCAGAGGTCGCCCGGCAGCTCCATGTCGAGCACTCCCGCCGCCCCGCAGGCGAGCCCGCCCAGGAAGGCCAGCACCTCGCCGCCGATCGCGTCCCAGATCGCCGTCACCACGCCCCAGCACCAGACCAGGACGTCCGTGATCCACTCGCCCACCGTCTCGCCGGCGTCGCGGGCCGTCTCCTCGCTGCCGGCCGCACCCTCGGCCCGATCCTCCTGCATCGCGTCCTCCGCGCCATCTTCCCGTCGGTTCCCATGCGATAACGCCGGAGAGGGCAGAAGGGTGGCGGCTGCCCCTTGACGGGGCGGCGCCGGCCGGGCGTCCTTGGGGGCCCGTCAACCCGGAGGACGCGCCCATGTCGGGGAAGGCCACCCCCGCCGTCGACGCCGTGCGCAAGGCCGGCGTCCCGCACCGGCTGCTGGAATACGACTACGACCCGGATGCCGATGCCATCGGCATGCAGGCGGCCGAAGCGCTGGGCGTCGATCCCGCCTGCCTGTTCAAGACCCTGGTCGTGCAGCTGGAGGGCGGCGGGCTCGCCTGCGCGGTCATCCCGTCGCCGGCCCGCCTGGATCTGAAGGCGCTGGCGCAGGCCGCCGGGGCCAAGCGCGGGGCCATGGCCGATCCGAAGGAGGCGCAGCGGGCGTCCGGCTACGTGGTCGGCGGCATCAGCCCCATCGGCATGCGCCGCCGCCTGCCCACCTTCATCGACGCCAGCGCGGAAGGCCTGGCGGAGATGATCGTGAACGGTGGCCGGCGCGGGCTGCAGATTGCGCTCGCCCCCGCCGACCTGGCTTCCGTCACCGGGGGCCGCCTGCTGCCCGTCACCACGGCGGGAGGCCGGCCGTGAGGCCGATCCGCTGGGAGGAGCACACGGTCGTGCCCTGGCGCAACGGCGGCGGCACCACGCGGGAGATCGCCCTGCGCACCGGCCCCGGCGGGGCGGTGCTGTGGCGGGTCAGCCGTGCGGCCATCGCGGCGGACGGCCCCTTCTCCCGCTTCCCCGGCCTGGACCGCATCCTGGTGCCGGTCGCGGGGGAGGGGCTGGTCCTGACCGTGGAGGGACGGGAGCGCCCGACGCCGCCGCTGGCCCCGGTCGCCTTCCCGGGGGAGGCCGAAGTGGCGGCGCGCCTGACGGCGGGTGCGGTCGAGGCCTTCAACGTCATGGCCGCGCGCGGCGCCTGGACCGCGTCCGTCGAGGCGGTTCGGGGCGGCCGGCTGGAGCTTGCCGGGCCGGGCGCCGACCTCCTGCACCTCACTACGGGGGAATCCTGGCTGCGGGAGGGGGAGGCGGCGGCGCTGGACCTGCCCGGGGGAGCCGCGGGCGTGCTGGCGCGGCTGCGCCCCCTCTAGCGCAGCCCGTCCGTCGCGCAGTGCGGCTTGGCGCGCGGCTTCGGGCCGGCGGCGGGGGCGGCCAGCTCCTCCAGGATGGGGCAGTCCGGGCGGTCGTCGCCGTGGCAGGCCTTCGCCAGGTGCTCCAGCGTGCGGCGCATGGCCTGCAGCTCCGCGATCTTGCGGTCCAGCTCGGCCATGTGGGCGGTCGCCAGCGCCTTCACGTCGGCGCTGGCCCGGCCGCGGTCGCGCCACAGCCGCAGCAGCCGGTCCAGGTCCGCCAGGGAGAAGCCCAGGTCGCGCGCCTGCCGGATGAAGCGCAGCGTGTGCACGTCGTTGGCCGAGTAGACCCGGTAGCCCGACCCCGTCCGCGCCGCAGACGGGATCAGCCCGATCGACTCGTAGTGCCGGATCATCTTGGCCGAGACGCCGGACGCCTTGGCCGCTTCGCCGATGTTCATGGTGCGGTTCCGTCTGGATGGTTGATCGCGGGGCGGCGCCACCCTCCGCCCGTCATTCCGGCGCAAGCCGGAATCCAGGGGACCCGGGCGCTGCCGCCGACGGTTCCTGGACCCCGGCTTGCGCCGGGGTGACGGGGGGAGAGGGGACAGCGGGATGGCCCGTTCATTTGGCCGGGCGCCAGCGCCGCAGCAGGAGCGCGTTGCCGACAACGCTGACGCTGGAGAAAGCCATGGCGGCACCCGCCACCACGGGGCTCAGCAGGCCCAGCGCTGCCAGCGGGATGCCGACCACGTTGTAGGCGAAGGCCCAGAACAGGTTCTGCCGGATCTTCGCGTAGGTGCGGCGGGAGATGGAGATGGCGTCGGCCACCAGCGCCGGGTCGCCGCGCATCAGCGTCACGCCGGCCGCGTGCATGGCGACGTCGGTGCCGGTCGCCATGGCGATGCCGACGTCGGCGGCGGCCAGGGCGGGCGCGTCGTTGACGCCGTCGCCGACCATCGCCACCACGCGCCCGCCCTGCTTCAGCCGCGCCACCGCGTCGGCCTTGTCCTGCGGCAGCACCTCGGCCACCACCTCGTCGATGCCGAGGCGGTGCGCCGCGGCCATGGCGCTGCCCCGGTTGTCGCCGGTCAGCATGACGGTGCGCACGCCCTCCCGGCGCAGCCGCGCCACCGCCTCCGCCGCCCCCGGCTTGGGCGCGTCGCCGAAGGCCAGCAGGCCCAGCGCCGGCCCGCCGCCGGCACCGGCAAGCCAGGAGACGGTGCGGCCCTCGGCCTCCAATTCCGCCGCGCGGCCGGCCAGGGCGGCGGTGGCGACGCCGCTCTCCTCCATCAGCCGGCGGCTGCCCAGCAGCAGGGGGCGGTCCTCCACCGTGGCGGCGACGCCGCGGCCGGGCAGGGCGCGCACCGCCTGCGCGGCGGGGGCATCGACGCCGCGGGCGGCGGCCTCCGCCGCCACGGCGCGGGCGAGCGGATGCTCGCTGCCGCCCTGCACCGCGGCGGCGAGGCGCAGCAGGCCGGCCTCGTCCAGCCCCGCTGCGGGGGCGAGCGCCACCACTGTCGGCTTGCCCTCCGTCAGGGTGCCGGTCTTGTCGAAGGCGACGGTATCGACGGCGTGCGCCCGCTCCAGCGCCTCGGCGTCCTTGATGAGGATGCCGGCGCGGGCGGCGACGCCGGTGCCGGCCATCACGGCCGTCGGCGTGGCGAGGCCCAGCGCGCAGGGACAGGCGATGACCAGCACGGCGACCGCGTTCACGGCCGCCGCCTCCACCCCGGCGCCGGCCAGCAGCCAGCCCGCGAAGGTGGCGAGCGCCACCAGCAGCACCGCCGGCACGAAGACCGCGCTGACCCGGTCCAGCAGCCGCTGGATCGGCGCTTTGGCGGCCTGCGCCCCCTCCACCAGGCGGATGATGCGGGCCAGCACCGTCTCCGCCCCCACCGCCGTCGTCTCCACCAGCAGCAGCCCGTCGCCGTTGATGGCGCCGCCGGTGACCTTGTCGCCGGGATGCTTGGCGACCGGCAGGCTCTCGCCCGTCAGCAGGGACTCGTCCACGTGGCTGGCGCCCTCGGCGACGCGGCCGTCAACCGCCACCCGCTCGCCCGGGCGCACCACGACCAGGTCGCCGACGCGCACGTCCGCCAGCGGCACCTCGCGCTCCGTCCCGCCGCGGCGCACCCGCGCCGTCTCCGGGCGCAGGGCGGTCAGCGCGCGGATGGCCTCGGTGGTCTGGCGCTTGGCGCGGCCCTCCAGCCACTTGCCCAGCAGGACCAGTGTCACCACCACGGCCGACGCCTCGTAGTAGAGGTGCGGCTCGTGGCCCGCATGCGCGGTCGCCAGCATCCAGGTGCTGAGGCCCCAGCCGGCCGTCGTGCCCAGCGCCACCAGCAGGTCCATGTTGCCGGCCCCGGCCCGCGCCGCCTTCCAGCCCGCCACGTAGAAGCGGCGGCCCAGCCAGAACTGCACCGGGGTCGCCAGCAGCAGCTGGACCCAGCCCGGCAGCATCAGGTGCAGCCCGAACGGTTCCGCCAGCATCGGCAGCACCAGCGGCAGTGACAGGACGGCGGCGACCAGCAAATGGTGCAGCTCGCGCCGCACGGCCTGTTCGCGGGCGTCGTCGGGGGCGGCCGGCGCGTCCGGAGCCAGCGGCCGGGCGGTGTAGCCGGCCCGCTCCACCGCCGCGACCAGGGCGGCCGGGTCCACCCCGGCGCCGCGCACCTGGGCGCGCTCGGTGGCGAGGTTGACGGTGGCCTCCAGCACGCCGGGCACGCGGCCCAGCACCTTCTCCACCCGCGCCACGCAGGAGGCGCAGGTCATGCCCCCGATGGCGAGGTCGACGCTCTCGGCCACGGGCACGTAGCCCGCCCGCTCGATCGCCTGCGCCACCGGGCCGGGGCCCGTCGCGGCGGGGTCGAAGGTGACGCGGGCGCGCTCGGTCGCCAGGTTGACGGCGGCGTCGGCCACGCCGGGGACGGCGCGGATCGCCTTCTCCACCCGGCCGGCGCAGGAGGCGCAGGTCATGCCCTCGACCGGGATGTCGATCTCGCGGAGGGCGGCGGCGGTGCTGACGGCGGTGGTCGGGGACATGGGGACAGCCTCATGGAAACTCAGCTGTCCCCTCATATGGACCTTCCCACCATTGGAAGGTCAAGGGGGGAAGGTCGAGGGGGTGAAAATGGCGTCAGCGCCGCTCGAACACGGTCGGCTCGCCGTTGCCGAACAGCAGGATCTCGTAAGGTTCGGTGACGCCCGTCTCCATGCCGGGGGAGCCCTGGGGCATGCCGGGCACGGCCAAGCCCCGCGCCTTCGGCTTCTCCGCCAGCAGGCGCTTCACCGCGTCGGCCGGCACGTGCCCTTCCAGAGTGTAGGCGCCGACCGCCGCCGTGTGGCAGGAGGCGAGTTCCGGCGTTACCCCCTGGGCGGCCTTGATCGGGTTGATCGCCTCCACCTCATGCACCGTCACGGCAAAGCCTGCGCCGCGCATGTGCTCCACCCAGGCGGCGCAGCAGCCGCAGGTGGGCGACTTCCACACGGTGACCGGCGGCAGCGCCGCCTCGGCGGGGTAGGTGGCCAGCAGGGCGCCGCCGGCGGCGATGCCGCCCAGCGCCGCGATGCCCAGGATCAGATGGCGTCGGTTCATCGGTAATGCTCCTTCCACTCCCCGTTAGTATCGGGATGCGGGCGGCCGAGGTCCAGGGGTGCGGCCCTCACGCGGAAGGGGGGCGCGCGGAAGAGGGGCCGCGGAACGGCGGCTTTCCCTGTCTGTTTGCGGGAGGCCGCATCCCTCCGCCCGATAGCCCAGGACCCGACCATGGCGCGAACCCCCGGACGCCGGACCCCGCAAGCCGAATCCCCCGCCTGGCCGGCCGATGCCGGGCTGGAGGCCCTGGCGGAGATGGCGCTGCCCGGCCACCTGATGGGCCAGCGCTGGTATGCCGCCAAGGACGCCGGCACGCCGGCGGTCAGCCTCGACGCGCTGGTCCCGCTCGACCTGCCGGAGCATCCGGCGGCACTCGCCGTCTGGCTGGTGGAGCCGCCGGGACGCGCGCCGCAGCGCTATCTGGTGCCGCTCGCCCTGGTGCCGCGCAGCGGCGTCGCGGAGGACGACCCGTCGGTCCTGGCGCCGGCCCACCCCGCGGAGGGGGACCAGGTGCTGGTCGATGCCTTCGCCTCCGACGCCTTCGTGCGGGCGCTGGTGCGCCGCATGCTGGAGGGGCGAAAGGAGGGGCGGCTGGCCGCCCGCCGCACCGACGCCGCGGCCGGCATCGGCCTCGACCCGGCCGCCGACTGGCCGGTCCGCCGCGGCAGGGCGGAGCAGTCCAACACCTCCATCCGCGTCGGCGACGGCGCCATCCTGAAGGTGTTCCGGCGGCTGGAGGAGGGCGTCCACCCCGAGATGGAGATGGGCCGGTTCCTGACCGGCGAGGCCGGGTTCCGAGCGACGCCGGCCCTGCTGGGCTGGGCCGAGCTGGCGCCGGAGGGCGGCGGCACGGGCGCCAGCCTCTGCGTGCTGCAGGCCTTCGTGGAGAACAGCGGCGACGGCTGGTCCTGGGTGCTGGAGCGGCTGGCGGGGGGCGGGGATACCATCCCCTGGCTGCGCACGCTGGGCCGCCGCACCGCGGAGATGCACCGGGCGCTGGGCGGCGCCACCGGCGACCCGGACTTCCGGGCGGAACAGGTGAGCCCCGACGACCTCGACAACTGGGCCGAGGGGACCCGGGCCATGGCGCGCCAGGCGCTGGACGGGCTGGCCTTCGGCGGGCCGGAGCTGTCGGCCAAGGCGCGCGCGCTGGCCGACCGGCTGACCACACAGCGCGGCGAGCTGGCGGCCCGCATCGACGCGCTGCTGCCGGCCGGGGCGCAGGTCGCCAAGACCCGCCACCACGGCGACTTCCACCTGGGCCAGGTGCTGGTGGCGGGCGACGACGCCGTCATCGTCGACTTCGAGGGCGAGCCGCTGCGCCCGCTGGCGGCGCGGCGGGCCAAGCACAGCCCGCTGCGCGACGTGGCGGGCATGCTGCGCTCCTTCTCCTATGCCGCCGCCGCGGCGGCGCGCCGGCCCGGCGCCCCGTCGGAGGACCGGCTGACCGCCTGGGCCGGCGAGGCGAGCCAGGCCTTCCTGGAGGAATACCTGACGGCGGCCCAGGGCTGCCCGGGCTGTGCGGAGGACCCGCGCGACACGGTGCGGCTGGTCCGCTTCTTCATGCTGGAGAAGGCCCTCTACGAGGTGAACTACGAGCTGGCGAACCGGCCGGACTGGGTGGACATCCCGCTGGCCGGCGTGCTGGCCATCCTCGACGAGGCGGGCCCCGGCACAGGTGCCGGGACGGCGGCGGGGCCGGTCCGGCGGGTCCACGGCATGCCGTTCGGGCCGGAGATCAGGCCGGACGGGTCGGTGCGCTTCCGCCTATGGGCTCCGTCGCATGAAATCGTGCGCCTGCAGATCGAGGGGGAGCGGGAACCGATGGACATGGAGCCGGCCGGCGACGGCTGGTTCGAGCTGTCCACGCGCCGCGCCGGGCCCGGCACCCGCTACCGCTTCGTGCTGCCGGACGGGCTGGCGGTGCCGGACCCGGCGTCGCGCTACCAGCCGCAGGACGTGCACGGCCCCAGCGAGGTGGTGGACCCCGCCGCCTATGCCTGGCGCGACGCCGGCTGGAAGGGCCGCCCCTGGGAGGAGGCGGTCGTCTACGAGCTGCATGTCGGCGCCTTCACGCCGGAGGGCACCTTCCGCGCCGCCATCGGCCGGCTGGACCATCTGGTGGAGCTGGGCGTCACCGCCATCGAGATCATGCCCGTGGCCGACTTCCCCGGCCGGCGCAACTGGGGCTACGACGGGGTGCTGCTGTACGCCCCCGACAGCAGCTACGGCCGGCCGGAGGACCTGAAGGCCCTGGTGGACGCGGCCCACGCGCGCGGGCTGATGGTCATGCTGGACGTGGTCTACAACCACTACGGCCCGGAGGGGAACTACCTCCACGCCATCTCCCCCGCCTTCTTCACCGACAAGCACGAGACGCCCTGGGGTGCGGCCGTCAACTTCGATGATTCCGGAAGCGGAACGGTCCGCGAGTTCGTCATCCACAACGCCCTCTACTGGATCGGGGAGTTCAACCTGGACGGGCTGCGCCTGGACGCCGTCCACGCCATCATCGATGAGAGCGGGCGCCACCTGCTGACCGAGCTGGCGGAGCGGGTGCGCGCGGCGGCACCCGGCCGGCACGTGCACCTGGTGCTGGAGAACGAGGAGAACGACCCGGAGCGGCTGGGCCGCGGCCCCGACGGGGCCGCGCCGCACTTCACCGCCCAGTGGAACGACGACGTGCACCACGGGCTGCACGTGGCGGCCTCGGGCGAGTCCGCCGGCTACTACGCGGACTATGCCGGCCAGCCGGAGAAGCTGGCCCGGGCGCTTGCGGAAGGCTTCGCCTTCCAGGGCGAGGTGATGCCCTACCGCGGGTCGGAGCGGGGCGGCCCCAGCGCCCACCTGCCGCCGACCGCCTTCGTGAACTTCCTGCAGAACCACGACCAGGTCGGCAACCGCGCCTTCGGCGACCGCATCACCGCGACCGTGGCGCCCGAGGCGGTGCGGGCGGCGGCGGCCATATACCTGCTGGCCCCGCAGGTGCCGATGATCTTCATGGGCGAGGAATGGGGGGCGGCGCAGCCCTTCCCCTTCTTCTGCGACTTCGGGCCGGAGCTGGCCGACGCGGTGCGCGAGGGGAGGCGCAAGGAGTTCGCCCGCTTCCCCGAGTTCCAGGACGAGGAGGCGCGCGAACGCATCCCCGACCCCACCGCGGAAGCCACCTTCGCCTCCGCCAAGCTGGACTGGAACGCCCCCGGAACGGAGCCGCACGCAGGCTGGCTAGACTGGTACCGGCGGGTGCTGGCGGTGCGGCGCGACCACCTGGTGCCGCGGCTGGCCGGCATCCGCGGCAACGCCGGCACCCACCAGATGGTCGGCGGGCAGGGCTTCGTCGTGCGCTGGCGCCTCGGCGGCGGGGGCGAGCTGATGCTGGCCGCCAACCTGGCGGGCGAGGCGCAGGAGGGCTTCCCCCCACCGTCGGGCGAAGTGCTGTGGACCGAGGGGCCGGCGGGTGGCGACGGCGCCTTCGGGCCCTGGGCGGTGCGCTGGTCCATCGGCCTGTCCCCCGGCGCCCGCCGCCGGCACGACGCCTCCGCGCTGGACCGGCTGGCCGGGCGCTACGGGGTGGAGTCCTCCTACCGCGACGCCCACGGCCGCACGGTGGAGACCAGCGCTGAAACCAAGCGCCGCCTGCTGGCCGCCATGGGTGTCGCGGTGGAGGACGAACGGGCGGCGGAGGCGGAGCTGCTGGCGCTGGACCGGCAGGACTGGAACCGGCCGCTGCCGCCGGTCCTGGTGCTGCGGACGGACGAGCCGCCGCGGGTGCCCCTGACCCTGCCGTCCGGCACCGGCACCGTCTCCTGGCGGCTGGTCACCGAGGAGGGGGAGGAGCGCAGCGGCGAGGCCGCCTTCGCCGAGCTGCCGCCGCTGGAGGAGCGCGACCTCGACGGCCGCACGCTGGAGCGCCGGCACCTGGACCTGGGGGCCGCCCTGCCGCCGGGATACCATCGGCTGGAGGCGGGGCGGGCCGTCATGTCCCTCATCGTCTCTCCCGGGCGTTGCTGGCTGCCGGAGCCGCTGGAGCGCGGCGAGCGCCTCTGGGGCCTGGCGGTGCAGCTCTACACGCTGCGCTCGTCCCGCGACTGGGGCATCGGCGACTTCGGCGACCTCAGGCGGCTGGTGCAGATCGCCGCCGGCAAGGGGGCCGACGTGATCGGGCTGAACCCGCTGCACGCCCTGTTCCCGGACAACCCGGAGCATGCCAGCCCCTATTCCCCGGCCAGCCGCCTGCTGCTGAACGTGCTGAACATCGACGTGGCCTGCCTGCCGGAGTTCCGGGCCTGCCGGGAGGCGCGCGACATGGTGGCGTCGGCCGATTTCTGGGGCCGGCTGGAGGATTGCCGGGCCGAGACGATGGTCGCCTACGCCGAGGTGGCCGACCTGAAGATGCAGGTGCTGGCGACGCTTCACCACGCCTGCCGCGACAGCGCCGAACCGGAGCGCTGGCGCGCCTTCGAGGCGTTCCGGCAGGAGCAGGGGGAGGTGCTGGAGCGCACCTGCCTGTTCCTGGCGCTGCGCGAGCACTTCGCCGCCCGCGACCCCGCCAAGGCCGACTGGCACGCCTGGCCGGAGGAATACCGCGACCCGTCCTCGCCGGCGGTCGCGCGCTTCGCGGAAACGCACCGCAGCCACGTCGATTTCCTCGCCTGGCTGCAATGGGTGGCGGACGACCAGCTGCGCGCCGCGGCGGCGGAGGCGAAGTCGGCCGGGATGGCGGTCGGGCTCTACCGCGACCTGGCGGTGGGCGCCGACCGGGCCGGGGCGGAGACCTGGGCCAACCCGAAGGCGGTGGTGGACGGCGCCCATGTCGGCGCGCCGCCGGACATCTTCAACCCGGCCGGCCAGGACTGGGGCCTGCCGCCCTTCAACCCGCGGCGCCTGCGCGAGGAGGGCTACCGCAGCTTCGTGGAGCTGCTGCGCGCCAACATGCGGCACGCCGGGGGCCTGCGCATCGACCACGTCATGGCGCTGCAGCACCTCTACTGGATACCGGAGGGCGAGCCGGCCTCGGCCGGCGCCTACGTCGCCTATCCGATGGAGGACCTGATCGGCATCCTGGCGCTGGAGAGCCACCGCAACCGCTGCTTGGTGGTGGGCGAGGATCTCGGCACCGTGCCGGACGGCTTCCGCGAGCGGATGGCGGCGGCGAACGTGCTCTCCTACCGCGTCCTGTTCTTCGAGCAGGACGCGGAGAGCGGGGACTACCTGCCGCCCGACGCCTACCCGCCGCTGGCCGTCGCCATGGCCGGCAGCCACGACCTGCCGACGTTGCGCGGCTGGTGGGACGGCACCGACGTGGGGCTGAAGGCGCGGCTGGGGCTGCTGCCCGGGGAGGGCGAGGAGGACCGCCAAAAGGAGCGCCGCGACCGCGACCGCGCCTGCTTGGCCGACGCCCTGCGGCGCGAGGGGCTGCTGGAGGGCGATGCCCCCGCCGCGGTCCCGTGGGAGGCCGCGCACCGCTTCCTCGCCCGCAGCCGGGCCGCCCTGGCGCTGGTGCAGATCGACGACGTCACCGGCGAGGCCGATCCGGTCAACGTGCCCGGCACCTCGACCCAGCACCCGAACTGGCGCCGCAAGCTCTCCCGCACCATCGAGGAGATCGGCGCCGGCACGCGCTTCCGGACCATCGCCGCCATCATGGCCGAGGAACGCTGACGGCGCCCGCCGCGCCCGCCATGATGTTCCGAGTCCCCCGGTCCCGCCACCCCGCGGGGCGGTGCTACGACGTGAGTCCGTGCCGGCGACTCGCGTTGCCGGCCTTTCGCGCGGCGCGCATGACGTCGCTTTCACGTCCCGAATCCGGTGCGCCGGCCCCTGAAAAGCCGTCCATTCGATGGGAACGAAGTCCTTGGCTTTCAACCGATATTAGACTTCCCTGGCTTGCGGATTCGCAAACTGTTAACCATACGTAGCATTGGGCTCCCCCTATCATCTTCAGGACGCAAGCAAGAGGCGGCCTCCTTCCGCAGTTGCATCCCTGTTCATATGCCGTTTACACTGCGAGTCGGCGTCCTGATCTTGGACGCAGTTCAATTACTCGCCGGACCAATCGGATGCCGCGGAAATCGAAGAACTCGGAAGCTAACGCCATCGACGCCCTGATCGAGAACCATGTCGCCGGCCGCATCCGGCTGCGCCGCGGTCTCCTGGGCATGAGCCAGTCCGACCTGGCGCGGGCGCTGGGGATCACCTTCCAGCAGGTGCAGAAGTACGAGCGCGGCACCAACCGCGTCTCGACCGCCAAGCTGTACCGGCTGGGCGAGATCCTGGACGTGCCGCTGTCCTTCTTCTTCGACGACCTGGAGGTGCCGGGCCTCGGCAAGCCCCGCCAGGACTTCGACACGCAGGGCGCGGAGTCCCTCGACCTCACCCGGCGCGAGCTGGACCTGCTGCGCGCCTGGCGCGCCGCGCCGCCGGCGGTGGCCGATGCGGTCGCGGCCCTGGTGCGCCGCGTCGGCGGCACCGACGACGAGGAGACGGGCCCGGACGCGGAGGAAACTCGCTCCGCCATGATGGCCAGCATGGAGGGCGACAACGACGACGGCAAGCCGCGCCGCCGCCGCGGCGCCGTCTGGGACCCCGCGGACATCCGCCCCAAGCGCCGCTGACGGCATCCGGCGCCTTGGCCCTTCGGCGACCGGCGTGGTAACAGGATTGTCACAATCCGCGCCACGCCGGGACGCCCATGCCGCAGCACCGCCGCCTTTCCCCGTTTCTCGCCCTCCTGCTGCTGGCCGGCTGCGCCGCGGCGCCCGCGGGCCGGGACCCCGTCTCCGGTTCCGAGCCGGCCAATCTCGGCGTCCTCAAGCGCGAGCTCGTCGCCTACCATGACGGCGGCGCCTACGAGCGCGACATCGCCGCCGTGGCGTCCCGCGCCGCCGCCTGGATCGAGGAGCGCGCCGGCAAGGTCGCGCGCCCCGCCCTGGTGCTGGACATCGACGAGACCTCGATCAGCAACTGGCCGCAGATGCGGGTCAACGACTTCGGCTACTTCAAGTCGGGTCCCTGCGACCTTGAGAAGGGGCCCTGCGGGGCGCTCGCCTGGGAGGACATGGGCCGCGGCGAGCCGATCCGCCCGGTGCTGGACCTCTACCGCAAGGCGCGCGCGCTGGGCGTCGCCGTCTTCTTCGTGACCGGCCGGCAGGAGGCGCAGCGCGCCGGGACCGAGCGCAACCTGCGCGCCGCCGGCTACGAGGGCTGGGAGGGCGTCGTGCTGCGCCCCGAGGGCCCGCGCCAGCCCACCGCCGAGTACAAGTCCGGCGCCCGCGCCGCCATCGAGGCCAAGGGCTACACCATCGTCGCCAACGTCGGCGACCAGGACACCGACCTCGCCGGCGGCCACGCGGAGAAGGGCTTCAAGCTGCCCAACCCGTTCTACTGGATTCCGTGAGGGGAGGCGGTTCCCGCGGGCGGGTGCGGCTGTGAGGCTGTGCGGGCTTCGACAGGCTCAGCCTGAGGGAGGGTGGATGCCAGGCCCGGTGTAGCCTGGGGCCGCACAGGCTACTCGGGGAGCATCAACACAACCCTCAGCCTGAGCCTGTCGAAGCCCGCACGCCGCCCCCGCTGCCGATCGCGGGGCGCCACATGCCGCCCCTCCCGCGGCGGCATCGGACCACCGGCCCGACGACCGCGGAGGCGGGGCGCCCGGCCCCGCCCCGCCGGCCCTCAGCGCGCCAGGCCCAGCCGCTCGCGCGCGGCGGCGTATTCGCGCTTCAGCCGGTCGATCATCTCGCCGGCGCCTTCCACCGCCTTGACCGCGCCGATGCCCTGGCCGCAGCCCCAGATGTCGCGCCAGGCCTTGGCGGCGCTGGTGCCGCCGCTGCCGAAGTTCATCTTGGAGGGGTCGGCCTGGGGCAGGTTGTCCGGGTCGAGCCCGGCCGCGACGATGGAGGGCCGCAGGTAGTTGCCGTGCACGCCGGTGAAGAGGTTGGTGTAGACGATGTCCTCCGCCCCGTTGCCGACGATGGCCTCCTTGTAGGCCTGGGTCGCGTTGGCTTCCTTCGCGGCGATGAACATGGAGCCGATGTAGGCGAGGTCGGCGCCCATGGCCTGGGCCGCCAGGACGGCGCCGCCGGTGGCGATGGCGCCCGACAGCACCAGCGGGCCGTCGAACCACTCCCGGATCTCCTGGATCAGGGCGAAGGGCGACAGGGTGCTGGCGTGGCCGCCGGCGCCCGCGGCCACGGCGATCAGGCCGTCGGCGCCCTTCTCGATGGCCTTGCGGGCGAACATGTTGTTGATGATGTCGTGCAGCACGACGCCGCCGTAGGAGTGGACGGCCTGGTTGACGTCCTCGCGCGCGCCCAGCGACGTGATGATGACCGGGACCTTGTACTTCACGCAGAGCTCCAGGTCGTGCATCAGCCGGTCGTTCGACTTGTGCACGATCTGGTTCACCGCGAAGGGCGCGGCGGGGCGGTCCGGGTTCTTCTGGTTGTGGGCGTCCAGCTCCTCGTTGATGCGGACCAGCCACTGCTCCAGCACCTCCGCCGGGCGCGCGTTCAGCGCCGGGAAGCTGCCGACGATCCCCGCCTTGCACTGGGCGATGACGAGGTCGGGGCTGGAGACGATGAACATCGGCGAGGCGATGACCGGCAGCTGCAGACGGTCCTTGAGCTGGGCGGGAATGGGCATGGTGGCTCCGGGTGGGGGACGGGGATGGGGAAGGGATCAGGCCAGCGCTTCGGCGACGAAGTCCAATCGATCCTGGCCGAAGAACATCTCCTTGCCAACGAGGAAGGTCGGCACGCCGAACAGGCCGCGGGCGACCGCCGCCTCCGTGTCGGCCTTCAGCCGGTCCTTGACCTCCTGGTCGGAGGCGAGCGCCAGGATTTCGCGCGGGTCGAGGCCGGCGCCGGCCAGCACCCCGCCCACCACGGCCGGGTCGCCCATGTCGGCGGCGTCGGCCCAGAAGGCGCGGAACACGGCGTCCAGGTACGTCTCCAGCGCGTCCGGCCGGCGCATCTGAAGGCCGGTGGCGCCCCGCATCAGGGTCAGGGTGTTGATCGGGAACTTCGGGTTGAAGGTGAAGGGCACGCCGTAGCGGGCGGCGTAGCGGGCGAGGTCGCGCAGCATGTACTTCGCCTTGGCCGGCACGGTGACCGGCGAGGCGTTGCCGGTCGCCTGGAAGACGGCGCCGACCAGCACGGGCCGCCAGGCGACCTCCGCCCCGGCACGTTCGGCGATGGCCCGGATCTGGGTCCAGGCGAGGTAGGAGGTGGGGCTTCCCACGTCGAAGAAGAACTCGACCGTCTTGCTCATGCTCGTCAGGTTTCCTTGCTGTGCGCGCGTCACCAGCTCTCCGACCAGGGGCGGAGGTCCAGCTCGTGGGTCCAGGCGTCGCGGGGCTGGGTGTGGATCTGCCAGTAGGTCTCGGCGATGTGGTCCGGGTTCAGGATGCCGTCGCGCTCCTTCAGCGCGTAGGCGGCGGGGAAGTTCTCCCGGATGAACTCGGTGTCGATGGCGCCGTCGACGATCACGTGGGCGACGTGGATGCCCTGGGGGCCCAGCTCGCGCGCCATGCTCTGCGCCAGGGCCCTGAGCGCGTGCTTGGCCCCGGCGAAGGCGCCGAAGTTGGCGCGGCCGCGCAGGCTGGCGGTGGCGCCGGTGAAGATGATGGTGCCGCGCCCGCGCGGGACCATGCGCCGCGCCGCCTCCCGGCCGGTCAGGAAGCCCGCCATGCAGGCCATCTCCCAGACCTTGAAGTAGCGCCGCGCCGTCTCCTCCAGGATGGGGGAGGGGACGTTGGCGCCGATGTTGAAGACCATCGCCTCGATGGGACCGACGTCGCGCTCGATCTCCTCGACCAGCGCCGCGACCTCCTCCTCCCGCCGCGCGTCGCGGCCGAAGGGCACGGCGCGGCCGCCGTCCGCCTCGATGGCGCGGACCAGGGGCTCCAGCTTGTCGGCGGTGCGGCGCACCGGGCACGCGGTGAGGCCGCCGCGGGCGAAGCGGCGGGCGATGGCCCCGCCGGTGGCGTCCCCCGCCCCGATGACCAGGGCGACGCCCGGACGTGCGTCGGCGCTTCCCATTCCCCGCTGCTCCCCCCGTGCCGCATGGTCTCGTGCCATGCCTGTTTCGCGAACGATCGTTCGGTAACGCGGCGGGCGAGTCAAGGGGGAACGGTGCCGCCCCTTCATCCCGCGTTAACGATTGCGGGCGGACGCTTCCATCGTTGCGGGACTATCGAGCCATCGCCGCCGCGGCGTGACGGTCCCGCCGATGGAGGGGCGCCATGATCATGGACAGCGTGCCGGCCCGGGCGGAGGTCCCGGCGGAAGCGGGCTTCTTCGCCGACCTTCTCCGCGTCACCGGCAACCTCGGCGAGGCGTCGGTGTTCCAGGCGTCGGCCTGCCGGAACCTGGCGGACGGGATCGAGCGCTTCTCCGCCGACTGCGCCGACGCCGTGGCGCGGCTGACCCGCTTCCGCGCCTGGCAGGACGAGGTGGCGGCGGCGATGGAGCTGGCGCTGCGCGACCCCGACGCCGCCGCGGCCCTGCGCGCCACCCTGAAGGAGCGGCTGGGACGGCTGACGGCGGCGCCCGGCTGAGCGGGCGCCGCCCCGGTCCGGCGATGCGCGCCCTGCGGGCGTCAGGCGGCGCGGATGCCGGCGAGGAAGCCCTCGATCTCCCGCCGCAGCGCGCCCGCCTGGCGGCCGAGCTCGCCCGCCGCCGACAGCACCTGCGCCGCCGCGGCACCGGTCTCCCCCGCCGCCTGGGTGACGCCGCCGATGTTGGCGGAGACATCCTGGGTGCCGACGGCGGCCTGCTGCACGTTGCGGCTGATCTCCGAGGTGGTCGCGTTCTGCTCCTCCACCGCGGAGGAGATGGTCGTGGTGATCTCGCTGATCGTGCCGATGGTGCCGGTGATGCTGCGGATCGCCTCCACCGCGCCGCCCGTCGCCGACTGCATGGACTGGATCTGGGTGGATATCTCCTCGGTCGCGCGGGCCGTCTGGTTGGCCAGGCTCTTGACCTCGCTCGCCACCACGGCGAAGCCCTTGCCGGCCTCGCCCGCCCGCGCCGCCTCGATGGTGGCGTTCAGCGCCAGCAGGTTGGTCTGGCCGGCGATGTCCTGGATCAGCTGCACCACCGTGCCGATGCGCTCCGCCGCCTCCACCAGGGACGTTACCGTCGCGTTGGTGCGGCCGGCCTCCTCCACCGCCTCGGCGGAGACGCCGCTGGCGCGGGTGACCTGGCGGGCGATCTCCTGGATCGAGGCGGCGATCTCCTCGGCCGCGGCGGCGACGGTCTGCACGTTGGCGACGGTCTGGCCGGCGGCGGCGGCCGAGGCGGTCGCCTGCTGGCGCGTCTCGTCCGCCAGGCCGGCCATGCCGCGGGCGGTCGCCTCCAGCTGGCCGGCGGCCCCGGCGACGGTCCCGAGCGCGCCCGTGAC
>DASPKT010000346.1:0-9577 GCA_035627915.1 Azospirillaceae bacterium
CGAGGTCCAGCGCCGCCTCCTCGTCCCGGGTCCAGACCGACGCGGTCAGGCCATAGGCGCTGTCGTTCATCAGCCGCACCGCCTCCTCGTCGGAGGCGACCTTCATGATGGCGGCGACGGGCCCGAAGGTCTCCTCGGTCATGACGCGCATGGAATGGTCGACCCCGACCAGCACCGCCGGGGCCATGTAGGGCGTGCCCTCCCGGTCCGCCTCGAAGGTCCTGGGGTCGACCAGGGAGCGCGCCCCGTCGCGCACCGCGTCCGCCACTTGGCCGCGGGCGAAGTCGGCCGCCGCCGCCCGCACCATCGGCCCGAGGTTGGTGGATGCCTCCACCGGGTTGCCCAGCCGGTACTGTTTCGTCAACGAAACGAATCCCTCGACGAAGCCGTCGTACAGGCTCTCATGGACGTAGATGCGCTCGATCCCGCAGCAGCTCTGGCCGGAGTTGAAGAAGCTGCCGTCGACCAGGTTCTCCACCGCATGCGCCAGGTCGGCGTCGGCGCGGACATAGGCCGGGTCCTTGCCGCCCAGCTCCAGCCCCATGCCGACGAAACGCGGGGTGAGCGCGCGGCGCACCGCATGGCCGCCGGCGACCGAGCCGGTGAAGCAGACGAAGCCGATGCGGGGGTCGGCGATCAGCCGCTCGGTGTCGGCATGGTCCAGGTGCAGGTACTGGAACACGCCGTCGGGCAGGCCCGCCGCGCGGAAGGCGGCGTCGTAGCGCTCCGCCACCAGCGGCGTCTGGTGGGAATGCTTCAGCACCACCGCGTTGCCGGCCAGCAGCGCCGGGACGACGGCGTTGACCGAGGTCAGGAAGGGATAGTTCCAGGGGGCGATGACGGCGACGACGCCGACCGGCTCGCGCCGGATGAAGCGGGTGAAGCCCGGCTTCGGCTCCGGCACGATGTCGGCCAGCGCGGTCTCCGCGGCCTTGATCATGTGGCGCGCGCGCTCCTCCAGGCCCCGGACCTCGCCCGGGGACTGCGACAGGGGCCGGCCCATCTGCCAGGTGATCTCCTCGGCGATGGCCTCCTTGGCCGCCACCAGATGGTCCACCGCGCGGGACACCAGCTCCTGCCGCCGCTCCAGCGGCATCGCGCGCCACGTCCCTTGCGCCGAAGCGGCCTTGGCGAGCGCCGCCTCGACGGCAGCGCCGGTCGCCAGGGGACGCTCCACATATACCCGCCCGTCCACCGGACTGACGGTCCTCAGCATGCCGGTCATGATGTCCTCAGATGATCTCGAAGTAGCGCTGGAGCTGCCAGTCGGTGATGGCCTTGCGGGCCTCACGCTCCTCCCAGTCGCGGGTGGCGGCGTAGTGCTCCACGAAGGCGTCGCCGAACAGCGCGCGCGCCGGGGCCGAGGCCGCCAGCCGCGCCGCCGCCTCGCCCAGTGAGCGGGGCAGGGCCATTTCCGGCGGGAACTCCTGGGCATACGCGTTGCCCTGCACCGGGGCGGTCGGCTCGATGCGGTTCTCGATGCCCCAGAGGCCGGAGCCGATGGAAGCGGCCAGGGCGATGTAGGGGTTGATGTCGGCGGCGGCCACCCGGTACTCCACCCGCTGCGACTTGGGCGAGCCCGGGATGACGCGCAGCGCGCAGGTCCGGTTCTCCACCCCCCAGGTCGCCTGGGTCGGCGCCCAGAAACCGGGGATCAGCCGGGTGTAGCTGTTGACGGTGCAGGCCACCATCGCCAGCAGCTCCGGCATCAGCTTCTGCTGGCCGCCGATGAACCAGCGCATGGTGTCGGAGATGGCGTGCGGCTTGGAGGCGTCGTGGAAGGCGGACGATCCGTCCTTGCCCTTCAGCGAGGCGTGCAGGTGCCCGCTCTGCCCCGGCCAGTCGCTGGACCACTTCGCCATGAAGGTGGCCATCCAGCCGCGGCGCTGGGCCAGCACCTTGCAGTAGGTCTTGAACAGCGCCGCCTTGTCGGCCGCGGCCAGCGCGTCGTCCACGCCGATGGCGGCCTCCAGCACGCCGGGGCCGGTCTCCGTGTGCAGCCCCTCCAGCGGCATGTCCATGCGCCGGCAGAACTCCAGCAGCTCCTTGTAGAAGTCCGCGTGGACCGAGCTGCGCAGCTGGGAATAGCCGAAATAGCCCGGCGTGATGTTGGTCAGGTTGCGGAAGTTCTTCTCCCGGACGGAGTGCGGGGTCTCGTCGAAGACGAAGAACTCGAACTCCGCCGCGGCCGATACCTTGTAACCCATGGCATCGGCGCGGGAGAGGACGCGGCGCAGCACGCCGCGCGGGCACACCGGTTCCGCGTGCTCGGCGAACTCGCCCAGGAACAGCAGCGTCTCCGGCTCGGTCGGGATTTCCCGGCAGCTCTCCGGGATCACCCGCACCGGGGCGTCGGGGTAGGCGGTATGCCAGCCGGTGAAGCGGGTGTTGTCGTAGAGCTGGTCGTTGCTGTCCCAGCCCAGCACCACGTCGCAGAAGCCGAACCCGCCCTCCAGCGAGGACAGGAACTTGTCGCGGGACACGTACTTGCCCCGCATCACCCCGTCGACGTCGAAGACCCCGACCCGGACGAAGTCCAGGCCGCGCTCCTCCACGATCCGGCGGGCATCCGCGGCCGTCTTCACCGACCGTGCATCCATCATTTATCTCCCAGTTCCCAGGCGTAAGTCAGTGCTGCGGGTGGCCGGCGCGGCCGCCGGACAGGGCAAACTCCTCCTCCGGCGACAGCACCAGCTTGTGGCGGCCGACGATGGCGAAGTAGGTGAGGCCGGCCGCGTACCAGATGGCCGCCCCGATCACGCCGGTCCGGTACACCGGGTCCAGCAGCTGGAAGTAGATCGTCACGGCGGCGATCACCATGGTGACGACGGCGCCGGGAATGCCCAGCGGGCTGCGGTAGGGCCGCTCGATGTGCGGCAGCTTCCGGCGCAGGCGGATGAAGGAGAAGGCCTGCATGAAGTAGGAGATCATCGCCCCGAACACCGCCATGTTCAGCAGCGTGCCGCCGATGAAGGCGCCGCCCTTCTCCGCCCCCGCCGCCAGGAACACCAGCATCAGCACGGCGAGGCCCACCAGAGCCCCGGTGATCAGCGCCACGTGCGGGGTCTTGCGGGTGCCGTGCGTCACCGACAGGAAGGTCGGGAAGTAGCCGGCCCGCGACAGCGAGTAGATCTGCCGGCCGTAGGCGAAGATGATCGTGTGGAAGCTGGCGATCAGCCCGACCACCGCGACCAGCGCCAGCATCTTGGCGATGCCCTCGCCGTAGATGGACTTGAAGCCGTCCAGCAGCGGCTCGCCGCTGGAGCCCAGCTTGAAGGCGCCGGGCGCGATGCCGCTGTTCAGGAACAGCACCAGGAAGGCCGAGCAGATCAGGGTGAAGATGCCGAGGATCAGGCCCTTGGGCATGTCGCGCTTGGGGTCGACCGACTCCTCCGCCGCCAGCGGCAGCTGCTCGATCGCCAGGAACAGCCAGACCGCGAAGGGCATGGCCGCCAGCGCGCCGGCGATGCCGAAGGGCAGGAACGAGCCGCCGCCGTCCGCCAGCTCCACCGGCGCCCCGTCCGGCCCCGCCCCGATGTTGAGGGAGAAGCGGGCGAAGTCGAAGTGCGGGATGGCGCTGACCCAGAACACCGCCAGGATCGCCAGCGCCGTCAGCGTGACGATGACCGAGAAGCGGAAGGAAAGGTCGACGCCCACCATGTTGAGGGAGACGAAGACGATGTAGCAGCCGATCCACCAGACCGGCTGGAACGCGGGTCCCGTCTCGAATATCCCGCCCAGGTACGATCCGATGAAGAAGACGATCACCGCCGGCGTCAGGATGAACTCCATGTTCTCCGCCAGCCCGGTGACGAAGCCGCCCCAGGGGCCCATGGCCGTGCGGGCGAAGGAGTAGGCGCCGCCGGTGTGCGGCAGGGCCGGCGACATCTCCGCGATGGAGAAGCAGAGGCCCAGATACATGATCATGATCAGCACGGTGGCGATCATCATGCCGCCGAAGCCGCCGGACAGCAGGCCCAGGTTCCAGCCGGAGAAGTGGCCGGAGATCACGGCCCCGACGCCCAGCGCCCAGAGCGACCAGATGCCGGCGTAGCGCTTCAGCCCGCGCTTCTCGAAGTAGGCCTGGTCGACCTTCGTGTAGGTGACGCCACCGGTGCCATGCGTACCGCCAAGCGGGAGAGCCCCGCCGTTCAATGCCGGATCACTCATCGCATCCCCCAGTCTGTCGCCCGCGCCGGTCCCGCCCGGCCGGACATTGCCTGTCCCGCCGACCGCCCGGGTTCATCCCGGGTCACAATCGGCACATGTGGGCACTCCCGGAAGAAATCATTCGGCAGACGCGGTGTCCTGTCAATTCCGGAAAAATCGCTCCACACCCGGCAGGCACAGGGAATCACCGTCCGCGCCGCTTGGCGCAGCCGGCTTAACCCGTTGGAAGGGCTGGAAATCCGGGCAGTGTCGCGGGCGTTCAGTCGCCGGGGTCGAGCGGGCCCTGCCAGCCGCGGCGCAGCGCCTCCAGCGTGCGCATCCGCTCCGTCAGGCGGTCGCCGAGTCGCGCGGATGTGGCGGCGATGAGAGCCTCCACCACGGCGAGAAGGGCGGCCAGGCTGTCCCAGCCGCCGCTGCTCTCGGTGTGGGCCAGCACCACCTCGGCGGCGCAGGCGGCGATGGGGGAGTTCCAGGCGTCGGTCAGCAGCACCACCCGCGCGCCCCGCTCCACCGCGCGCTCGCAGAAGGTGGCGACGTCGGGCTGGTAGCGGCGGACGTCGAAGGCCACCACCGTGTCGTTCTTGCGCACCGCCAGCAGCTGGTCGGGCCAGGTGGCGCTCTGCCCGGCCACCAGCTGCACGCCCGGCCGGACGGCGCGCAGGTGGACGAACAGGTAGTCGGCGATGCGGGCGGTGAAGCGGCCGCCGATGACGTGCACGTCGCGCCGGTCCTGGCAGAGCAGGGTCACCACCCGCTCGAAGTCGGCGCGGGGCAGCTGCTGGAAGGTCTGGCGGACGTTGGCGACGATCCGGTCGGCGAAGCCGGAGAGGAAGTCGGGCTCGGCCCCGGCCGCCGGGCGGCGCTGTGCGTCCTCCCACCGGCCCAGCGGCGACTGCAGCCGCGCCGCCAGCTCGTCCCGCAGCGCCTCCTGGAAGTCGGGGTAGCCGGCGAAGCCCAGCTTGCCCAGCAGCCGCAGGATGGTGGCGCCGCTGACGCCGGCGCGGCGGGCGAACTGGGTGATGCTCTCGAGCCCCGCGACGGGGTAGTTGCCCAGCAGCGACGTCGCCGCCCGCCGTTCCGTCGGGGTCAGCGCGTTCAGCACCTCGTGCAGTCTCTCCGCCACCGACGGCTGGCGCACCACCGGACCTCCCCCCCGTGTTCTTTCCCTTTCCAGGTCTAGACGGTCGGCGCCGCGCGGACAAGCGGGCCGGGGGAGGCGCCCCTTCAGGCGTGGCCGGGCCGGGTGTTCCAGCGGGCGCGCCGCGCCATCTCCAGCAGCGAGTGGGGCGGCGGTTCATCCAGCATCGCCAGGGCGGCCAGCACGTACGCCGTCCGCCCGGCGGCGTCGGCCAGCGGCAGCAGCAGCCGCTCGTAGGCCAGCATGTCGCGCCCGATGAGGAAGCGGGTCCGCGTCGCCATCGGCCGGGCCTCCGCCACCACGCGGCCGAACAGCCGGTAGGTGAGGGAGGGCGGCTCGCCCGTCTCCATCTCGTGCAGGTACTTGCCGGTCAGCTCGCCGCCGTAGGTGGAGGCGAGGCCGGTGCCGTAGAGCCGCGTGCGGAACTCCCGGCCCTCGTCCAGTACGTCGAACAGCATCAGGTGCGGCAGGACCGCGTGGGGAAGGGCGGTCGGGTCCAGCGCCGACTTGGGCATCACGCCGCCCCCGGCGTGCGCCTGCCAGTAGGAGAGGACCGGGGCGCAGACCCGGCCGAGGTCGGCCGTCGCGACCTCCGACGTCTCGGAATGAACGAAGTCCGCCACGTTACGCCTCCCCCTGGGTCGGTACCGGCGTCCTCAACCTCTGGATTAATCCATAGTGTCAGGGGCCCCGATCCGGCGCAAGGCCGACCATGCGCATGGCCCTGGCCGCCGCGTCCCGCATCCGCTAAAGCGGAGGGAGGGGCATCCCGCGCCGGGCGCCGTCAGGGAAGGAACAGGCGATGGACATCCTGGTCACCGGGCTCGGCGGCACGCTGGGCCCCAAGGTCGCCGCGGAGGCCGCGCGGCGCGGCCACGGGGTCGTCGGCTGGGACCGCCGGGCCGTGCCGCCGGAGGATGCGGCTGCCGTCGACCGGTTCCTGGCGGGCTGCGGTCCTGTCGGCGCGGTGGTCCACCTGGCGCTGGGGCCGGAAGCCTGGGCGGGGCGGCTGGCGGGCTTCGCCGCCGCGCGCGGGCTGCCCTTCGTCCACACCGGCACCGCCATGGTCTTCCACCACCTCCCCGACGGCCCCCACCGGCCGGAGGACCCGCGCACCGCCGAGGACGATTACGGCCGCTACAAGATCCGGTGCGAGGACGCGGTCCGCGCCGCCAACCCCGACGCCATGGTCGCCCGCATCGGCTGGCAGATCGACGGCGACGCGCGCGGCAACAACATGCTGGCGCACCTGGACGATTGGCAGCGCCGGGACGGCCGCGTCGCCGCCAGCCGCCTGTGGACGCCCGCCTGCTCCTTCATGGAAGACACCGCCGCGGCCCTGCTGGAGCTGGTGGAGCGGCCGGAGCCGGGCCTGCACCATTTCGACTCCAACGCCCACGAGGCGCACCGCTTCGACGCCGTCGCCCGCGCCCTTGCCGCCGCCTTCGGCCGCACGGACTGGCGGGTGGAGCCGACCGAGGAGTACCGCCACGACCAGCGGCTCGTCGGCGGCACCCGCACCCTGCCGCCTTTGTCGGCGCGGCTGGCGATGTTGAGGTAATGGGTGAGAAACGACCTGCACGTTTTTGGTTTCGCGATGAATCCGGCAGCGGTGGCGGGGTGCGGGCTTCGACAGGCTCAGCCTGAGGATCGTTTTGCTGCTCCCCTGGGGAGCCGGGCCTGGCATCCACCCTCCCTCATGCTGAGCTCGGTCAGAAGCACGCACCACCCCACAGCCGCACCACCTCCACACGAACCACACGAGCCCCCATGCGCAAGTCCCTGACGGTCCTGCTGGCCCCCCTTCTCCTCCTCGCCGCCTACCTGGCCTTCTGGCCGGTGCCGGTGGAGCCGGTGGCGTGGAGCCCGCCGCAGGACCGCGGCTACACGGGCCCGCACGCGGCCAACACCCGGCTGGCCGGCCTGTCGATGGTGGACATCGGCGGGAACGAGGGGCCGGAGCATGTGGCGGAGGGGCCGGACGGTCGCCTCTACGCCGCGGTGCTGTCGGGCGGCATCCTGCGCATGGAACCGGGTGGCGACCGGATGGAGCCCTGGGCCAACACCGGCGGCCGGGTGCTGGGCTTCGATTTCGACGCGTCGGGCAACCTTATCGCCGCCGACGCCTACCGCGGGCTGCTGTCGGTGGCGCCGGACGGCGCGGTGACGGTCCTGGCCGACACGGTGACGGTGGACGGGAAGGCGGACCCGATCCGCTATGCCGACGCGGCCGTGGTGGCGCCGGACGGCACCGTCTACCTCACCGACGCCTCCCGCCGCTTCGGTGCTAAGGAGTGGGGCGGCACCTTCGAGGCGAGCGTGCTGGACATACTGGAGCAGTCGGCCACCGGCCGCGTGCTGGCGTGGGACCCGGCGACGCGGGCGGCGCGGGTGGTGATGGAGGGGCTAAGCTTCGCCAACGGCCTGGCGCTCTCGGCCGACGGCAGCCACCTGTTCGTGAACGAGACCGGCCGCTACCGCGTCTGGAAGGTGCCGGTCGCCGCCCTGGCGGGCGCGCCGGTGCAGGCCGCCAGCCCGCCCGAGGGGGTGCGCCCGCTGCTGGAGAACCTGCCGGGATTCCCCGACAACCTGATGCGGGGGCGCGACGGCCTGCTCTGGCTGGGCTTCGCCAAGCCGCGCAGCCCCGTCATGGACGGGCTGGCGCAGCGCCCGGCCCTGCGGGCGGCGACGCTGCGCCTGCCGCGGGTGCTGTGGCCGGTGCCCAAGGCCTACGGCCACGTGATCGCCTTCGACGAGGAGGGGCGCATCCTGCACGACCTGCAGGACCCCACCGGCGCCTATCCGGAGACGACCTCGGTGACGGAGACGGCCGACCGGCTCTACGTGCAGAGCCTGCACGCCAAGGCGCTGGGTTGGCTGCCCCGCTCCGCCCTGGAGCGGCCCTGACGCCTCAGCCGGCCGGCGCCGCCAGCCACACCTCGACCGAGCCTTCGCGCGGCTTCGGCGTGAAGTGGCGGAAGTCGCGCACCGTCGCCGGGCCGGCCCCGACCCGGGTCAGCGACTCCCGCACCTGCTGGCCGGTGCCGCGGTCGGCATCGTGGAAGAAGCGCACGCTGCCCGTCTCGATCCGGAACGGCACGGCGCGCAGCTCCGGCTGCGGCAGGCCGCGCGCGGCCAGGTCGCGTGCCAGCTTCCCGGCCGTGGCCTCGCCGTCGCCGGCGCCGCGCCAGTAGTGGATGACGATGCGCGGCTGCCCGGCCGGCACCTCCGCCGGCGCCTGGGCGGCGGGTGAGGGGGCGGGCGGTGGCACGGCGGCCAAGCCCACCTCGCGCTCCGCCGCGTCGTTGCGCGCGGTCGGCTGGGCCTCGCGCGGATCGGCTCCACGCGGCTGGGCTTCGCGCGGTTCGGCCTCTCGCGGTTGCACGGGGCGCAGCGTCGGCACCGGCGGTCCCGGCTTGCGCTCGGTCCGCGGCGGCGTGGCGGCGGCGGTCCGGGACGGGGCGGGCTCGGTCCGGGGCGGCGCGGCGCGCGCCGGGGCCGGTTCCTGCGGCGTGGCGGAGGGGCCGAGCACGACCGGCCTGCCCGTCGCCGGCGGCCCGTCGGCGCGCGGCCCGGCATCGGCGGCGCGCGGCGCCCCGGCCGACGGGACCGGCGCGGGCGGCGCGGCGGCGACCTCGGTCCGGGGCTCCGGCTCGGCGGGGGCAGGCTCCCCGACCCCGGGTTCGGGCTCGCCCGCGGCGACGGTCCCGGTTTCCCCTGGGGCGGAGGGCGAGGGTTCGGCCGGCACTATGGCAGCCGGATCGGCGGCAACCGGATTAGTGACGGCCGGATCGGCGGGAACAGGCTGGGCGGGGGCAGGCGCGGCCGGGACCGGCGGTTCGAGGAGCGCGGTGTCGGCAGGCGCGGTGTCGGCGGGCGCAGTGCCGGAGGGCGCGGTGTCGGAAGGCGCTTCCTGTTCCGCGAGGCGGGACTGGCCGCCGTCCTCCTT
The DNA here is from genome assembly GCA_035627915.1 of Azospirillaceae bacterium. Taxonomy (GTDB): domain Bacteria; phylum Pseudomonadota; class Alphaproteobacteria; order Azospirillales; family Azospirillaceae; genus DASPKT01. Next base: position 9,258 of record DASPKT010000346.1, read on the forward strand.
CCCGCCCACCAGGATGCCGGCGGCGAAGGCCGCGGCACCGACGAGCAGCAGCAGGAGCAGGCCCAGCAGCACCCGCGCCGCACCACCCCGCCGGGGCTCCACGCCATAGTCGGAGCGCGGCGGCGCGGTCAGCGTGGCGGCCATCGGCCGGTCGGGGACGGGATAGGGCTCGACGTAATGCGGGTCGGGCTGGTGGAAAGCATGGGCGCCGGCCGGCCCCGCGTACCGGGCGGGCTCCGGCGGCGCCGGCTCCTCCCGGTAGAAGACGGGACGGACGGCGGGCGGCTCCTGCCCGAGGCCGGGGGGTGCGTAGCCGGGCG
>DASPKT010000347.1:0-7893 GCA_035627915.1 Azospirillaceae bacterium
GCGCCGCCGGGGCTCAGCAGCATGTGCACCAGGTTCATGGGCTGGTCCGCCGGCGGCAGGTGCGGGGCCAGCAGGAAGCCCACCAGCCGCATCGCCGCTTGGTTCGCCCGCAGCACCGTGTACCCCTCGTCCACCAGCAGGGCGGGATAGGGCTCCTGCTTCGCCAGCGCATGGTCGATGGCCCTGTTGACCGCCTGCATCTCCGGCGCGTCCAGCGGGCGGGGCCCGAAGGCGGGGGCGAAGCCGGCGGCCAGCAGCAGGGCGTTCTGGTCGCGCAAGGGCACCGCCAGCGCCGCCGCCAGGTGCAGCACCATGGACCGGCTGGGCCGCGCCCGGCCCGACTCCAGGAAGCTGAGGTGGCGCTGCGAGATGCCGCAGCCCAGCGCCAGGTCCAGCTGGCTGGTGCCGCGCAGGCTGCGCCACTCCTTCAGCAGGGGGCCGAAGCCGGGGCGGGCGGGGCGGGGGGAGGGGGTGGCCGTCATGCCCTCCTTCTCCCATGGCGGCGCCGTCGCGGCAATTACCTGCCTGGTAATTGCGGGCGGTGCGGCGCGGCGGGATGCTCGGCCCGTCTGAAGCGATCCCGAACCCATGGAGGATGACATGACCGTCCTGATGCACGCCGCCGCCGAAACGGCCGCGCCCCGCCGCACCCTCGTCCCGTTCAAGATCCAGGTGGCGGTCGACGCGGCGCTGGGCGTGGACCTGCTGCTCTTCGCCGGCTGGCTGGCGCCGCGCCTGTTCGCCGATCCCGGCGCCTTCCCGGCGGAGGCGCTGCTGCGCTGGGGCGGGCTGGCGCTGGTGCTGCTGTCGGTGGAGGCGATGGCCCTGCTGATGCGCCCGGACCTGCGGCTCGCCCGCTGGCTGCTGGGGACGTATCCCGCCCTGAACGCGGCCTGCGCGCTGGCGCTGTTCGGCGTGGCGGTCGCCCTGCCCGGCCTGTTCACGCCGTTCGGCCTCGCCATGGTGCTGGCGATGGCGCTGGTGAGCGGCTGGGTCGCCTGGTCGCAGCGCCGGGCGCTCGCCGCCTGAGGCGGGTCACTCGCCGGCCGGCACCTCCAGGGGCGCCGGCCGGCGCCGTGCCGGCAGCACCGTCAGCGCCAGCCCGGCCAGGATCAGGCCGCAGGCCGCCAGCTTCACCGGGGTGAAGGTCTCCCCGAGGAAGAGCGCGGCGGACGACATGCCGAAGACCGGCACCAGCAGCGAGAAGGGCGCCACCAGGCTGGCGCTGTAGTGGCGCAGCAGCCAGGCCCACAGGCCGTAGCCGACGATGGTGGCCCCGGCCGCGTTGTAGAGGATGACCAGCACGCCCCGCCCGCTGAGCCCGGCGAGGGAGGAGGCGATCTCCCCCGGCCCCTCCATCGCGAGCGACAGGGCCAGCAGCGGCAGCGGCGGCACCAGGCTGGTCCACACCATCAGCCGCAGCATGTCGGGCGCCTGCGCCTTCTTCATGATGAGGTTGGCGACCGCCCAGCAGAAGCTTCCCGTCAGCACGATCGCCATGCCCAGCACCGTGCCCCCACCGGGCAGGGTGGCGGCGATGGAGAGCACGCCCGCGGCGGCCAGCGCCATGCCCAGATACTGCCGCGCCGCCGGCCGCTCCCCCAGCAGCAGGGCCGAGAGCGCCACGGTGAACAGCGCCTGCGACTGCACCACGATGCTGGCGAGGCCGGCCGGCATGCCCATCTCCATGCCGACGAACAGGCAGCCGAACTGCAGCGCCCCCAGGAACATCCCGATCCCCAGCAGGTAGCGCCAAGCGACCGGCGGCTTCAGCCCCAGCAGCGGCAGCGGCAGCGCCGCTACCGCGAAGCGCAGGGCGGTGAACAGGATCGGCGGCAGCTCGTCCAGCCCCCAGCGGATGACCACGAAGTTGAAGCCCCAGATGGCGGCGACCAGGAGGGCGAGCAGCAGGTGCAGGGGACGCATGGGGAGACTCGGGGGCGTGCGGGATGCCCCAGCCTGCGCCGGACGGCGGGGGTGCCGCAAACCGGCGGGCGGCATGGCTGGATTGCGCGGGGGGCTTTGGCTCGGTGCTGGTCGGCAGCGGGGGCGTGGTGCGGGCTTCGACAGGCTCAGCCTGAGGGACGTTATTGCTGCTCCCGATTAAGGAGCCGCCGGCCTGGCCGCCTTGCGCCCTCTCCCCATGCGGGAGAGGGAAGGGACCCGCGGCGAAGCCGTGGGAAGGGTGAGGGGGCAGGCGGCGGGGGGCGGGGTACGGGCTTCGACAGGCTCAGCCTGAGGGACGTGGTGCTGCTCCAGAGGGACGTTGCTGCTCCCCGCCAACGCCGGGCCTGGCACGAACCTCCCTCATGCAGAGCCTGTCGAAGCACGCACCCCCTCACAGCCGCCCCCATCCACCCCGCCCGGCCTCCCCTCCGTGGCCGTTGCAGGTGCCGCCGCCGGTATGAGACGGTGGCGCCGTTCCCGACCGCCGCTTCCGGACTTCCATGGCCCCCGGCTTCATCCATCTCCGCGTCCATTCCGCCTATTCGCTCTCCGAGGGGGCGATCAAGGTGAAGGAGCTGATCAAGCTCTGCGCCAAGAAGGGCATGCCGGCGGTCGCCGTGACCGACACCGGCAACCTGTTCGGCTGCCTGGAGTTCGCCATGGCGGCCTCCGACGCCGGCATCCAGCCCGTCGTGGGCTGCCAGATGTGGGTGACCAAGGTCGGGCCCGCCGCCCGCACCGCCGGGCGCGGCAACACCGCCCAGGCCGACCAGCTGGTGCTGCTGGTGCAGAGCGAGGCCGGGTACCGGAACCTGATGCTGCTGATCTCCAAGGCGTACCTGGAGACGGAGCCGGGCCTGCTGCCGCAGGTCTCGATGGAGGACCTCGAGGGGAAGACGGACGGGCTGATCGCGCTGACCGGCGGGCCCAGCGGCGGGGTGGGGCGGCTGCTGCTGGAGGGGCAGAAGCCGGCCGCGGAGGAGCTGCTGCTGCGCCTGAAGGCGCTGTTCCCCGACCGGCTCTATGTCGAGCTGATGCGCCACGGCGACAACCCGATCGGCCGGGCCGAAGACAGGATCGAGCCGGACCTGGTCGACCTCGCCTACGCCCACGACCTGCCGCTGGTCGCCACCAACGACTGCTACTTCGCCGACGCCGGCATGTACGAGGCGCACGACGCGCTGCTCTGCATCGCCGAGGGCGCCTACGTCATGCAGGAGGAGCGGCGGCGCCTCACGCCCGAGCACTATTTCAAGTCGGCCGAGGAGATGCGCGCGCTGTTCGCCGACATCCCGGAGGCGGTGGACAACACGGTCGTCATCGCCCGGCGCTGCGCCTACATGCCGCGCAAGGTAAACCCGATCCTGCCCGCCTTCGTCCCCGGCTCCGACAAGGAGGAGCAGGAGCGACTGGAGGCTGACGAGCTGCGCCGGCAGGCGCACGAAGGGCTGACCTGGCGGCTGGAGAAGTACGTCTTCAGCCCCGACATGGACGCGGCCAAGAAGGCGGAGACGGAGGCCGAGTACCGCAAGCGCCTGGACTTCGAGCTGGACGTCATCGCCCGCATGAAGTTCCCCGGCTACTTCCTGATCGTGTCGGACTTCATCAAGTGGGCCAAGGACCACGGCATCCCCGTGGGCCCGGGTCGCGGCTCGGGCGCCGGCTCGCTGGTCGCCTGGTCGCTGCTGATCACCGACCTGGACCCCATCCGCTACGGCCTGCTGTTCGAGCGCTTCCTGAACCCGGAACGCGTCTCGATGCCCGACTTCGACGTGGACTTCTGCCAGGACCGGCGCGAGGAGGTCATCCGCTACACCCAGGGGCGGTACGGCCAGGACCGCGTCGGCCAGATCATCACCTTCGGAAAGCTGCAGGCGCGCGCCGTGGTGCGCGACGTCGGCCGCGTGCTGCAGATGCCCTACGGGCAGGTCGACAAGATCTGCAAGCTGATCCCGAACAACCCGGCCAACCCCGTCACCCTGCAGGAGGCCATCGACGGCGAGCCGCTGCTGCAGGAGATGCGCCGCTCGGACGAGACGATCGGCCGCCTGATCGACATCGCGCTGAAGCTGGAGGGGCTGTACCGCCACGCCTCCACCCACGCCGCCGGCGTGGTCATCGGCGACCGGCCGCTGGACCGGCTGGTGCCGATGTACCGCGATCCGCGCTCCGACATGCCGGTCACCCAGTTCAACATGAAGTATGTCGAGCTGGCCGGGCTGGTGAAGTTCGACTTCCTGGGTCTGAAGACCCTGACGGTGCTGCAGAAGGCGGTGGAGCTGATCCGGCCGAAATGGCCCGAGATCGACCTGCTGAACCTGGACCTGCACGACGCCAAGACCTACGCGCTCCTGGGCCGGGCCGAGACGTCGGGCGTGTTCCAGCTGGAAAGTTCGGGCATGCGCGACGTGCTGCGCCGCATGAAGCCGAACCGGATCGAGGACATCATCGCGCTGGTGTCCCTGTACCGGCCCGGCCCGATGGACAACATCCCGAAGTACATCAAGGTCAAGGACGGGGAGGAGCAGCCCGACTACATGCACCCGGCCCTGGAGCCGATCCTGAAGGAGACCTTCGGGATCATGGTCTACCAGGAGCAGGTCATGCAGATCGCCCAGGTGCTGGCCGGCTACAGCCTCGGCGGCGCCGACCTGCTGCGCCGCGCCATGGGCAAGAAGATCAAGGAGGAGATGGAGAAGGAGCGCTCCAAGTTCATCGACGGCGCCACCGGGCGCGGCGTGGACGCGGAGCAGGCCGGCCTCATCTTCGACCAGGTGAACAAGTTCGCGGGCTACGGCTTCAACAAGTCGCACGCCGCCGCCTACGCGCTGGTCGCCTACCAGACCGCCTACCTGAAGGCCAACTACCCCGTCGAGTTCATGGCCGCGACCATGACGCTCGACCTCGGCAACACCGACAAGCTGAACCAGTTCAGGCAGGAGCTGGTGCGCCTCAGGGTCAAGCTGCTGCCGCCCGACATCAACCGCTCCGGCGAGATCTTCCGGGTGGAGAAGCTGCCCGGCGGGGAGGAGGCGATCCGCTACGCGCTGGCCGCCATCAAGGGCGTCGGCATGCCGGCGATGCAGGCCGTCGTGGCCGAGCGCGAGGCGAACGGGCCGTACAAGGACCTGTTCGACTTCGCCCGGCGCCTGGACACCAAGGTCATCAACAAGCGCCAGCTGGAGAACCTGGTCTGCGCCGGCGCCTTCGACAGCCTGAACCCCAACCGCCACCAGGTCCATTCCGGGATCGAGACGGTCATGCGCTACGCCCAGGCCTCGGCCGCGGAGCGCGAGAGCGGGATGCAGAGCCTGTTCGGCGGCGCCTCCGGCGCGGCGCTGAAGGCGCCGGACCTGCCCCGGGTGACCGACTGGGACCCGCTGGAGAAGCTGCGGCACGAGTTCGACGCCATCGGCTTCTACCTGTCGGCCCACCCGCTGGACGGCTTCGCCAAGCCGCTGGAGCGCCTGAAGGTCGCCCGCTTCGCCGACCTGCCGGCCCTGGTGGCGCGCGGCGGCTCCACCCGCTTCCGCATGGCCGGCATCTGCGTCGCCCGGCAGGAGCGCACGGCCAAGAGCGGCAACCGCTTCGCCTTCGTCTCCCTGTCCGATTCGTCGGGCGTCTACGAGGTGACCCTGTTCTCCGAGGCGCTGGCGCCGGCGCGCGAGCTGCTGGAGCCGGGCAAGGCCGTCCTCATCTACGTCGACGTGCAGATGAACGGGGAGGAGATGCGCCTCACCGGCTCGCAGGTCACGGCGCTGGAGGACGAGGTCGCCAAGGCCGCGGCCGGCCTGCGCATCGTGCTGCGCGACGCCGAGCCGGTGGCCGGCCTCAAGACCGTGCTGAAGCGCTTCCCGCCCGGCCGCGGCAAGGTCTACGTGACCGTGGAGCTGGACGGCGAGCGCGAGGTGGAGCTGGTGCTGCCCCAGGCCTACCAGATCAGCGGGTCGAGCCGTCAGGCCATCAAGTCCATCCCCGGCGTGGTCGAGGTGGTGGAGCTGTAGGGGACGCAGTCCCTACGGTCACCCCGGCCCACCCTGTGCCGGCCAGGAGAGATGCGCGCGGTTCAGTCTCCGGATACTTCTTACCGTCACCCCGGCGAAAGCCGGGGTCCAGGAGCGACCGGCGCTGCGGCAAGCCGCCCCTGGATTCCGGCTTTCGCCGGAATGACGGACCAAGGACGGAGACCAGGAAGAGCCGTGCGAGTCCCTTCAATCCGTTTCGGTCACACCCACCCGAGGCCGTCATGCCCGCGGAGGCGTGCATCCAGGTAAAGAGCGTGCGGTGCCGCCGGGTGGAAGGGCGTCCACGGCACCGCCGCGCCTTTACGGCCGCCATGGGCCGGCTGAATGGCTGGATTCCGGCCTCCGCGGGGATGACGGAAAGGAATGAGCGCCCCGCGGCGCTCCTACCCCGGCTCCCGCGCCGTCAGGACCTCGACCGCCTCGGCCAGCCGCTCGCCGGCGGAGTCGGTCAGGACGGTGTGCCGGCCGTAGAGCCGCGCGCCCTCGGGCACGCCCAGCAGGGCGGCCAGCGGCGCGTCGGCGGCGACGGCGAAGAACAGGTCGGGCGTGCTGCGGAAGGCGACGCCGTGCAGGGCCAGCAGGGCGCCGAAGGGCAGGGTGCCCGCCACCACCTCCTCCTGCAGGGCGGGCGGCAGCGGCGCCAGGTCCACGGCGATGAAGCCCACCTCGGCGGCGATACGCGTCCGCTCGGTGCGCAGCACCACCTGGCGGCGCACGGTGCCCGGCTCCACGGCGGAGGCGACGACCTCCAGCGCCATCGGCTCGCCCCAGTGCCGCGTCAGGGTCGCGGTCATGCCGCCGGTCTGCGCCAGCAGGCGGCGCGCCGCGGGCGGCAGGGCGCCCTCCGGCACCGCCTCCAGCGCGGGTGCGGCCCGGCCCAAATCGGCGCAGCAGCGCTCCACCAGCTCCAGGCGGAGCGGGGCGGGGGCGGGCCGGCGGAGGGAGGGCAGGGCGGTCATGGCGGCTGGGGTCGGGAGGACGCGGACGGGGTCGGGACGGCCGGGACCATAAGGGAGAGGCGCGCCGCCCGCCAGCCTTCATCGCGCCGGGCGGCGCCCCGCCGCGGCCGGTCCTCCCAGCAGGCCCCCGCGCGCACGCCCCCGCGCATGGCAGGGACGGGCAGGCCTGCGCCGAGACGGGTTGCAAACCGGCCCGCGGGGGAGTATCTAACCGCCCGTCGTCAATCCCACACGTGGGCTTGCGGTGCTCCTGCTCATTCCCTGGACAAGCGTGTCCCGGGGACAGGCGCCCCGCTCCGGTGTCCCGGCTTCGGCCGGGACAGCGCCCACGGAGGTACAACCGGAGAAAGGTTAGTTTCATGGCTATGCCGACCTTCACCATGCGCCAGCTCCTCGAAGCCGGCGTGCATTTCGGCCACCACACCCGCCGCTGGAACCCGAAGATGGCCCCGTACATCTTCGGCGTGCGCAACGGCGTGCACATCATCGACCTCGAGCAGACGCACCCGATGCTGGGCCGCGCCATGCAGGCCGTGCGCGACGTCGTCGCCGGCGGCGGCCGCGTCCTGTTCGTCGGCACCAAGCGCCAGGCCCAGGAGAAGGTGGCCGAGGCGGCTTCCCGCTGCGGCCAGTACTACGTCAACCACCGCTGGCTCGGCGGCATGCTGACGAACTGGAAGACCATCTCCATGTCGATCAAGCGCCTGCGCGAGATGGACGAGATGCTGAACGCCCAGGTCGGCGGCCTGACCAAGAAGGAGCTGCTGAACCGGACCCGCGACCGCGACAAGCTGGAGCGGGCGCTGGGCGGCATCAAGGAGATGGGCGGCCTGCCGGACATCCTGGTCATCATCGACACCAACAAGGAGTCGATCGCGGTGCAGGAAGCCAACAAGCTGGGCATCCCGGTCGTGGCGGTCATCGACAGCAACAGCAGCCCGGACGGCATCACCTTCCCGATC
>DASPKT010000348.1:0-8256 GCA_035627915.1 Azospirillaceae bacterium
TTCGCGCTGAAGCTGGCGAAGGAGGCCATCAACGCCGCCCAGGACGCCCAGGGCCGCCAGCAGGCCCTGCGCACCGCCTTCGCTTTGCACCAGCTGGCGCACGGGCACAACCTGGCGGTCCACGGGCTGCTCATCGATCCCGGGCGCCTGAAGCCGGGCATCGTGGACAAGAGCCGGGCGGCCATCAGCGGAAAGCCCGACACGGGCAGATAGGCCGGGGCACGGCGGCCCCGCACGGCATCGCCGCGCCCGCTCCTACTGATAAGTAAGTTTTCCGACTAACGAGTTTTGCGCTAACGAAATCCAATGGGGGAGGCGTTCATGTCTGGGAAGTGGTGGGGGATCACGGCGGCATCGGCATTGGCGCTCTGCGGCAGCGTCGCCGCGGCGCAGGAGGCGTCCCCGGACGACCTCGCGCTGGAGGAGATCGTCGTCACCGCCCGCAAGATGAAGGAAGGATTGCAGGACGTGCCGGTCGCGGTCACCGCGATCACCGACGCGGCGCTGCGCGGCACCGCCTACGCCGGGCTCAGCGAGATCGAGCGGATGACGCCCGGCCTGTTCTTCAAGGCGCCCGACGGCGCCCGCTCGCAGCCCTTCATCCGCGGCATCGGCTCGCGCCAGTTCGACGCGGGGTCGGAGGCGTCGGTCGGCGTCTTCATCGACGGCATCTACATGGCGCGCTTCCAGGCGCAGTCCACCAAGCTGCTGGACGTCGAGCGGATCGAGGTGCTGAAGGGCCCGCAGGGCGCGCTCTACGGCCGCAACACGATCGGCGGCGCCATCAGCGTCGTCACCAAGCGCCCGTCGGCGACGCCGGAGGGCACGGTGGAGGTCGGCTGGGGCCGCTTCGACGACGTGCGGCTGGCGACGACCGTGTCCGGGCCGGTGGTGGACGACACGCTGCTGTTCCGCGTCTCCGCCTCGCACAACCGGGACAACGGCTTCATGAAGCTGACCCGTCTGGGCGGGCGCGGCGGCAACGGCGACGACAGCGTCTCGGCGCGCGGCAAGCTGCTGTGGCTGGCCGGCGACGCGCTGGAGGCGGAGCTGTCGCTCGACTATCTCGACCGCAACGCCCAGGGCCGGGTGGAGCACCTGTCCAATGCCGGCGGCCGCCGCTCCGGCCCCTACCTCGCCAACACGGCGGTGACGACGGCCGCCCTGACCGACCCGACCTTCTACGAGCGCGACCTGCTGGCCTCGCGCGCGAACTTCGTCGGCTTCCAGGACCAGGAGGCGTTCGGCGCCACGCTGCGGGTTGACTACCAGGCGCCGGTCGGGACCCTGACCTCGCTGACCGGCGTGCGCGAGAGCAGCTACGTCGACGACTCCGACTTCGACGCGTCGGAGTTCGAGGTGGTCGGCAGCCCCAAGGACGAGGACGCGACCCAGTTCAGCGAGGAGCTGCGCCTGTCCTCGCGCGACGGCGGCCCGCTGACCTTCGGCGGCCGGGTCAACTGGCTGCTGGGCCTCTACTACTTCGAGGAGGACGTGGAGCGCTCCGACTTCCTGGTCTACGGGCGCGACAACATCGCGGTGCAAATCCCCTCCTTCGGCGGGCGCCCGCACAAGGACGACCTCGGCTTCAGCCTGGACACGCAGAGCTACGCCGCCTTCGGCCAGGTGGAGTTCTCCCTGACCGAGCAGCTGCGCCTGACCGGCGGCCTGCGCTACACCAAGGACGAGAAGGAGGGGCTGTTCCGGGTGGTCTCGGAGATCCCCGGCGGCTTCGTGCCCGCCTCCTACACCAAGCTGGTGCCGGCGGAGTTCGACAGCGTCGATCCCTCGCTCAGCCTGCGCTACTCCTTCACCGAGGACACGATGGCGTACGTGTCCTACACCAACGGCTTCAAGAGCGGCGCCTTCCAGTTCACGGCCCTGGTGCCCTCGCGCGCCGACCTGGTCGCCAAGCCCGAGAGCGTCGATTCCTACGAGCTGGGCATGAAGACGGAGTTCCTGGACAAGCGCGTGCGCCTGAACGGCGCGCTGTTCTACCAGGACTACCGGAACCTCCAGGTGCCCCGCATCCTCGACCTCGACGGCATCCCCGTGGTGCTGCTGTCCAACGCCGACAAGAGCCGCATCAAGGGTCTGGAGCTGGAGCTGACGGCGGTGCCGGCGCAGGGGCTGCAGGTCGGGCTGGGCTACGCCTATCTGGACGCGCAGTTCAAGCGGTTCTTCGTCGATCCCGCCCGCACCATCGACTTCAGCGGCTTCGACCTGCCCCGCTCGCCCCGGCACTCCGTCAACGCCATGGCGCAGTACAGCATGCCGGTGGCGCTGGGCGAGCTGTCGTTCCGGACCGGCTACCGCTGGATCGACGACCACTACTTCGAGCCGGACAACAATGACCCCGGCACGAAGGAGGAGGCCTACGGCCTGCTGGACGCGAGCGTGACGCTGGACGCCGAGCGCTGGTACGCCACGCTGTGGGGCCAGAACCTCACCGACGAGCGGTACCGGGTGACGGTGACCAGCCAGACCTCCGGCGCCACCGCCTTCGCGCTGAAGGAGCAGCCGGGCCGTCCGCGCACCTACGGCGTGACGCTGGGCTACCGGTTCTGAGCCGAGGGGGAGGCCGCGGCGCCTCCCCCGCCCCCGATCCCCCCGCACCCCAGGGCCATTCTCCATAGGAGAGAAACCATGTCCCAGGCTGCCGACCCCGCGCCGACGCGGGCCAACCACGTCCCCCTGTCGCCCGTCTCCTTCCTGGCCCGCACCGCCGAGGTGCACCCGGACCGCACCGCCGTCGTCTACGGCGCGCTGCGGCTGAGCTACCGGCAGCTGCAGGAGCGCTGCCGGCGGCTGGCCGGCGCGCTCGCCATGGTGGGGGTCGGCCGGGGCGACACGGTATCGATCATGGCGCCCAACGTGCCGGCCCACCTGGAGGCGCATTTCGGCGTGCCGATGGCGGGGGCCGTCCTGCACTCCATCAACACCCGGCTGGACGCCCCCGCCATCGCCTTCATGCTGGAGCACGCGGCGTCCAAGGTCCTGCTGGTGGACCGGGAGTACGGCGCCGTGGTGCGCGACGCCCTGTCCCGGCTGCGGCGCCCGCCGCTGGTGGTCGACATCGCCGACCCCGCGGTGAAGGCGCCGCCGGTCGGCGGGCTCGACTACGACGACTTCCTGGCCGGGGCGGTGCCGGCCGCCGCCGACGGGCTGCCGGCGGACGAGTGGGACTCGCTGGCGCTGAACTACACCTCGGGCACGACGGGCGATCCCAAGGGCGTGCTCTACCACCACCGCGGCGCCTACCTGAACGCGCTCGGCAACTTGGTCGCCTGGTCGATGGGGCCGCACCCCGTCTATCTCTGGACCCTGCCGATGTTCCACTGCAACGGCTGGTGCTTCCCCTGGACGGTGACGGCGCTGGCCGGGACCCATGTCTGCCTGCGCCGGGTCGAGCCGGCCGCGGTGTTCGAGGCGCTGCGCGGCGGCGTCACCCATTTCTGCGGCGCGCCCACCGTCCTGACCATCCTCGCCAACGCCGACGAAGGCCTGCGCCGCGGCGTTCCAGCCGGCATCCGGGTCATGACCGCCGGCGCCGCCCCGCCCGCCGCAATCATCCACGCCATGGAGGCGATGGGCTTCGACGTCGCCCACGTCTACGGCCTGACCGAGGTCTACGGCCCCTGCGTGGTGTGCGAGTGGAAGCCCGAATGGTCCACCCTGCCGGCGGAGGAGCGGGCGGCGCTGAAGGCCCGCCAGGGGGTGCGCAACCCGCTGCAGGAGGGGTTGGAGGTCATGGACCCCGCCCTCATGCGCCCGGTGCCCGCCGACGGCGCCACGCTGGGCGAGGTGATGATCCGCGGCAACATCGTCATGAAGGGCTACCTGAAGAACGCGGTCGCGACGGAGGAGGCCTTCGCCGGCGGCTGGTTCCACACCGGCGACCTGGCAGTGCGCCACCCCGACGGCTATGTCGAGCTGAAGGACCGCTCCAAGGACATCGTCATCTCCGGCGGGGAGAACATCTCGACCATCGAGGTGGAGGGGGTGCTCTACCGCCATCCCGCCGTGCTGGAGGCCGCGGTGGTCGCCCGCCCCGACCCGAAATGGGGCGAGACGCCCTGCGCGTTCGTGGCCCTGAAGCCCGGCGCCGCCGCGTCGGAGGAGGAGATCATCGCCTTCTGCCGCGAGCGGCTGGCCCACTTCAAGGCGCCGCGGCGCGTGGTCTTCCGCGACCTGCCCAAGACCTCCACCGGCAAGATCCAGAAGTTCGTGCTGCGCGACGCGGCGCGGGCGCTCTGACCCGGGGGCGGTCCCATGAACTTCGACTTCTCGCCCGAGCAGAAGCAGCTGCAGGACCAGGTGGCCCGCCTGCTGGCGCGGACCTGCCCGCCCGGCGAGGTACGGCGGGTGCTGGACGGGCACGCCCCCTTCGCCCGCGCCGCGTGGCGGGCGCTGGGGGACATGGACGCGCTGGGTGCGGCGATACCGGAGGCGCATGGCGGTGCCGGCCTTGGGGCGCTGGAGCTCTGCCTGGTGGCGGAGGAGGCGGGCCGGGCGCTGGCCCCGCTGCCGCTCTCCTCCAGCATTTATCTCGCCGCCGGGCTGGTGCTGCGCGCCGGCGACGCAGGCCAGCGGGAGCGGCTGCTGCCGGGCCTCGCCGCCGGCACCCTGGTCGGCACGCTGGCCCGCGCCGAGGGCCGCGCCGCCGCCGGGCGGGAACCCGCCTGCCGCGTGGAGGGCGGGCGCCTGTGGGGCGTCAAGCTGCCCGTCACCGACGGGATGGCGGCCGATTTCGCCCTGGTGACGGCGCGGGAGGCGGCCGGGGTCTCTCTGTTCCTGGTGCCGCTCGGCGACCCCGCGGTGGAGCGCACGGCCGTCCCCGTCGTCGATCCCACCCGGCCGGCGGCCCGCCTCGCCTTCCACGGCGCCCCGGCGGAGCGGCTGGGCCCGCCGGGGGGCGCCGCGGCCCTGCTGGGGCAGGCGCTGGACCGGGCGGCGGTCCTGCTCGCCTTCGAGCAGGTGGGCGGTGCCGCCGAGGCGCTGCGACGCGCGGTCGCCTACGCCTGCGGCCGCATTGCCTTCGGCCGGCCGGTCGGGTCCTTCCAGGCGGTCAAGCACAAGCTGGCGGACGTGCATGTCCGCCTGCGGGTCGCCCGCGCGCACGCCTGCTACGGCGCCTGGGCGCTGGCGACGGACGCGCCGGACCTGCCGCTCGCCGCGGCGGCGGCGCGGGTGGCGGCGACCGGGGCGTTCCGGCTGGCGGCGGAGGAGATGCTGCAGGTCCACGGCGGCATCGGCTTCACCTGGGAGGCGGACTGCCACCTGTTCCTGCGCCGCGCGCAGCACACCGGCCTCTGCCTCGACGGCGACGGCGCCTGGCGGGCGCGGCTCTTCGCCGGACTGCTGGACCGCACGCCCGCCGACACCGGCTTGCTGGGAGGACGCGATGGACTTTGAGGACAGCCCCGGGGAGGCGGCCTTCCGCGCCGAGGTGCGCGCCTGGCTGGCGGCCAACGCCCCGCCCAAGGGTGCGGGCTCCGCGCCGGAGCCGGTCGACGAGTCGGAGCGCCTGCGCCGGGCCCGTGACTGGCAGGCGCGCAAGGCGGCCGCCGGCTACGCGGCGATCACTTGGCCGCAGGCCTACGGCGGCCGCGACGGGACCCGCATGCAGGAGGTCATCTACCGGCAGGAGGAGGCACGGTTCGAGGTGCCCACGGGCGTCTTCGACATCGGCCTCGGCATGTGCATCCCGACCCTGCTGGCGCACGGGACGGAGGAGCAGCGCCGCCGCCACGCCGGGCCGGCGCTGCGCGGGGAGGAAATCTGGTGCCAGCTCTTCTCCGAGCCGCAAGCCGGCTCCGACCTGGCGGGCGTGCGTACGCGGGCGGTGCGGGCCGGCGACGGCTGGCTCATGAACGGGCAGAAGGTCTGGACCTCGGGTGCCCGGTTCTCCGACTTCGGGCTTCTACTGGCCCGCAGCCACCCGCACCGGCCGAAGCATGACGGCCTCACCATGTTCATCCTCGACATGCGGGCGTCCGGCGTCACCGTGCGGCCCATCCGGCAGCTCGACGGGCGCGCGGAGTTCAACGAGGTGTTCCTGGACGACGTGCCCGTGGCGGATGCCGACCGCATCGGGCTGCCCGGCGAGGGCTGGAAGGTCGCGGTCACCACCCTGATGCACGAGCGGCTGTCGGTCGGCGGCGGGCTGGGCCTGCTCGACCAGGCGGCGGTGCTGGGGCTGCTGCGGGCGCTGCACCCGGCGCCGGCGGAGGGCGGGGAGAGCCGGCTGCAGGACCGGGTCTGCGACTGGTACCTGGAGAGCCGCGGGCTCCAGCTCATGAACGCGCAGGCGCTGACGGCCCTGTCGCGCGGCGCCACGCCGGGGCCGGAGCAGTCCATCGCCAAGCTGATCGCCGCGCGCCAGGGACAGCAGGTCGGGGCGCAGCTCATGGACATGCTGGACGAGGCCGGGCAGCTCGCCGCGGCCGGGCCGGACGACCCCTGGGCGTCGGTGGAGCGCGCCTGGACCTGGGGCACGGCCATGCGGGTGGCCGGCGGCACCGACGAGATCCTGCGGACCATCCTGGCTGAGCGGGTGCTGGGCCTGCCGCCGGAGCCGCGGCCGGACAAGGCGGGGCCGTTCCATGGCTGAGCGGCGCCGCGACGGAACCGCCTCCGGCCCGCTGGCCGGGCTACGGGTGCTGGAGTTCGCCGGCATCGGCCCGGTCCCGCACGCCGGCATGATGCTGTCGGACCTGGGTGCGGACGTGGTGCTGGTCGACCGCCCCGGCGGCCGCGCCGGCGCGCCGGAGGAGGTGGTGCACCGCGGCCGGCGCTCGGTCCTGCTCGACCTGAAGCGGCCCGGCGACGTGGCACTGGCGCTGGATCTCGCCGCCCGGGCGGACGTGCTGGTGGAGGGGTTCCGGCCGGGCGTGATGGAGCGGCTGGGCCTCGGCCCCGAAGCGGTGCGCGCCCGCAACCCCGCCCTGGTCTACGCCCGCATGACGGGCTGGGGGCAGACGGGGCCGCTGGCCCGGGCGGCGGGCCACGACCTCACCTACATCGCCCCGACCGGCGCGCTGGCCGCCATCGGCCCGGCCGGCGGCCCGCCGGTGCCGCCGCTGAACCTGGTGGGCGACCTCGGCGGCGGCGCGCTCTACCTGCTGGTCGGCATCCTGGCGGCGCTGGTCGAGGCGCGGCGGTCCGGCCAGGGGCAGGTGGTGGACTGCGCCATGTGCGACGGTGCAGCCTCGCTGATGGCGATGGTCCACTGGTTCCGCGCCGCCGGCGACTGGACGCTGGAGCGGGGCGGCAACCTCATCGACGGCGGGGCGCCCTTCTACGGCGTCTACGAATGCCGGGACGGCCGCCACATCGCCGTCGCCGCCATCGAGCCCGCCTTCTTCCGCGAGCTGGTGGGGCGCATGGGCCTGGACCCGGACACGGTGGGCGCGCCCGACCGGGCCCGCTGGCCCGAGCTGAAGGCGCTGTTCGCCCGCACCTTCCGCACCCGCACCCGCGACGAGTGGTGCGCCCTGCTGGAGGGCGGCGACGCCTGCGCGGCCCCGGTGCTCGACCTGGACGAGGCGGCGTCGCACCCGCACCTGGCCGCCCGCGGGACCCTGGTGGCGCCGGACGGCGTCACCCAGCCGGCGCCGGCCCCGCGCTTCTCCCGCACCCCTGGCCGCATCCAGGGCCCGCCGCCCCGGCCGGGCGAGGGGCAGGCCGAGGTGCTCAGGGATTGGGGCCTCGTTGCACAACCGGAATGATAGGGGAATCGGAATGAGGGTCGAGGGAACGGCCGCCATCGTGACGGGCGGCGGGTCGGGTCTGGGGGCGGCGGCCGCGCGGCGGCTGGCGGCGGAGGGCGCCAAGGTCGCCCTGTTCGACGTGAACCGCGAGGCAGCCCAGGCGGTGGCGCAGGAGATCGGCGGCCTGGCCGTCGCCTGCAACGTCGCCGACGCCGACAGCGCGGTGGCCGCCTTCGCAGAAGCCCGCGCCGCCCACGGCCCCGCCCGCATCGCGGTCAACTGCGCCGGCGTCGCCACCCCCGGCAAGGTGCTGGGCAAGGACGGCCCGCTCGCCCTCGACACCTTCCGCCGGGTGGTCGAGGTGAACCTGATCGGCACCTTCAACATCCTGCGCCTCGCCGCCGACGACATGGCGAAGCTGGAGCCGCTGGAGGACGGGGAGCGGGGCGTGGTGGTCAACACCGCCTCCATCGCCGCCTTCGACGGGCAGATCGGGCAGGCCGCCTATGCCTCCTCCAAGGGGGGCGTGGCCTCGCTGACGCTG
>DASPKT010000349.1:0-28043 GCA_035627915.1 Azospirillaceae bacterium
TGATGCCGGCGAGCATGGTGCGGCTGTCGGCGGGTCGCGAGGAGATGGGCGAGGAGATGCAGGCCTTGTGCCTGCTGGCCGGCGCCAACTCCATCTTCTACGGGCCGAAGCTGCTGACCACGCCCAACCCGGCGGCCGACCGCGACAAGGACCTGCTCGACCGCCTCGGCATGGCGGTCATGGAGGGCTGAGCGCCATGGCGGAGCAGGCGCCGGACTGGTTCCGGGCGGGTTTCCCGCACGTCTGGCTGCCCTACGCCCAGATGAAGCGGACGCCGCCGCCGCTGCCGGTCGTCTCCACCTCCGGCACGCGCATCCGACTGGCCGACGGGCGGGAGCTGGTGGACGGCATCGCGTCCTGGTGGACGGCCTGCCACGGCTACAACCATCCCCACATCCGTGCGGCGGTGGCCCGCCAGCTGGAGGCCATGCCGCACGTCATGTTCGGCGGCCTCGCCAACGAGCCGGCGCTGACGCTCGCCCGGCGGCTGGCGGCCATGCTGCCGGGAGACCTGGAGCGGGTGTTCTTCACCGACAGCGGTTCGGTCTCGGTGGAGGTCGCCATGAAGATGGCGGCGCAGTACCGGCTGAACCGGGGGGAGCGGGGGCGGACCAAGGTGCTGGCCTTCCGCGGCGGCTACCACGGCGACACGCTGGGCACCATGGCCGTGTGCGACCCGGAGGAGGGGATGCACAGCCTGTTCGCCGGGCTGCTGCCGGAGCACGTCATCGCCGACCTGCCGGTGGACGAGGCCAGCACGGCGGCCTTCGAGGCGACGCTGGCCGCCCACGCGCACGAGCTGACCGCCATCCTGACGGAGCCGCTGGTGCAGGGTGCCGGCGGCATGCGCTTCCACGACGCGTCCGTCCTTCGCACCCTGCGCGACGCCGCCGACCGCCACGGGCTGCTGCTGATCCTGGACGAGATCTTCACCGGCTTCGGGCGCACCGGGACCATGTTCGCCTGCGAGGCGGCGGGCATCGTGCCCGACATCGTGACCCTGTCGAAGGCGCTGACCGGCGGCACCATGGCCTTGGCCGCCACCGTCGCCCGCCGGCACGTGTTCGAGGCCTTCTGGTCCGACGACCCGATGCACGCGCTGATGCACGGGCCGACATACATGGCGAACCCGCTGGCCTGCGCCGCCGCCAACGCCAGCCTGGATTTGTTCGAGGCGGAGCCGCGGCTGGAGCAGGCCGCCGCCATCGGCACCGCCCTGGAAGAGGGGCTGGAGCCCTGCCGCGGCCTGCCCGGCGTGGTCGATGTGCGGGTGATGGGCGCCATCGGCGTGGTCCAGCTCGACCGCATCGGCGACCTGAACGCGCTGAAGGCCCGGTTGGTGGCGGAGGGCGTCTGGGTCCGGCCGTTCCGCGACATCGTCTACCTGACCCCCGCGCTCACCATCGACGGCGACGACCTGGCGCGGCTGACCGGCGCGGTCGTCCGGGTGGTGGGGGAGTGGTCGCGGGGGCGGGCGTGACGGACCTGCGCAAGCGCTCCGTCCAGATCTCCGGCCACTCCACCAGCGTCACGCTGGAGGAACCCTTCTGGGACGCGCTGAAGGAGATCGCGGCCGCCCGCGGCCTGTCCCTGAACGCCCTGGTCGAGGAGATCGACCAGACCCGCCAGGGCAACCTCTCCAGCGCCATCCGGGTGTTCGTGCTGGGGTGGTTCAGGCGGGGGTGAGGGCGGGCTGGCAGCGGGGCTGGGGTGCGGGCTTCGACAAGCTCAGCCTGAGGAACGTATCGCTGCTCCCGGCGGAGGGGTGCTGCCGATGCCCACCAGCCCGGACCTACGCCCGGCTTTGCATCCCCCATACCTCAGGCTGAGCCTGTCGAAGCCCGCACAGCCTTCCAGCCGCGCACTACTTCTTGAAGAACGCCGCCGCCGCGTTGAGGCTGGCCTCCTTGGCGGTGATCGTCTCGCGCACGCGGGCGATCTCGGCCTCCATGGCGGCGATGTAGTCCTTCAGCTCGCCGATGGAGAGGCCGGAGAGGTCGCGGGGCTTCTTCGGCTGCTTGGTCGGCAGGAGGTCGTCGAGGTCCATGGGCGTCGGCTCCGTCGGGTCGGCTTGCCAGTCTGGAACAGGCGGACTACAGCTTCAACCCTCAGGCACACAGGGAGGACCGGGGCATGGCGGACACGATGCGCGCGGTGGAGATCACGCGGCCGGGCGGGCCGGAGGTGCTGGCGCCCTGCACCCGGCCGGTCCCGGCGCCGGGCCCGGGCGAGCTGCTGGTCCGGGTGGCGGCCGCGGGCGTGAACCGGCCGGACTGCCTGCAGCGCGCCGGCAAGTACCCGCCGCCGCCGGGCGCCTCCGACCTGCCGGGGCTGGAGGTCGCGGGCACCGTGGCGGCGCTGGGCCAGGGCGTCCAGGGCTGGTCGGTGGGCGATCCGGTCTGCGCGCTGGTGGCCGGCGGCGGCTATGCCGAGTACTGCGCCGCCCCGGCGCCGCAGTGCCTTCCGGTGCCGGCGGGCCTGTCGATGGAGGAGGCGGCCGGGGTGCCGGAGACCTTCTTCACCGTCTGGACCAACGTGTTCGACCGCGGGCGTCTGTCCCCGGGCGAGGTGTTCCTGGTCCATGGCGGCACCAGCGGCATCGGCACCACGGCGATCCAGCTCGCCAAGGCGTTCGGCGCCCGGGTCTTCGCCACCGCCGGCGGTCCGGACAAGGCGCGGGCGTGCGAGGAGCTGGGGGCCGACCGCGGCATCGACTACCGCGCGGAGGACTTCGTCGCCGTGGTCAAGGAGGCCACCGGCGGCCGCGGCGCCGACGTGGTGCTGGACATGGTCGGCGGCGACTACCTGCCGCGCAACCTTGACGCGATGGCACCCGACGGACGCCATGTCTCCATCGCCTTCCTGCGCGGCGGCACGGCGACGCTCAACATGTACCCGGTCATGATGAAGCGCCTGACCCTGACCGGCTCCACGCTGCGCCCCCGGCCGGTGGCGGAGAAGGGCGCCATCGCCGCGGCGCTCAAGGAGAAGGTCTGGCCGCTGCTGGAGGCGGGCGCGGTTCGGCCGCGTCTGTTCGCCACCTTCCCCCTGGACCGCGCCGCCGAGGCGCACGCCCTGATGGAAAGCAGCACCCACATCGGCAAGATCGTCCTGACGTGCCGGGGCTGAGCCCACCCAGTTGGCATTGTGGGCAAAAAGGCGTGGTGCCGTCCTGCGAGTGCCTGTATAGCTCTACGCCGATTCTAGTTATGTCGGCCGGCTGCGCGGGGCCAATTCAGCCCGCGCCACGGCCGGCTATTGCCGTTATGGACCGAAAAGAAAGGTTCGAGGAGGGAATATGGCACTGCCCCTGATGCCGAAGGCGACCGCCGTCTGGCTGGTCGAGAACACCGCGCTGAGCTTCGAGCAGATCGCGCAGTTCTGCGGCATGCACTCCCTTGAGGTGCAGGCCATCGCCGACGGCGAGGTGGCGGTGGGCATGGTCGGCCGCGACCCGCTGGCCGGCGGCGAGCTGACCGCCGAGGAGATCAAGCGCTGCGAGGCCGATCCCGACGCCAAGCTGAAGATGCGCCACCAGGACCTGCCGCAGCCGGTCGCCCGCTCCAAGGGCCCGCGCTACACCCCGGTGACCAAGCGCGGCGACAAGCCCGACGCCATCGCCTGGCTGGTCAAGACCCATCCGGAGCTGTCGGACGCCCAGATCAGCAAGCTGATCGGCACCACCAAGCCGACCATCGCCGCGGTGCGCGACAAGACCCACTGGAACGCCAGCAACATCAAGCCGCGCAACCCGGTCCTGCTGGGCCTGTGCAGCCAGCGCGAGCTGGAGGCCATGCTCTCCAAGGCCCGCCGCGGCATGCCCGAGCCGGAGGAGACCGACGAGACCATGCTGGTCGGCGCCGACGGCCAGATCGAGGGCCAGGACGACGCCGAGGAGCTGGACGAGGAGGAGTGATCCTCCCGGCCCTATGGCTGGTTACGGACGGCGCGCCCCGGCGGGGGCGCGCCGTTTCCGTTTCGGGGGGCAGCGGTTGCGTGGTGCGGCCTTCGACAGGCTCAGGCTGAGGAGCGTTGAGATGCTCCCCGGGGAGGGTGCCGCTCCTTCGGAACGCCGGGCCTGGCATCTACATTCCTCATGCTGAGCTTGTCGAAGCACGCACACCCTCCCAGCCGCACCGGTGCCCCGCCGCCCAACCCCGCCCCTGGACGCCCCGGCCGCGCGGGGGTACATCTGCGGCCATGTCCACGCCATCCCGCCTCATCGTCGGCATCAGCGGCGCCTCCGGCGTCGCCTACGGCATCCGCCTGCTGGAGACGCTGCGCCCGCTGCCCGTCGAGACCCACCTCGTCATGAGCAAGTCGGCCGAGGTGACGCTCGCCCACGAAACGGGGATGAAGGTCGCCGACGTACGGGCGCTGGCGGATGTGGCGTACTCCGTCCAGGATATCGGCGCCGCCATCTCCAGCGGCAGCTTCCGCACGCTGGGCATGATCGTCGCCCCCTGCTCGGTCCGCAGCATGTCGGAGATCGCCACCGGCGTGACCTCCACCCTGCTGACCCGCGCCGCCGACGTGGTGCTGAA
This sequence comes from Azospirillaceae bacterium, assembly GCA_035627915.1. Taxonomy (GTDB): domain Bacteria; phylum Pseudomonadota; class Alphaproteobacteria; order Azospirillales; family Azospirillaceae; genus DASPKT01. Next base: position 4,545 of record DASPKT010000349.1, read on the forward strand.
GGAACGCCGCCGGCTGGTCCTGATGGTCCGGGAAACTCCCTTGCATCTCGGGCACTTGCGGACCATGACGGCGCTCGCCGAGATGGGGGCGGTGATCGCCCCGCCGGTGCCCGCCCTCTATGCCCGGCCGGCCGGCGTGGACGACATCATCGACCATACGGTGGGCCGGATGCTGGACCTGTTCGACATCGACAGCGGCCGGGTGCGCCGCTGGGGGGAGCCGGGGGCGGAAGCGCCGCCGGAGGCCTGAGCGGGCCGGAACCCGACTCGGCGGGGCTTCGTTGCGCAACCGACGGCCGGCAAGGCCGCATCGGAGATACGCAACGGAGTGAGCATCATGTCCCTTTCGACCCTGAGGCGCTTCGCCGCCATCGTCGCCGTGGCCGGCCTGCCGCTGGCCCTGGCCGCCTGCGACAGCGAGGGCCCGGCCGAGCGGGCCGGCGCCAAGATCGACAACGCCGCGGAGCGGGCGGGCGAGGCCATCGACCGCGCCGGCGACCGCATCGAGAACAGCGCCACCGCCGACAACGCGGAGAACGCCGCCGAGCGGGCCGGCCAGAGCATCGAGAACGCGGCCGAGCGCGCCACCGACAAGATCGAGGCCGCCGCCGACAAGGCCGAGGACCGCGTGGACAACGCCACCCGGAACTGAGGTCGATAGCGCCCCATCCCTCGCCCCCCGGGGGAGAGGGAAGGGGCCCCCGGCGGAACCGTGGGAAGGGTGAGGGGGCTTCCGGCCGGAGTTTGGGCCGCGGGGGCGTGGTGCGGCCTTCTGACCGCGCTCAGGCTGAGGATCGTCGTGCTGCGCCCCGCCTGCATCCGGCGATGAAATCCGGGCGGTGGTTGCCGGTCTCCCGCAACACCGGGCCTGGCATCCAACGCCCCTCATGCGGGGCTCGGTCAGAAGCACGCGGCACGCGTCAGCCGCACCTTCGGCCGTCCCGACTCCCACCCCTCACCCTCCCGCCGCCTTGCGGCGACGGGCCCCTCCCTCTCCCTCAAGGGGAGAGGGGAAGGTGGGGGAGAGGCATTGACCTCACCAGACCCGGCAGGCCTTCTCCCCGCGGTTCATCGGGGTGCCGGGCTTGCAGTTGAAAGCCTGGGCGAAGTCGGCGCTGTTGGCGACGACGCCGTTGACGCGCCATTCCGGGGTGGAGTGCACGTCCGACAGCGCCATGACGCGGGCCATCTGCGGGCGCATGTTGGTGCACCAGGCCTGCGCCCAGCCCAGGAAGAAGCGCTGGTCCGCGGTGAAGCCGCCGACCTTCTGCTCCTTCCGGTTCTCCATGATCTTGCGCAGGCCGGCCAGGGCGATGCGGGAACCGCCGTTGTCGGCGATGTTCTCGCCCAGGCTGGCTTCGCCGTTCAGCTTCACGTCGTCCACCGCGGTGTAGCCGCTGTACTGCTCCACCATGCACTGGGAGCGTTCGGCGAAGCGCTTGGCGTCCTCCGGCGTCCACCAGTTCTCCAGGTTGCCGTTCTTGTCGAACTGGCCGCCCTGGTCGTCGAAGCCGTGGGTGATCTCGTGCCCGATGACGGCGCCGATGGCCCCGAAGTTCACCGCGTCGTCCGCCTTCATGTTGAACAGCGGCGGCTGCAGGATGCCGGCCATGAAGTTGATGTCGTTCTGCGTCGGATCGTAGTAGGCGTTGACCGTTGGCGGCGAGTAGTACCACTCGGTCCGGTCCACCGGCCCGCCGATCTTCTTCAGCTGGCGCGCCGCCTCGAAGGCGTTGCCGCGCATCACGTTGCCGACCAGGTCGTCACGCTTGACCTCAAGCCCGGTATAGTCGCGCCACTTCTCGGGATAGCCGATCTTGTTGGCCATGGCGTCGAGCTTCTCGTGCGCCCGCTTCTTGGTCTCAGGGCCCATCCAGTCGAGCTTGTCCAGCTCGCCGTGGAAGGCGGCCTGGATGGTCTTCACCATGGTCAGCATGCGCTCCTTGTGCTCGGGCCCGAAGGCCTTGGCGACGTAGTGCTTGCCGAGGTCCTCGCCCAGCGCCTGGTCGACCGCGTCGACGCAGCGCTTCCAGCGCGGCCGGATCTCCTTGGCGCCGCGCAGCGTGGCCGAGTAGAAGCCGAAGTTCGCCTGGGCGAACGGCTCCGACAGCCAGGGCGACGCGGCGCTGGCGAGGTGCCAGGCCAAATAGGCCTTGAGGTCGTCGAGAGAGGAGCCCGCCACCACCTGCTCCACCACCTTGAAGAAGTCGGGGTGGGTGACGTTCAGCGTCTCGAACGCGGGCGCGCCGGTCGCCTTGAAGTAGGCGGCCCAATCGACGGAGGGCGCCAGCGCCTTCAGCTCCGCCACCGGCACCTTGTGGTAGTTCTTGGCGGGGTCGTTCCGCTCCGCCAGCGTCAGCGAGGCCTTGGCGAGGTCCGTCTCGATCCGCATCACTGCCTTGGCCTTGGCGGCGGCCGCCTCCGGCTTGTCGCCCAGCAGCTCGAAGGTCTGGGCGATGTGCTTGACGTAGGCCTGGCGGGTCTCCTCCGATTTGGCGTCGTCCTTGGTGTAGTAGTCGCGGTCGGGCAGGCCCAGGCCGCCCTGGTCCGTGACCGCGATCATCCGCGTCGCCTCCTTGAAGTCCTGCAGCGAGTAGAAGGCGAAGAGCGCGCCGGCGCCCCCCGCGTGCAGCCGCGCCAGCTCGGGTGCCAGCGCCGCCTTGTCCTTCACCGCGGCGATGCGCGTCAGGTCGGCCTCGATCGGCTTGGCGCCCTTGGCGTTGGCCGCCGCCTCGTCCATGCAGGAGGCGTAGAAGTCGCCGATCTTCCGCGTCGCGGGGTCATTGCCCTTGGCCGCCGTCTCCAGCGTGTCGCGCAGCAGCACGCGGTTGCGCTCGGCGATGCCGGACAGCGCACCCCAGCGCGACTGGTCGGCCGGGATCGGGTTGGCGGCCATCCAGGGGCCGCAGGCGTACTGGTAGAAGTTCTGGCAGGGATCGGCCTTGGGGTCGACCTGCGGCAGCCCCTCGGGCGTGCCCTGCGCCAGGGCGGAGCCGGCGGCGAGCGCCACGGCGGCGGCGAGGGTGGCGAAGACCGGCTTCATCGTGGGCATGGGGGCGTCTCCTCGGAGCTTGCTGGTTGGTCGTTTCTTGACGGCACGCCATCCGCCCGCCTTCGGGCGTCACCCCGGCGGAAGCCGGGGTCCAGGGGCCGCTTGCCGCGGGGCGCGTTCACCCTGGATTCCGGCTTCCGCCGGAATGACGGACGGAAGGAGGCGGATGGGGGCGCCCGGGCTGGAAAGAAGAAGGGGGCCGGCGGACCGGCCCCCCTCGGGCAGCGCGGGCCTTACCAGACCCGGCAGGACTTCTCGCCCCGGACCATCTTGTCCGTGGGCTTGCAGGCGAAGGCCTCGGCGAACTCCTTCATGTTGGAGAGCGTGCCGTTGACCCGGTACTCCGGCAGCGAGTGCACGCCGGTGAGCGCCTGCAGGCGCCGGGCCTCCGGCCGCGCGTCGGCGCACCAGACGTGGGCCCAGCCATAGAAGAAGCGCTGCTGGGCGGTCAGCCCGCCGATCTTCTCCGCCGCCTTCTTCTCGCCCATCCGGTTCATGAGCGCGCGCAGCGCGATGCGGGTGCCGCCGCTGTCGGCGGTGTTCTCGCCCAGCGTGGCGGCGCCGTTCAGGTTGACGCCCTCGGCCGCCTGGTAGCCGCTGTACTGGTCGACCAGGCACTGGGCGCGCTCCTTGAAGCGCTTCTCGTCGTCGGGCGTCCACCAGCTCTGCAGGTTGCCCTTGGCGTCGAACTTGCGGCCCTGGTCGTCGAAGCCGTGGGTGATCTCATGCCCGATCACCCCGCCGATGGCGCCGTAGTTGTAGGCGTCGTCGGCCGCCATGTCGAAGAAGGGCGGGCGCAGGATGCCGGCGGGGAAGTTGATGTCGTTGTAGGCCCAGGCGTAGTAGGCGTTGACCGTCGGCGGGCTCATGAACCACTCGCCCCGGTCGATCGGCTTGCCGATCTTGCCGAGGTCGCGCCGGTACTCGAAGGCGTAGCCGCGGGCGGCGTTGCCCAGCGCGTCGTCCTTGCGCACCTCCAGCGCGCCGTAGTCGCGCCAGGTGTCGGGGTAGCCGATCTTGGTGGCGATGGCGCGCAGCTTCTCCTGCGCCTTGGCCTGGGTGTCCTTGCCCATCCACTCCAGCGTCGGGATCATCTGGTCGAACGCCTTCACGACGTCGCCGACCATGGTCATCATCCGCGACTTGTGCTCCGGCCCGAAGGCCTTGGCGACGAAGTGCTTGCCCAAGTCCTCGCCGAGCGCGGCGTCGGTGGCGTCGACGCAGCGCTTCCAGCGCGGCCGGATCTCCTGCGCGCCGGACAGCGTCTTGCCGTAGAAGTTGAAGTTCTCCTGGACGAACGCGTCGGGCATCCAGGGGGCGGCGGCGCGCACGGTCTGCCAGGTCAGGTAGGTCTTGATGTCGTCCAGCGAGGTGCCGGACACCACCTGCTCCAGCTTCCGGAAGTAGTCCAGGTTCGCGACGTTGAACTTGCCGTCCGTGGCCCCGGCGGGGGCGCCGACCGCCTTCACGTAGCCGGCCCAGTCGATGCTGGGGGCCAGCGCCGCGAAGTCGGCGAAATTCTCCTGCGGGTTGTAGCGGTTCTCGGGCATGCGCCGCTTGACGCGGTCCATGTTGCCCTCGGCCAGCGCCGTCTCGATCTTCATGACCGCGGCGGCCTTGGCCTTGGCGGCGTCGGGCTTGTCGCCCAGCAGCTCGAACATCTTCTGGACGTGGGCGACGTAGGCGGTGCGCTGGGCGGCCGACTTCTCGTCGTCCTTGAAGTAGAAGTCGCGGTCCGGCAGCCCCAGCCCGCCCTGGTCGAAGGCGGCGATGGCCTGGGTGGCGTCCTTGAAGTCCTGCTGCTGGCCGAAGCGGTGGAAGGCGTTGACGCCGACGACGTGCAGCTCCGCCAGCAGCGGCGCGATGGCCTTCTTGTCCTTCAGCCCCGCGATCCGGTCGAGCCACGGCTTGACCGGCGCGGTGCCCTTGGACTCGATGGTCTTCTCGTCCATGCAGGCGGCGTAGTACTCGCCGATCTTCCTCGTCTCGCCCGCGGGGTTGGCGGCCGCCTTCTCCAGGATCTCCCGGAGGATGGTCTGGTTCTCCTCGTTCAGCTTGCTGAAGCTGCCCCAGCGCGACTGGTCGGCCGGGATCGGGTTGGCCTGGATCCAGGGGGCGCAGGCATGCTGGAAGAAGTTCTCGCAGGGGCTGACCGAGGGGTCCAGCACCGGCAGGCCGGGCGCCGGCGGCGCCGCCTTCGGCACCGCGGCGGACTGGGCCACCTGCGTCGTCTCGGCCGCCACGGCGCCGGACGCGGCGCCCATGGCCAGTACGACCGCGACCGCGGTCAGGCAGGAAGTGCGGATCGCCCCTGTCATGCTTGGATTTCCCCTCTTGAGAGCCCCGGTTTCTTGGTGCGCCGGAATCGTTACAGATGAAACCGGTCGCCCTTCGCGGCGGAAACCCTAGCATGCGGCCCGGCTCAGCCGGTAACCGCCTTGTGTAACGCCTCTGTAAACGGATGGGCCTCCGGCTCCGGCCGCAGCAACCGCAGGTTGGCGGCGGCGGCCTCCGCGGCAGGGGCGTCGGCGCGCACCGCGGCGGGATGGGCGGCCAGCACCTCCTGCTCCAGCCGCTCGGCCTCCAGCTCCAGCCCCTTGAGCCGGTCCCGCAGGGCCTCCGCCGCCCCGCCGGGGGCGGGGAGGGGCCCCGTCTTCAGGCGCCGCCGCACGATCCTGAGCGGCACCACCACCTCGGCATGCCAGGGGCCGGCGGCCGCCTCCGCCGAGGCCAGCTCGTCCGGCCGCAGCCGGTGGCCGCGGGTCCCCAGCCAGAGGGCCCAGAGCAGCAGGTTGACGTCCTGCCCGAACCGGTCCTGCAGCGCCAGGCACGCCTCCGCCACCCCGGGCCGGGCATAGGTCGCGAGGGAGAAATCCCAGAGGGAAGGGGGCACGGGCGGGCTCAGGCGGCGTCCCGCGACAGCTCGTAGGGCTGGGCCAGCACGTCGATGCCGATGCCGAGCTGCCGGGAGAGGGCCCGCATCATCGGCAGGGTCAGCGCTCGCTTGCGCCGCATGACCTCGGAGACCCTGCCGCTGCCGCCGATGGCCGACTCCAGGTCGGCCTGGCGCAGCCCCTTCGCCTCCATGGCATGCCGGATGGCCTCGATGGGGTCGGGCGCCTCGATCCGGTGGTGGCGGGCCTCATAGGCCTGTACCAGGGTGACCAGGATTTCCAGCCGGTCGCCCTCGGGCGTGCCCGGCCCGGCATCCATCAGGCGGTCGATCTCCGCCAAAGCCCAGTCGAGGTCTTCTTCGGAGCGGATCGGCCTGACGTCCATCAGATCACCCCCAACTTTCCCCGGTTGCCGTCGTCAATCGCCCTCGCCCAGGTAGATGCCGAGGCCGCGGGCGGTGCGGACGAGGGTGCCGTCGACCTCCACCGCGGCGTAGGCCTTGATGGCCTCCTCGATGGGGACGTCCACGACCTGGCGGTTCTGCCAGGCGACCATGCGGTCGAACTTGCCGGCGGCGATGAGGTCGACCGCCGCCACGCCGAAGGCCGAGGCGATCAGCCGGTCGTGCGGGGTGGGCGGGCTGCCGCGCTGGACGTGGCCCAGCACGGTCACCCGCGTCTCCGCCCCCGTCGCCTCGGCGATCAGGTGGCCGATGTAGTTGCCGATGCCGCCATAGCGCTTCTGCCCGTCGGCGAACTCCTTCTGGGCGGACGCGCCCTCGGCGGTGCGCACCGCCTCCGACACGACGACCAGGGCGAAGTTGCGGCCCTGCTGGCGCACCCGGCGGATCTTGTCGGCCACACCCTGCACGGTCCAGCGCAGCTCCGGCAGCAGGATCACGTCGGCGCCGCCGGAGATGCCGGCGGACAGCGCGATGTGGCCGGCGTCGCGGCCCATCACCTCCAGCACCATGACGCGGGCGTGGCTGGCGGCGGTCGGCTGCAGCCGGTCCAGCGCCTCGGTGGCGACTGCGACGGCGGTGTCGAAGCCGACCGACGCCTCGGTCAGGCCGAGGTCGTTGTCGATGGTCTTGGGGATGCCGACCAGGTTCAGCCCGCCCAGCTTCGCCAGCTTGTGCAGGATGGCGAAGCTGCCGTCGCCGCCGATGCCGATCAGCGCGTCCAGCCCCAGCTCGCGGCAGCCGCCGATGATCTCGGCGGATCGGTCCTTTCGGGTGCCGTCGGCCATGGGGTAGGCGAAGGGGTCGCCCTTGTTGGTGGTGCCCAGCACCGTGCCGCCCTGGCGCATCATGGTGCCGTCGACCTGGTTCAGGTCCAGCACCCGGTAGCGCACCGGCCGCGACAGCAGCCCCTGGGTGCCCTCCTCGATGCCGATGACCTGCCAGCCGTAGCCCGAGGTGGCGCGGTGGACGACCGCCCGGATGACGGCGTTCAGCCCGGCGCAGTCGCCGCCGCTGGTGAGGATGCCGATCCGTTTCTCGCCTGCCATTGCCGATGTCCCGGGATATTGGGGGAGGGGTGCCTTCGCCGGGTCAGTCTGTCCAATCCGATCGGGTGCCGCAACGCCACAAAACGGAGCCTCACCATCGGTGCGATTTCTGTTATAGAACGCGGCTGGCGCATCACCGGCGACATTGTGACGATGACCGAACAACAAGTCCTCAAGGAAAAGCTCGCGGCCCTGAAGGTCGAGCACCGCGACCTCGACGACGTCATCGCGCGCCTGTCGGAGCACCCGCCCGTGGACCAGCTGCAGATCCAGCGGCTGAAGAAGCGCAAGCTGCTGCTGAAGGACCTGATCGCGAAGATCGAGAGCGAGCTGCTGCCCGACATCATCGCCTGACGGCGCGGGGGCGGGGCGCTCGACTGGCCCTGGTCCGGCGCGCGCCGCCCCTCGACTTGACCGAAGGACATTGCAGCGCCGCCTCTGTTGGTGGAAAGATGCGGGAAGTCAGGCCCCTGGGAGAGACGGAGATGGCCGTGCGGTTGAACGACCCCAAGACGCTCCAGGCGATCGGCATCCTCGCCGACGTGCTGGACGAGCTGTCCGGGCCGGAGCGGCTTGAGTGCCTGATGGCGGCCAACGCGCTGCGCCAGGTGCTGGAGACCAAGTCGGAGACGGCGCTGAACTTCGCCCGCCAGGCCTTCGAGTCGCTGGACCCCGGCGTCCGCCGCCAGATCCAGACCGAGGCGACCGACGCCGCGATCAAGGTGATCGAGGAGAACCGCAAGGGTGCGGCCCGGCCGAAGAAGCCGCAGGGCCCCGTCAGCCCGATCCTGGACGCCATCAACGCCGGCGGCATGAAGACCGAGCGCAAGTGGTGATCCGGCCTTCTATGAACGGGTGAGACGGTAGGGCGCCCCGCCGCGTGGGTGGCCGCGCCCGATGGGCGCCGCGCCCCGGCCGGGGTCGTCCTCAGCCGGGGTTGTCCTCAGCCAGCGCGGTCCTCAGCCGGGATCGTCCCCACAGCCGGGGTCGTCCTCACCCTGAGCCTGTCGAAGGGCGAGGGCGACAGGGGCTCGCCGCCCCAGCCCGGTCCAGTCCGCCAAAAATCCTAATCCACCGCCTCGTGCAGATCCTCCGCGTCCGCCTGGACGCGGTTGCGGCCGCCGTGCTTGGCGGCGTAGAGCGCCTCGTCGGCGCGCTGGACCAGCTTCGTCATGGGCTCGCCCAGCCGGTACTGGGCCACGCCGACCGACAGGGTGATGGCGCCCAGCGTCTCGCTGGTGTTGCGCTTGACGATGCGGCGGCTGGCCACCGCCTTGCGGATCTGCTCCGCCACCGTGACCGCGTTGGCGAGGCGGGTGTCCGGCATGATGATGCCGAACTCCTCGCCGCCGTAGCGGGCGGCCGTGTCGCGGCCCTTCACGCAGTCTGTCAGGGTGCGGGCCACCAGCTTCAGCACCTGGTCGCCCATGACGTGGCCGTGGGTGTCGTTGAACTTCTTGAAGTGGTCGATGTCGATCATCAGCAGCGACAGCGGCCGGTCCTGCTCCATCGCCGCCATCGCCGCCTCGCGCAGGGACTGGTCGAACTGCTTGCGGTTGGCGATGCCGGTCAGCGCGTCGGTCAGCGCCTCCTTGCGCACGCTGTCCAGGTCCTTGCGCATCGCCTCCAGCTGGTTGGAGCTGTCGGAGAGCTGGGACTGCAGGTGCCGGTTCTTGGCCGCCATGCGCTGCGTCTCGTCGGCGACGGAGCGGACGACCAGCTTCAGCTGCTCCAGCGTGCGCGCCAGGCCGATGGTGCCCTTGAAGGCGTCCAGCGCCTGGCCGTACTGGCCGACGTCGCTGCCGCCCTGGCTGATCGCGCCCAGCGCCTGCTCCAGCGCCGCCTGCAGCCGCTCGCCCGCCTCGCGCAGGGCCTGGCCGTCGCTGTCGGGGGCGAAGAACTGGCGGTAGAGGTCGCCGCACCGCTCGTCCGTGACCGGCTGGTTGTTGCTGGTCAGGATGTCGATGGCGCGGGTCAGGTCGGGCACCCGGCCGCTGAAGTAGGCGTACCAGACGGTGAAGTTGTTGGGGGTCGGCGGCACGCCGTCGGCGCGGAGGCGTTCCAACGCCGACTGCGCGAACCGCGAGGCCTCTTCCATCCGTTCCGAATAGAGCACGGAAATCCTGCCTTGCCCCCCGGCCGGGCGACGTGGCGGCGCCCGGCATCTCCCCTACAGGATAGGCCAAAGGTCGCAGGCGCGCAAAGGGGCGTCTCGCGGTCGGCGCACATGTCCCCGTGACATCGCTTGCCCGGCCTTCACGCCCGCCGGCCGGTCACCCGCACTGGCCGACGGAGCCCTCCGCGCAGACGCGCTTCCCGTCGATCCAGGTGGCCCCGCCCAGCTCCGCGTTGCGCAGGTCGGCCCCTTCCAGCCGCGCCCCGGAGAGGTTCGCGCGGCGCAGGTCGGTGCCCACCAGCTTGGCGTTGCGCAGGTCGGCCCCGGCCAGGATCGCGGCCGACAGGTCGGCGCGGGTCAGGTCAGCCTCGATCAGCCGGGCGCCGGACAGGTCGGCGCCGGGCAGCCGCGCGCTCAGGAACTTGGCGCGGTAGGCGTCGACCTCGCGCAGCCGGGCGTCCTTCATCACGCTGCGGGAAAACGTCGCCTCGCGCAGCATGGCGCCCGTCAGGTCGGCCCCGGCGAAGTCGCGCCCGTCCAGGAAGCAGCGCCGCCAGTTGACGGAAGGGGCGGCGGGATCGGTGCAGGCCGCGTGGGCGGCCGGCGACCAGGACAGGGCGAGGGCGACGGCCAGGGCCGCGGCTATCCGCGCCGCAGCGGTTTGAGTCAGGGCGGTTCGGGTCAGGGCGGGGCGGGTGGGCCGCCGGGCGGCCGCGTGCGGGGTTCGTTTCCTCATCGTCCCATAGATAGCGGTGCCGGACCCGCCCGCCAACCCGCGATGGCGCGCCGATGCGCCGGCGCCCGGCCTCCCCGGACATTTCCCCCGAACAAATCCCCCGAACAAATCCCCCGAACAAATCCCCCGAACAATTCCGTTGTCCCGCCGCCCGTCTCGCGCGAGAGTGGCAGCCCCGGGAGGAATCTCCGACCAACGACGCGTTCCGAGACGGATGACACGGTCTATCTGGGCCGCCCTGGCGCTCCTGATTCTCCTCGCGGGTTCCCTCTTCGCCGCACCGGCCGGGGCGCGCGAGGCCCCGCGCGCCGAGGGCGGCGTGCTGGACCTGCGCGACTGGGACTTCCAGCGCGACGGGCCGGTCCGGCTCTCCGGGGAATGGCAGCTCTGGTGGGACCTGCTGGCCGACCGCACGGAGATCGCCGCGGGCGGCCTGCCCGACCCCGTCCTCGCCCCGGTGCCCGCCATGTGGCCGCAGGTGCAGGCGGGGGGCCGGCCGCTGCCGGCGGAAGGGGTGGCGACCTACCGGCTGCGCATCCTGCTGCCCCCCGACGCGCCGCCGCTGGCGCTGCGCAACTTCCTGCGGTTCATGGCCTGGGACGTGGCGGTGGACGGGCGGCGCACGCTCTGGTCCGGCGTCGTCTCCCGCGACGAAGGCGGGATGTCCACCGCCGGCCACCGCCAGCTCGCCGCCGTGCACGCCATGGGCGGGGAGATGGAGATCGTCGCCCGCACCTCCGCCTTCGGCGGATACGGCGGCATGACCCAGCCGCTGGAGCTGGGGCCGGCGGAGTCGATGTTCGACGCCTGGCAGACCGAGCTGGCCCTGCGCGCCGGCTTCGTCAGCCTGTGCGTCGGCCTGGGCCTGCTCTACCTCGCCGTCTACCTGCCCAACCGCAGCGACCGCGCCAGCCTCGCCTTCAGCCTGATGTCGCTGGCCATCGCCGCGGCGGAGCTGACCTACAACAACCCGCTGTCGGTGGTGCTGGCGGGTGCCGTGCCGGCGCAGCTGCTGTCGGCGCTCAGCAACGTCGCCTTCCCCGCGGTGTGGATCGCCTGCCTGCTGTGCGCCCGCTCGCTGTTCCCCGGCATGCTGCCGGCGCGCTGGTGCGTGCCGACGGTGCTGATGGCCCTCATCGTGCCCTTCGCCACCTTCGGCGCCTTCGGCCTGCCGCGCCCGGCGCAGCTGGGCATCACCTATCTCGGCCTCGCCACCATGGTGGCGACGCTCGCCTTCATCTCCGGCCGCGCCATCGACCGCGGGCTGCCGCTGGCGGTGCCGTTCGGGCTGTCCTGGACGGTGCTGGCTGCGACCAACCTGGCGCTGGCCGCCGGCTTCGGCTTCTCCGGCATCCTGGAGGCCGGCTACTGCCTGATGCTGATGATGCAGGCCTTCGTGCTGACCACCCGGTTCCGCGTGGCCCTGGCCGCCGCGACGGGGGCGAACCGCCGCCTGGAGGCGGAGGTGCAGGAGCGCACGCGCCACCTGTCGGAGGCCCTGTCGGAGCTGCGCGCCGCGCAGTCGCAGCTGGTCCGGGCGGAGAAGCTGGCCGGGCTGAACCAGCTGGTGGCGGGCGTCGCGCACGAGATCAACACGCCGGTCGGCGTGGCGCTGACGGCCGCCACCCACCTGACCGACCGGGTCGAGCAGGTCGCCCGCGCCTTCGACGAGGGGCGGATCACCCGCAGCGTTTTCCGCGAGTTCGTGGCCGACGCGCGCGACGCCGGCGCCATGCTGACCGCCAACATCACCCGCACCGCCAAGCTGGTGCAGAGCTTCAAGCAGGTCGCCGCCGACCAGGAGGGGGAGGACCGGCGCCGCCGCTTCGACCTGACGGGCTACGCGTCGGAGGTGGCGATGAGCCTGGCGGGCGAGGTCCACGCCGCCGGCCACGAGCTGGAGCTGACGGTCGAGCCGGGTCTGGACGCGGACAGCTACCCGGGCGCCCTGTCGCGGGTGATGGCGCAGCTGGTCGCCAACAGCGTCACCCACGCCTTCCGCCAGGACCGGCGCGGCCGCATCCTCATCGCCATCCGGGCCGACGGCGACGACGGGATCGAACTGGTCTACGAGGACGACGGGGCCGGTATCGACGAGACGGTGCAGGGCCGCCTGTTCGAGCCCTTCGTCACCACCGCCCGCGGCCGCGGCGCCACCGGCCTCGGCCTGCACATCGTCTACAACCTGGTCGCCAGCCGCCTCGGCGGCACCATCGACATCGCCAACCGCCCCGGCGGCGGCACCCGCGTCACCATCTCGTTTCCCCGCGAGGCCCCGGCGCTGGCAGCGGTGTGAGGGGCGCGCGCGGGGAGCTTCCGTCGCCCTCGCCCTTCGACACGCTCAGGGTGAGGGCGACCCCGGCGGGGCCGCCGCACCCTGCCACCGGGCCACCGCCGCACCCCACCATCGGGGTGCCGCCTCACTCCACGGCCGGGGTACCGCCTCACTCCACGGTCGGGGCACCGCCTCATCCTGAGCCTGTCGAAGGACGAGGCGGAGCTGAGGCGCCGCGCTTACGTCGTCCTCGCCCTTCGACAGGCTCAGGGTGAGGACGACCCCGGCGGGGGTGCGGGCTCAAGCCGCTGCCGGGGCATTGTTCATCTCGCCACCGGGGCTCTGCCGTACCCCACCGCCGGGGTACCGCCGCACTCCCCGCCGGGGCTCCGCCTCATCCTGAGCCTGTCGAAGGACGAGGCGATGCTGGGGCGCCGCGCTTCCGTCGTCCTCGCCCTTCGACAGGCTCAGGGTGAGGACGACCCCAGCCGGGTCACCGCCGCACCCCACCGCCGGGCCGCCCCATCCCACAACCGGGTCGCCGCTACACCCCACGGCCGGGGCGCCGCCTCATCCTGAGCCTGTCGAAGGACGAGGCGGTGCAGAGGCGCCCCGCCCCCGCCCTCACGCCGCCGTCAGCCGTGCCAGGAAGCCGTCCACCTGGCCCTTCAGGCCCGAGATCTGGCGGTCCAGGCCGCCCAGGCGCTCCAGCAGGCCGCCGGCCGACTCGCCGGCGTCCTGGGCGGCGTCGGCGACGGTGCGGACGTTCTGCTGAAGCTCGGCGGTGCCGTTGGCGGCCTCGGCGACGGCGCGGCTGATCTCCGCGGTGGCGGCGTTCTGCTCCTCTACCGCGGCGGCGATGGAGGCGCTGATGTGGCTGACGTTGGAGATGACGCGGGCGATGCCGTTGATCTCCTCCGCCGCCTGGGAGGTGGAGGCCTGGATGGCGGCGATCTGGGCGGAGATGTCCTCGGTCGCCTTGGCGGTCTGGTTGGCGAGGTTCTTCACCTCCGAGGCCACGACGGCGAAGCCCTTGCCGGCCTCTCCCGCGCGCGCCGCCTCGATCGTCGCGTTCAGCGCCAGCAGGTTGGTCTGGCTGGCGATCTCGGTGATCATGGTGACGACGTCGCCGATGCGGCTGGCGGCCTCCACCAGGCCGCTCACCATCTGCACCGTCTCGCCGGCCCGCTTGGCGGCCTGGTCGGCCACCTGGTTGGAGCTCTGCGCCTGGCTGGAGATCTCGCGGATCGAGGCGGCCAGCTCCTCCACCGCCGCGGCGACGGTCTGGACGTTGGAGCTGACCCGGTCGGCGGCGAGCGCCGACGCCATGCTGAGGTTGGCGTTCTGCTGGGCCTGGCCGGCCATGCCGTCGGCCGCCTCGCCCATGGCCTCGGCGGTTTGCCCGACGCCGCCCAGGGCACCCTTGACCTCCTGGTCGAAGGCGGCGGCCAGGGCTGCAAGCTCCTCGCGCCGGGCCGCCTCGGCCTGCTCCTTGGAGCGGGACTGCTCCTCCTCAAGCCGGCGCTTGGCCAGCGCCTGGTCCTTGAAGGTGGCGACGGCGCCGGCCATGCGGCCGATCTCGTCGCCGCGGTCGAGCGCCGGGATGTCCACCGCCAGGTCGCCGCCGGCCAGCCGGCCCATCGTCTCCGTCATCGCCACGACCGGGCGGGAGATGCCGGAGCCGACCAGCCACAGCGCGCCGATGCCGGCCGCCAGCACCAGCAGCCCGGCCAGGACCAGCCCGTTCCGGGTCGCCGTCGCCCGCGCCATCATGGCATCCACCGGCACCGCCAGCCCGAAGCCCCAGGTGGTGGAGACGCCGGCGAACTTCACCGGCACCACCACCGTCAGCCATTCCTCGCCCGTCGAGGGAGAGGTGAAGCGGCGGCTGAAGGCCTCGCCCGAGGCGACGGTGGCGAGCGCGTCGAGATAGACCTGCCCCTCCACCTTGGTGCCCGGCAGCTTCGCGTTGGGGTGCGCCACCCACTGGCCGTCGGCGCTCATCAGGAAGGCGTGGCCGGCGCCGAACGGCTTCACCTTCGCCAGCGACTCCTGGATCGTCGCCAGGGACAGGTCGATGGTGACGACGCCCACCGCGGTGCCGGCCTTGTCCAGGATCGGGGTGGAGGCGGTGGTCATCAGCACGTCCTTGCCGTCCACCGGATAGATGTAAGGCGGCGTGACCAGCAGGCGCTTCTGCTGCATCGGCGCCTGGTACCAGCCCTCGGTGGAGCCGGCGTCGGTCATGATCAGCGGCTCGTAGGCGATGCCGCCGTCCTTGCGGAAGAAGTAGGGGACGAAGCGGCCCTTGTCGTCGCTGACGGGGTTGCCGACGAACTTGGCGTCGTCGCCGATGGCGCCCGGCTCGAAGCCGATGCCGGAGCCGAAGAAGCGCGCGTCGCTGGCGACGCCGGCCCGGGCGATCTCGGCAAAGGCGTCGCGGTCGGCCTTGCCCTTCTGCAGCTGCGCCGTCATGGCCGCACCCATGGTGCGGGTGGCGATGACGGCGCGGCCGACCGTGTCGTGCACCACGTCGGAGGCGTCGCCGGCCTCGCGCACCAGCAGCTCACCCGACAGGGTCTCCGCCTCCCGCATCTGCGACCAGCTGGCAAAGCCGACGATGCCGGCCAGGCCGACCAGGAACACCACCAGCGCGGACAGGACGATTCGCAGGCGAAGGGGGATCGCGGTCATGGAGGGGCTCCCGCAGGTGAGGCCTATCTCCGAAGGATACCTCGCGGCAGGGTTAACATATTAATAACGGGTAGGGTGCTCAGGCACCGGCCGGCGCCGCGCTCTCGAACTGCAGCTGGGCCAGCCGGGCGTAGAGGCCCTCCTGGCGGATCAGCTCGGCGTGGGTCCCGCCGGCGACCACCCGGCCGCGGTCCAGCACCAGGATGCGGTCGGCGTTCACCACGGTCGCCAGCCGGTGGGCGATGATGAGGGTGGTGCGCTGGCGCATGAGGGCCTCCAGCGCCTGCTGCACCGCCCGCTCGCTCTCCGCGTCCAGCGCCGAGGTGGCCTCGTCCAGCAGCAGCACGGGCGCGTTGCGCAGCATGGCGCGGGCGATGGCGATGCGCTGGCGCTGGCCCCCGGACAGGCGCACCCCCTTCTCGCCCAGATAGGTGCCCAGCCCCTCCGGCAGCGCCTCCAGGAAATCCAGCGCATGGGCCGCGCGGGCGGCGGCGCGCACCTCCTCGTCGGTGGCGTCGGGGCGGCCGTAACGGATGTTCTCCCAGGCGTCGGTGGAGAAGATGACGGGGTCCTGCGGCACCAGGCCGATGCGGGCGCGCACCTCCGCCGGGTCGGCGCGGCGCACGTCCACCCCGTCCAGCCGCACCACCCCCTCCTGCGGGTCGTAGAAGCGCAGCAGCAGCTGGAACACGGTCGTCTTGCCCGCACCGCTGGGGCCGACCAGGGCCACCGTCTCGCCCGGCTCCACCCGGAAGTCCAGCCCCTCCAGCGCCGGCCCCTGCGGCCGCGCCGGGTAGTGGAAGCGCACGCGCTCGAAGGCTATGGCGCCGCGGGGCGGCCGCGGCAGGGGCTCAGGGTCCGCCGGGGCCACGATGTCGGAGCGGGTGGAGAGCAGGTCGACCAGCCGCTCGGTGGCGCCGGCGGCGCGCTGCAGCTCGCCCATGACCTCGCTGACGGCGCCGACCGCACCCGCCACCACGATGGCGTAGAAGACGAAGGCCGACAGCTCGCCCGCGGACAGCCGTCCCGCCAGCACGTCGTGCCCGCCGATCCACAGCACCACCCCGATGGCGCCGAACACCAGCGAGATGACGATCATGGTCATCCAGGCCCGCGCCCGCACCCGGCGCACGGCCACCCGGAACGCCTCGTCCGCGCGCCGGCCGAACCGCTCCCGCTCGAACGACTCGCGCCCGAAGGCCTGGACCGTGCGGATTCCGGTCAGCGTCTCGTCGACATAGGCGCCGACGTCGGCGACGCGGTCCTGGCTGTCGCGCGACAGGCGCCGCACCTTGCGCCCGAACAGGACGATGGGCGCCACCACCAGCGGCACGACCAGGAACACCAGCCCCGTCAGCTTCGGGCTGGTCACCAGCAGCATGGCCGAGCCGCCCAGCAGCAGCAGCGTGTTGCGCAGCGCGATGGAGACGCTGGAGCCCACCACCGTCTGCAGCAGCGTGGTGTCGGTGGTCAGGCGCGACATGACCTCGCCCGTCCGGGTCGACTCGAAGAAGCCGGGGGAGAGGGTGACGATGTGGTCGTAGACGGCCTTGCGGATGTCGGCCACCACCCGCTCCCCCACCCAGGAGACGAGGTAGAAGCGGGAGAAGGTGGACAGCGCCATCAGCACGATGACCGCCAGCAGCCCCAGCAGCGCCCTGTCCAGGAACGCGCTGTCCCCGGCGGCGAAGCCGCGGTCGACCAGCATCTGCAGGCCGCGCCCGATGCCCAGCACGGTCCCGGCCGCCACCACCAGCGCCGCCGACGCCCCCAGGATGTGCGCGAGGTAGGGACGCAGGAAGGGAATGAGGGCCCGCAGCGGCTTCAGGTCGCGCCGCGCCGGCGGGGAGGGGACGGGCGGGGAGTGGGCGGGCGCCGGGGGCGCGTCGGTGTCGGCCACGGGGTCGGGATCTCCGGAAATGTCGGGGCCTGTGGTAGCGTCCCGGGGCGCCCCTGGCAACGCCGCCGGTGCCGCAGGCGAAACCGGCTGTTGAATCCCCCCGCCGCTTTTGATATATGCGCGGCTTCTTTTTGCCAGGACTGCCGACCATGAAGACCGACATCCATCCGGACTATCACGAGATCACCATCGTGATGACCGACGGCTCCTCGTTCAAGACCCGGAGCACGTACGGCAAGGCGGGCGACACGCTGCGCCTCGACATCGACCCGAAGTCGCATCCGGCGTGGACCGGCGTGCAGAAGCTGCTCGACACCGGCGGCCAGATCGCGAAGTTCAACAAGCGCTTCCAGGGCTTCGGCCTGAAGTAAGCCGCCCTGCGGGCGCCCGGCCCCTGCGGCCGGCGCCCCGCGGCGTTGAACGCGTGTTCGCTTCGACAAAAAAGAGCGCCCCGGCGGGGCGCTCTTTTTTGCTGCCTGCGTGGTGGGGCGGGTTCCCGTGTGCGGCTGTGGGGCTGTGCGGGCTTCGACAGGCTCAGCCTGAGGGATGGGGGATGCCAGGCCCGGTGGGGCTGGACGCAATGCTCTCCCCGGGGAGCAGCGAGACGCTCCTCAGCCTGAGCTTGGTCAGAAGGCCGGACCCTGCCCCCGCTGCCCTGAACTCCCAGACGGTTCCCGCCCTCAGGCCACGCTGCGGCGGTACATGTCCTCCAGGCGCGCGACGCGCATGTAGAGGCTGTGGCTGCGTTCCAGGAGCGAGCGCAGGCCGGCGGGCAGTTCCTCGTTCTCCGGGCCCGAGGGGTCGGTGCAGACGTTGCCGCCGGACAGGGCGAACTCGTCGGAGACGGCCTGCGCCTGGGTGATCTCGCCGGCGTGGACGGCCTTCTGCGCCAGCAGCCAGGCCATGACCTGCGTCAGCCGGCTGGTCACGCGCATGGATTCGTAGCTGACCTGCAGCCGGAGGTGCGGGGGCAGCGCCCGCTGGTCGGCGGCCTCGTGGTAGGCGATGTAGTTGCGCGTCTCCAGGAGGAGCGCCATCGTCTCCTCGAAGGTCTTGTCGAAGAAGGCGTTGGGGCCGTTCACCGCTCTGCCTTTCCCCGGGGGCCGCCCGGTCCGCTGCCATGACTGTAGGAGTGAACGGGCCGCGCGCGCAACCGTTGCCGGAACTTCCGGCGCATCGCCGCCGGGTGGTACCGGCACCCGGCCCCGCTGCCCCGATCGGCACCGCATCCTCCCCGCACGGGACCCCCTTGAAGCCCGCCGGGGACCCTCCTATCTCAAGGTCGTCGCGGACGCCCCCTGGCGGGGTCCGCGGCCTCGCAGCCCTCCCGGGGACCGGCCGATTATCGGGGGTCACCGGCGGAGGTATCGCTCTACGAACGGAGGATATGCATGCGCACCTACGACCTGTCGCCCCTGTTCCGTTCCACCGTCGGCTTCGACCGCATGACCCGCCTGCTCGAGGCGGCGCTGAAGGCCGACGAGGCGAACGCGTCCTACCCGCCCTACAACATCGAGAAGCTGGGCGAGGACCAGTACCGCATCACCATGGCCGTCGCCGGCTTCGGCCAGGACGACCTGGAGATCGTCGCGCAGCAGAACTCGCTGACGATCACCGGCAAGGCCAACAAGGAGGGCGAGGGCGCCCAGTACCTGTACCGCGGCATCGCGGGCCGCGCCTTCGAGCGCCGGTTCCAGCTGGCGGACCATATCCGGGTGGCGAACGCGTCGCTCGAGAACGGCCTGCTGCACGTGGAGCTGGTGCGCGAGGTGCCGGAGGTGCTGAAGCCCCGGACCATCCGCATCGAGTCGGCCAAGAAGGGCCCCGCCGCGATCGAGCAGTCGGTCGAGCAGAAGGCGGCCTGACCGGGCCGGAGTGACGGCCGGGACCCGCACCCCCCTCAAAGGCGGGTCCCGTGCCCGGCGGACGGCGCCGCCAAGCCCCCCTCGGAGGCGCCGTCCCGCCCCCCTTTCCACCCCTGCGGTGGCGCAAAGAAAAAGGCCGCGGTGACCCGCGGCCTTTTTCCGTTTCCCAAACTTTTCGAGGCGCCTTTGAGGCTGCTCTCAGATTTTGCCCGCCCGTTCAACCCGTACCAGCAATGGGTGCAAACCTATGCAGGCGATGCGGGTCAGTCAAGCGGGATTTGCGGGTTCGGGCCGAGATTCGTAATGAACCCGTAACATGCTGGCGAATCACATGCGATGGGCCGCCGGCTGGACCGTCTGGCCCGGCTTGGCGGGGCGCTGGCGGGTCAGTCCGGCATGCACGGCCTCCGCCAGCCGCAGCATCTCCCCCCGCCCGACCTCGCCGACCAGCGCGAAGGCGACGCCGCCGTCCATCCAGGTGAACAGGGACCGCCGTCCCTGCCGGGCGAAGCTGAAGGACCCCTCGCCGGTGTCCTGGGGCCGCCCGACGAAGAGGCTGACCCGCCGCCGTCCGCCGCCGTCGGCATAGACGTAGTGCGCCGCCCCCGGCAGCCCGCCGGCCGCCACCGGCCCCACCCCCAGCAGCCGGTAGCCCAGCCCGCCCAGGTCGGGCGGGGCGGGGGAGGCGGCGGCGAGGTTGGCCGGGCGCGGCCGGATCGCGTCGGCGTGGCGCAGGCTCTCCACATGGGCGGCGACGGCACTCTCCGAGAAGCCGTCGATCGGGTCGCCGGCGCTGAGGCGCCCCACGGCGGCGGCGGCCGCGACCAGCAGGCAGACCGCCGCGACGCCGGCCAGCCGCTGCGCGCGGACATGGCGCAGCGGGGCCGGCAGCGCGTCCCTGGCGCGCTCGGCCGCCCGCACGAACGGCCCCGCCCAGCCGCCCAGCAGCCGGGCGCGCCGTGCCAGCGCCGCCGTCTCCCGCCGCCAGGAGGGATCGATCCCGCAGGACACCGCCCCGTGCGCGTCGGCCTCGGCGAACAGCGCCCGCAGGGCGGCGTTCTGCGCCTGCCAGGCTTGCACCCGCTCGGCCGCCGCCGGATCGCCGGCGAGGTAGTCCTCCACCAGCCGGCGCCGTTCCGGGTCCAGCCTTCCGTCGGCCAGCGCGTGCAGGTCGCCTTCGTTCAGGGAAGCGGGTCCTCCCGCCATCAGCTCCTCCGCCGGGCCGTCACTTGACCCGGCGCAGCAGCGGGGTTGCCGGCTTGGCGCCGGACAGCCGCTGGCGAAGGGCCTCCCTGGCGCGGGAGAGTCGCGACATGACGGTCCCGATGGGGATGTCCAGCACCTGCGCGACCTCGTCGTACTTGAGGCCCTCCAGCGCCACCAGCAGCAGCACCTGGCGCTGCTCCGCCGGCAGGTCGCCCAGCACCCGCGCCATGTCCCGCAGCTCCACATGATCCTCCTGGGAGGCGGGGGTGACGAGGCGGGGGGCGGCTTCCTCGACGGCGACCCCGTCGGGGCGCGCCACCTTCTGCCTGACCTGGTTGACGTGGACGTTGTGCATGATGGTGAACAGCCAAGCCCTCAGGTTGGTCCCCGGCCGGTAGCAGTGGACCCGGGACAGGGCGCGCGTCACGCTGTCCTGCACCAGGTCGTCCGCCTCCGACCGATCCCTCAGCAGGGCCCGTGCGTAGCGCCGCAGCGGACCCAGGTGCCGTCCGATCTCCGCACCGATGTCAGTACTCAAGCCCAACTCCGTCGGCCGTGATGCCCGTCCCGTCCGCAACGCGCGGAAAGGACGGCGCAGCCCTTCAACGGAGAAGCGGGCCGGATGTCACAGCCGCCACCCAATGATCGCGGCCATGCCATCATCCGGACAAACAAGGCGGGGGTCCGCCTTATTCCCCGAAAGGTCCGCGGAACCTTCAGCCGAAGCGCAGGCAGGCCACCGGGGGCAGGCGGGCGGGCACCGCGGTCCACCGCTCGCCGCCGTCCTCCGACACCCAGAGCCCGCCCGTGGTGGAGGCCATGGCCAGGGTGCGGCCGTCGGGCGCCACCTCCAGCCCGTGGCGGTAGACCAGGTCGTAGGCGGGCGGGGCGGGCAGGCCGCGGTCCAGCACCTCGAAGCTGCGGCCGCCGTCGCGGGTGCGGGTCACCACCAGCCGCCCGTCGCGCGGCATGCGCACCTCGTCCGCCAGGGCGGGGGCGAACCAGGCGGTGTCGGGGTCGCGCGGGTGGACGGCCACGGCGAAGCCGAAGGAACCCGGCCCCCGCGGCTCGTGCATGGTCCAGGAGGCAGCGCCGTCGGCGGAGCGGAAGATGCCGCTGTGGTGCTGCACCCAGAAGACGTCGGGTGCCGCGGCGCAGCGCACCATCCGGTGCGGATCCTGCATGACGGGGTCCTCCCGCCGCTCCGGCGGGGCGTAGCCGGCGACCATGCCCCTGGTCCGCGCCTCCCAGCTTGCGCCGCCGTCCTCCGTCAGCCACACGCCCCCGCAGGAGACGGCGACCGCGACGCGGCGGCTGTCGCGCGGGTCGACCGAGACCGAATGGATGCCGGCATGGTCGTAGCCGCCGCCGAACCACTCCGCCCGCTCCGGCCGGTCCCAAAGGGCGCGGTTCAGGGTCCAGCTCAGCCCCCGGTCCGCGCTGTGGAACAGCCCGCCGGGGATGGTGCCGGCCCAGAGTTCGCCCGGCCGGTCCGGCCCGGCGGCCTCCAGCGACCAGATCAGCTCCAGCGAGGGGCCGTCGCCGCCGTCGGCCGCGGGGTAGGCGGGGGCGGGCAGCTCGGTCCAGCTGCGCCCGCCATCGTCGGAGCGGTGCAGCTTCACCCCGAAATGGCCGAGCGCCAGGGCGGCGTAGAGGGCGCCGCCGCGCGGGTCGGGCAGCACCATGCTGACCGCCTGGCCGGGGAAGGCGGGCTCCCCCACGGTCCAGCCGCCGCCCCCGCGATCCACGCGGAAGAGGCCCTTGCGGGTGCCGAGCCAGAAGCGGTCCGCCGCGTCCACCATGCCGTTCCTCCCTCCGCCGGTGCCGGGGTTCAGCCCCCGGACAGGGCCTGCATCACGAAGACCTCCCCCTCCGGCCCGACCGGGTCGGACAGGGCCGCCCGGTCCTGCACCGTGCGGCCGTCCAGGAAGACGGTGACGTGCTTGCGCAGCCGCCCCTGGTCGTCCAGCAGGTAGCCGCGCAGGGCGGGGCGTCCGCGGAAGACGGCGTCCAGCGCCTCGGCCACGGTCCCGCCCTCGACCCGGACGGGCCCCTCCGGCGCGTGGACGCGCAGGTGGCGGGTGAAGGTGACGTAGGGCATGGGCGGCGGCCTCCCGGGCTTCGCGTCCAGGATAGCCCGCGCCGCCGCCCCGCGCACCTGCCCGCTGCTATCCGCGGGCGAAGCCGGCGCCCTTCAGGGCGGCGGCGATCTCCTCCAGGATGGCGGGATCGTCGATGGTGGCCGGCATCCTCCAGGTCTCGGCGTCGGCAATCTTCTGCATGGTGCCGCGCAGTATCTTGCCGGATCGGGTTTTGGGAAGCCGGTCCACCACGATGGCCTGCTTGAAGGCGGCAACGGGGCCGATCCGGTCGCGCACGCGCTGCACCGCCTCGGCCACGATCTCCGCGTGGTCGCGGCGCACCCCGGCCTTCAGCACCAGGAAGCCCAGCGGCACCTGGCCCTTCAGCTCGTCGGCCACGCCGATGACGGCGCACTCCGCCACGTCGGGCAGTCCGGCCAGCACCTCCTCCATGGCGCCGGTGGAGAGGCGGTGGCCGGCGACGTTGATGATGTCGTCGGTGCGGGCCATCACGTAGATGTAGCCGTCCTCGTCGATGAAGCCGGCGTCGGCCGTCTGGTAGAAGCCGGGGAAGTCGCTGAGGTAGCTGCGGCGGAACCGCTCGTCGGCCTGCCACAGGGTGGGCAGGGTGCCCGGGGGCAGGGGCAGCTTCGCCACGATGGCGCCGATGTCGCCGCGCTTCACCTCGTTGCCCTGGGCGTCCAGGATGCGGACGTCCCAGCCCGGCATCGGCTTCGCGGTGGAGCCGTGCTTGACCGGCAGCAGGCCCAGGCCCACCGGGTTGCCGGCGATGGCCCAGCCGGTCTCCGTCTGCCACCAATGGTCGATGACGGGCACCTTCAGCTTCGTCTCCGCCCAGACCAGCGTGTCGGGGTCGGAGCGCTCGCCCGCCAGGAACAGGGCGCGCAGGCAGGAGATGTCGTACTGCCCGATCAGCCGGCCCTCAGGGTCCTCGCGCTTGATGGCGCGGAAGGCGGTCGGGGCGGTGAACAGGGTCGCCACCCGGTGCTGCGCGACCACGCGCCAGAAGGCGCCGGCGTCGGGCGTGCCCACGGGCTTGCCCTCGTACATCAGGGTGGTGCAGCCGTGGAACAGGGGGCCGTAGACGATGTAGCTGTGCCCGACCACCCAGCCCACGTCGGAGGCGGCCCAGAACACCTCGCCCGGCTT
>DASPKT010000350.1:0-10083 GCA_035627915.1 Azospirillaceae bacterium
GCTGTCATGCCCGACGGAGGAGGCGAGCGCGCCGCGCGTCAGCCCGAAGCCCTTCACGAAGCCGCGGCCGATGCCGCCGGTCTTGCCGTGCCGCTCCAGCACCGCGACCTTGGCCACGTCCTGCGCAGGGTCGGGCTGGCGCAGACCGTTCCGGTACGGCAACGACAGGCGGAGGTGGTGGGTGACGATCTTGCCCGGCTCCACCCCGATGACGGGGCCGGTGGGGCCGGAGGCGGGGGTGGCGAAGTCCTCCGCCGCGACCGGCCGGCGCTTGACGGAGTGCAGCCCGACCGGCGCCACCGTCGGGCGCTCCGCGAACAGGGCGTCGTCCACAAGGCGGCCGGCACGGATGACGGAGCGCACCGCGCAGCTCTCCAAGTCGTCCAGCAGCACCAGGTCGGCGCGCATGCCGGGCGCCACCAGCCCGCGGTCGGACAGGCCGAAGCTGCGCGCCGCCGACCAGGTGGCGGCGCGGTAGACGTGGGCGACCGGCGCCCCCAGCGCGATGGCCTTGCGGATCAGGTGGTCGAGGTGCCCCTCCTCGGCGATGTCGAGGGGGTTGCGGTCGTCGGTGCAGAAGCCCAGGAAGGGCGACAGCTCCGGCGTGATGATCTCGGCCAGGGCCGCCAGGTCCTTCGACACGGTGCCGTCGCGGATCAGCACCTGCATGCCCTTGCGCAGCTTCTCCATCGCCTCGCCGGGCGAGGTCGTCTCGTGGCAGTTGCGGATGCCGCAGGAGAGATAGGCGTTGAGGTCGCGCCCCGTGACCAGCGGCGCGTGGCCGTCGATGTGGAGGCCGTCGAACAGGGCCAGCTTGTCCAGCACCTCCGGGTCCTTCATCAGCAGGCCCGGATAGTTCATGAACTCCGCCAGCCCCAGCGAGCGCGGATGGCCGCGGTAGGGCGCCAGGTCCTCCGCCGTCAGCCGCGCGCCGGCCGTCTCCAGGTGCGTCGCCGGCACGCAGGAAGAGAGCTGGACGCGCAGGTCGATGGCCGTCGCCGCGGCGCAGTCGAAGAAATAGTCCAGCCCCTGCCGGCCCAGCACGTTGCAGATCTCGTGCGGGTCGCACACCGCGGTCGTCGTGCCGCGCGGCAGGACGCAGCGGTCGAACTCCAGCGGGCCGACCAGGGTGGATTCGCAGTGGACGTGGGCGTCGACGAAGCCCGGCACCACGATGGCGTCGCGCCCGTCGATCTCGCGCACGCCCTGGTAGCTCTCGTAGGTGCCGACGATGCGGTCGCCGCAGACGGCGACGTCGCCGCGCGCCACCTCGCCGGTCACGACGTTGAGGAAGCGGGTGTCCTTGACGACCAGGTCGGCCTTCTCGCGGCCCAGGGCCTGGTCGATGCGGCGGGAGAGCGCCGCCTGGGGGGTCTTGCTGTCCATGTCACAGCTTGGTCGCGGCGGCCCGCCGATGCAATGGGGAACGCGGGGGGAACCCGGGTGGGAACGGGGTGGAGGCCCCCTCCAGGCCGCGATTGCGCTGGGCATGTCTCCAATGGCCTAATGGAGCCTGGAAGAGCGGGGTACCGCGCCGGTGGCGGCGGCACCCCCGCGGAGACGGACAGGCGTGACGTGATGAGGGGTGCCGCCTCGCGCAGGGAGGGGACCGGCCGCCGCCGGCGGTGCGCCGCGGCCCTGGCGGCTGCGCTGCTGGCGGCCAGCCTCCCGCCGGCGGCGCCGGCTACGGCCGGGGAGACCCTGACCTGGGCCCAGGCGGAAATGGGCTATCCGCCCTACACCATGCCGGAGGGCTGGGGGAAGCCCGGCATCTACGACGAGATGCTGGAGCGCATCGCCGAGCTGACCGGCGACCGGTTCGAGCGCATCTACATGCCGGTCAACCGCAGCGACACGCTGTTCGCCATGGGCCGCATGGACATGCGGGTGCTGGTCAACCCGGACTGGCTGTCCCCGCGCGAGCGCGACGTCTCGGTCTTCACCGAGCCGCTGTTCGTGGCGGAGGAGGTGCTGGTCTTCCCCCGCGGCCGCGCCTTCCCCTTCACCGGCCGCCCGGGCGAGCTGCAAGGCAAGCGCATCGCCACCGTCGTCGGCTACCGCTACCCACGCTTCGCCGAGGAGTTCGAGCGGCAGGACTCGATCAACGAGGTCAACATGCTGCGCATGGTGGCGGCCGGCCGGGTCGACGCCGGCATCATCAACGTGGTGGTCGGCCGCTACCTCGCCCGCACCGAGGGCGTGCAGGGGGTGGAGTTCGGCCCGGTCTACATGACCGGCCCCCGCGTCATCCGCCTGCACCGCAACCGCGCCGGCGCGCTCGACCGGCTGAACGACGCCATCCGCCGCCTGAAGCACGAGGGCACCTTCGACCGCATCATCGGCAGCTACGTCGAGCAGGGGTAGGGGGAGCGGGGAGGAGGTTGCCGGGGGCCGTTTCCGTCCCTGGTTCGTCACCCCCGCGGAGGCGGGGTTCCAGGCATTCAGCCCGCGAGCACGCCGGGACAAGAGCGCCAGCGGTAATGTGGGCGTCCCCCTGCCCTGCGCCATAGCACGCTCATTGCCTGGATTCCCGCCTCCGCGGGAATGACGGAAAAAGGTCGAGCACCACCCCCTCCCCCACCCTCCAAAAGGAAAGGGCCCGGAGGTTTCCCCCCGGGCCCCGCCCGTCCCGTCGGCCCTGCGGCCGGTCAGAACTTCATGCCCAGCTCGACGCCCCACACCCGGGGCTCGTTGGTGAAGCCGGTCAGGTTGTTGAAGTCGATGCCGCCTTCCAGCGACTTGTCGTTGGTGATGTTGCGGACGAAGGCCGCGGCCTCGACCCGGCCGCCTTCGTGGCTGTAGCCCACGCGCAGGCCGCCCTCGAGCTGGCGGGCGTCCTGGAACTCGCGGGACTCGTAGAGGAAGAAGTTGGTCCGGCTCTTGTAGGCCCAGTCGGTGTAGGCGAACAGCTCGCCGTCCTCGCCGACCGGGATGCCGTAGCGGGCGGTCATGTTCACGATCCAGCGCGGGGCGTTCGGGAACGCGTTGCCGTCGATGATCGCCAGGCGCCGTCCGTCGGCCGTGGTGACGGTCGGGTCGGTCACCGTGCAGCCGCCGCCGCAGGGCTCGTAGAACAGGTTCTCGTCCTTGATCTCGGTGTGGTTGTAGCTGAGACCCGCCGTCAGGGTCAGGTTGTCCAGCGGCAGGAACTCCATGTCCGCCTCGAAGCCGTAGCCGACGCCCTTGTCGGCGTTCAGCAGGCTGGTGAAGTTGCCGGTGCCGCCCACCGCGGTGAACTGCTGGTCCTTGATGGTGTAGCGGAAGGCGGACAGGTTCACGCGGGCGCGCGCCGACAGGTCGGACTTCACGCCGGCCTCGTAGGACATCACCTTCTCGGAGTTGGCGGTCGTCACGCTGCCGCCGAAGGTGGTGCGGCCCTGGATGGAGGGCGCGCGGAAGCCGCTGGCGACGCGGGCGTACAGGTTGAAGTCCTCGGTCGCCTGGTAGTTGGCGCTGAGGTCCCAGCTGATCCGGCTGTCGTCGGTCTCGGCGGCACCCTGGCTGAACACCGTCGTCGGGCCGGTGAACTGGCGGACGATGTTCTCGTACTCCTTGTCGTCCTCGGTGTAGCGCAGGCCGCCGGTCAGCTTGAACTGCTCGGTCACCTGGTAGCTGCCCTGGCCGAACACCGCCCAGGTCGAGTTCTTCTGCACCGCGTCCAGCTGGCGGAAGATGTCGCGCGGGTTGCCCGGGTTGCCGAAGGCGAAGCCGCTGACGTCCACCTTCTCATGGAAGTAGAACAGGCCGGTCTGCCAGTTCAGCGGGCCGTCGTTGTTGCTGGAGAGGCGCAGCTCCTCGGAGATCTGGTCGAGGTCGTTGATGGCGTCGCCCGAGGTCACAGGGAACGGGATGAAGCCCGGGCCGACGCCAGCCACGCCGCCGTCGATGTCGCCGACGCTGAACACCTCGCCCGTCTCGTAGCCGGTGATGGAGGTCAGGGTGGTGGCGCCGAAGTCCTGCTCCAGCTTCAGCGTCACGCCGCGGGTGTCGAGCGTCTGGTCGTTCGGGCCGTCCTGGAAGATCTCGTCCCGGCGGAAGCCGTCGACGAAGCTGTCGTCGCCGCGGTTGATGATGTTGGCGCGGAAGACGCGGGCGGTGCCGTCCAGGCTGCGGGCGTGGCCGTTCAGCAGGGCGGTGAAGCCGGCGCCGCTGTCGTACAGGAACTGCAGGCGGCCGGCCGTCTCGTCATAGCCCTCGACCGCGTCCTCCTCGCCGGTGAAGAGGTTGTCGACCCAGTCGTCGCGGCGCTGGTGCAGGATGGACAGGCGGGCGGAGATCTTGTCGGTGATGGCGCCGCCGACCGCACCCTCCAGGTCGATGGCGTTCCAGCGGCCGTAGGCCACGCGGGCGTAGCCGCCGGCCTCCTGGCTGGGCTTCTCGGAGACGAAGCTGATGATGCCGGCCGGGGTGTTGCGGCCGAACAGGGTGCCCTGCGGCCCGCGCAGCACCTCGACCCGGGCCACGTCGAACAGCGGGAAGCCCTTCAGGATCGGGCTCTCCAGCACGACCTCGTCCAGGATGAAGCTGACCGGCTGGGAGGCCTGCAGGTCGAAGTCGGTGTTGCCGAGGCCGCGGATGTAGAAGCGCGGGAAGGTACGGCCGAAGGACGACTCGACCACAACGCTGGGCACGCGGGCGGACAGGAAGCGGATGTCGGCGCCGCCGGCGGTCAGGTTCTCCAGCTTCTCGCCGCCGATGGTGGCGACGGAGATCGGAACCTCCTGCAGGTTCTCCTGGCGCTTCTGCGCGGTGACGATGATCTCCTCAAGCTCGGCCAGCTGGGCCGCGGCCGGGGAGGCCAGCGCCAGCAGGGCGGCGACGCCGCAGGCCCCGCGCAGCGCAGCGACGCGCGTCGACTTCGAAACCATCATTATTCGGTCCCCTTCGTTGCCCCAAGGTTCCGCTCCCGCCCGCGGGATGCCTGGACTTGCCGCCACCTCTCCGGAGATGCCGGACGGCCTCGGGTTTTAAGACGTTAGTCTTAGGCGAGGGTGGAGCGGCCATCGGGGCCTGTCAACCGCGCGCGCCGGGCCAAGCCCTTGCTGCGGCGACGATATTGCTGCACCGCGACATCAGCGCAACAGTGCCGCCGGCCGCTCCCGCGGGGCCGCGTGGGATGGGTGCCGCGCCCGCAGCCGAAGCGGCGGAAGCCATGGAGGCCGGCGAGGACCGGCCCCCGGTTCAAGGGAGCCGGGGGTGCTGGAATCGGGCGGACCGGGGGTCGGGGGTGCCGGGGCGGGGAACGGCCGCGGTCATCGGGAGGGAAGCCTGGACGTCGGGGCCGGGCGGGGCGAAGTCCCCCGGCCTTGGCCCCGGGCGGACCTGCGCGCTCGGGCCCGCCTGCGGCCGGCGGCTGCCCGGACGGGCGCCGCCGACATGCGTGAAGGGGGAGCCGCTCAGAAGATGGCGGCGATCACCCCGGCCATGCCCAGCCCGGTCGCCAGGAAGAATACCGACTCGTGGTCGGGCAGCGCGTCCCACAGGCGGGCGAACAGGCCCTTGCTCTCGGTCGCGGCGTGGATGGTGTGGGCGGTCATGGCTGGTGTCCTTGGGTTCGGGAGGGGGTAGGGGAGGTTCGTCAGAAGATCTGCATGATGCCGAGGGCGAGGCACGCCGCCGTCGCCAGCATGAACACCGTCTCGGTGTCGGGGGTGGCGGCCCACAGGCGGGACAGGAAGCCCTGGGTCTCGGTCGCGGTGCTGAAGGTCATGTCGGTCATCGTCGTCTCCGTGGGTCGGCCGGTTGTCGGCCGGTTGTCGGTTTGGCGGGTCGTCCGCCATGCCAACCTTCATCGCAACTGCCGTGCCAACTCCCGAAAGCCGCGGATTCGCTGGGAATGGCGTGGAGGAACGGCGGAACACGTGGTTGAATCTCCCAATGCGGACAGCGTTCCGCCACAAAGTGGTCGGAATTGCTATCTGGCGACGTGGGAGGTGGATTTTTCCGCGGGGACGGGGGTCCAGGCAGCAAGATTCGTACGTCGCATGGAGCCGAAGGCGCAATGCGACGTGCCGGCCGGGGCCGTCGCATTCCGCTCTCGCTCCATGAGACCTACGGCCAGGCAGCGCCGGGCCTGGCATCCCCCGCCCCTCATGCTGAGCCCGGTCGGAAGCACGCCCCCCCCTCACAGCCTCACCTTGCCGCCGCACCCCGCCGGGCCAGCGCCACCGCGCCGGCGGCCATCGCCAGGGGCACGGCGAGCGGGGCGAGGCGGGCGGCGGCGCGGCGGTTGAAGCCGTCGGAGCGGCGGGGCGGGTCGTCGGGCGGGGCGAACAGGTTGCCGTCGTGGCGCCTCTCCGGCCCGGCCGCGGCCAGCGCCCCGCCCATGGCGCGGGCCAGCAGCGCCCCCACCGTCCCCGGCGCATGGGCGTAGGCCAGCCGGCCCAGCCAGGTGGACAGCCCGACCAGCGCCACGGCGCGCGGGCGGGCCGCTAGGTCCAGCATGCGGGCGGCGACCGTCTCCGGCCGCTGCATGGGCGAGACCGGGTCGATGCGGCGGCCGCTGTAGTTGGCGCCGTGGCGCAGGCCCGGCGTGTCCACGAAGGTCGGGTAGAGGCCGCAGACATGGATGCCGGGGAAGCGCCGCATGTCCTGGCGCAGCGCCTCGGTCAGGCCGCGCAGCCCGAACTTGGCGGCGGTGTAGGCGGCGGCCAGCGGCGGCGCCACCCAGGCGCCGATGGAGACGGTGTTGATCATCACGCCGCGCCCCTGCCGGATGAAGTGCGGCAGCACCGCCGCCGCCCCGTTCAGCGGCCCCAGCAGGTCGGTGTCGATCACCCGCCGGTGCGCCTCCAGCGGCACCTCCTCGAACCAGCCGACGGCGCCGACGCCGGCATTGTTGATCCAGACGTCGATGCGGCCGAACGCCTCCAGCGCCGAGTCCGCGAGGCGGCGGACCTCGCCCGGCACCGTCACGTCGGTCGGCAGGGCCAGCACGCAGGCGCCCTGCATCCGGCAGAGCCGGGCCGTGTCCTCCAGCCCCCGCCGCCCGCGCGCGGCCAGCACCAGGTCCGCCCCCTCCCGCGCGAAGGCCAGCGCCGCGGCGCGGCCGATGCCGCTGGACGCGCCGGTCAGGACCACGACGGCGCCGCGGAAGCGGCCGGGACGGCGGGAGGCGGGCATGGCGTGCGTCCTTATCGATCGGGGGTGCGGGATGCCGCGGTCAACAGGCCGCCCGCCCCTTCGTCGCGCCGCCCCGCCCTTCGTCGCGCAGGGCGTGGCCGGCGGAACTTCGCCGCCGCCGATGGATTGAGAGGGGATGAGCGCCCGCACGGGTTGATGCCAGGGGAGGACAAGCCCATGCCGCCGCGTCCCGCCGCCGACACCGCCGCCCGCTTCCTGCCGGAGGACCGCACCGTGCCGTCCCTGCGCGAGGCGGCGCGGGGCTGCACCGCCTGCCCGCTGCACCTGACCGGGACCCAGACCGTGTTCGGCGAGGGGCCGGTGGGGGCGGAGCTGATGTTCGTGGGCGAGCAGCCCGGCGACAAGGAGGATTTGGCCGGCCACCCCTTCGTGGGCCCGGCCGGCCAGCTGTTCGACCGGGCCCTGGCCGACGCCGGCATCGACCGCGGCCGCGCCTACGTCACCAACACGGTGAAGCACTTCAAGTGGGTCCAGAAGGGCAAGCGCCGCATCCACGAGAAGCCCGGCCGGCTGGAGATCACCGCCTGCCTGCCCTGGCTGGAGGCGGAGATCGCCGCCGTCGCCCCCACCGCCATCGTCTGCCTGGGCGCCACCGCCGCCCAGGCCTTGATCGGCCGCGACTTCCGCGTCACCGAGATGCGCGGCCGCATCCTGCGCACGCCGCTGGCCGGCTGGATCATGGCGACCGTCCACCCCTCCTCCCTGCTGCGCCTGCCCGACCCCTCGGCGCGGGAGGCCGGCTACCGCATGTTCGTCGGCGACCTGACGCTGGTGGCGGAGCGGCTGCTGGGGGCGGAGCGCCAGGCGGCGCGCCTGGGCCGGACCGGCGCGTGAATCCGCACTGCAACGACTTTCGGCTTAATCATTCCGTTTGATGTTGCAGTTTCGTGACAGATTTTCGAAAAGCGCGGTCATCTCCGAAAGCCATCCTGGCGTCCCAAGAAGACCGCCTTATCATCTTGATGAACAAAGACTAACGCGGACAGAAGCCGCGAAATCAACGAAAAGCACGCCTGAAATAAAAATATCCATCGGTGGCAATCGGGAGAAGACGCATGTGGTGCGCTAGGACCTTCAAGGCCGCCTGCTTGGCCGGAACCGCGGTGCTTTGCCTGGGTGGTGGGGCCCAGGCGCAGACCTCCGAAATCCAGGAGCTGCGCAATCAGGTGAGGACCCTGATGGAGCGCATCGAGAAGCTGGAAGCCGAGCAGAAGGCGCGGCCCCCGGCCGCCGCCCCCGCCGCTCCGGCCGCAGGCGCCCCCGCCGCCACGCCGGCCGCCGCCCCCGCAGCCCCGCCGCCGGTCACCAACCTGGTGGGCAAGACCAAGCTGACCATCGCCGGCCAAGTCAACCGCGGCATGCTGTTCGTCGACGACGGCGTGTCCGAGCGGTTCCACTTCGTGGACAACAACAACTCCTCCACCCGCGTCCGCTTCATCGCCTCCTCCAAGATCAACGAGACCTGGACGGCCGGCGGCGAGATGGAGCTGGAGGCGGTGTCCAACTCCACCCGCTCCTTCAGCCAGACCGACGACGGCCCGACCGCCTTCGCCTTCAACGAGCGCAAGATGGAGGTGTGGCTGGAGAACAAGGCGTTCGGCCGCATCTGGCTGGGCCAGGGCGACACCGCGTCCAACACGCTGACGGAGCAGGACCTGTCCGGCACCGCCGTGGTCGCCTACTCCGACGCGCCCAACTTCATGGGCGGCTCGGTCTTCCGGGTGCGCGGCACGGGCGCCGCCACCGGCCCGCAGATCCGCCAGGCGTTCGAGAACTACGACGGCCTGCACCGCGACGACCGCATCCGCTACGACACGCCCAACATGGGCGGCTTCGTCGCCTCCACCAGCTTCGTCGACGACGGCGGCTGGGACCTGGGCCTGCGCTACTCGGCGAAGCTGGGCACGACCGACATCTCCGCCGGCCTCGGCTACGGCGACGCGGACGGCCGCGGCTACTTCCTGGCGCCGCAGTACCCCGCCAACACGACCAACCTGAACTGGGAGGACCAGATCAGCGGCTCGGTGTCGGTGAAGATGGCGATGGGCTTCAACGTGACCGGCGCCTACGGCGAGCGCGAGTACGACGACGGCCGCAACGGCAGCTTCTGGTACGGCAAGGTCGGCTACATCACCAAGATGAGCGACCTCGGCAACACCGCCTTCGCGATCGACTACTACGACCAGGAGAGCAACGTGTTCCGCGGCGACGACTCCAAGGCGTGGGGCGTGTACCTGGTGCAGAACCTCGACGTCGCCGGCGCCGAGCTCTACATCGGCTACCGGACCTACTCCTACGACGCGCCCGGCGCGGTCGAGTACCACGACCAGGACGGCGTCCTCACCGGCGCCCGCATCCGGTTCTGAGGAAGGTCCCATGCCGCTGCGCACGCGCATCCGGACGGCACTGTTCCTGGCGGCGGGCCTCGCGCTCGCCGCCTGCAGCGCGGTCCCGGTCGATCATCCCCCCGCGGACAGCCTGAAGCCGGGCTCCGGCCTGTTCACGGGCGAGAAGGGGGAGGTCGAGATCGTCCTCTGACAGGGACGGATGGGGGTTGGGGGACGGGCGCCGCGCCGAAGGGCCGGCGCCCGTTCCTTTTTTGCGGGGCGCGCCGGGGGGGGCAGCGGGGACGGGGGGCGGCCTTCTGACCGGGCTCGGGCTGCGGGGCGTCTTGCTGCTCCCCAGGGCGGGCAGCGGGGATAGAGTGCGGCCTTCGACAGGCTCAGGCTGAGGGACGTTGAGATGCTCCCAAGGGCATTGCCGCGCGGTGGAGACTCCATCTGGCCTGGCATCCCCCGCCCCTCATGCTTGCATCTTGGAACTGCGTCATGATGGTCGTGGCCTGAGGGCGTGCACGCCCTCAGGCCGGCGGCGGCGAGGCCGTGTCATGCACGGGCGGAAACGCCCGAGGCTCAGCTGGGTCCCCGCCGCGTCTTGCCG
>DASPKT010000351.1:0-6275 GCA_035627915.1 Azospirillaceae bacterium
GGTGACGCGGCGCAAGCTGCTCCGTCAAATTGCCGCGGGTCGCCGGCCGCCTGCGAAGCCGGGGCTTCGCCTGGAACCGGCATTGACCGGGATCGATACTCCACCGCCCCGGCGGGGGTGTCAATGGTTATTCCCTATTCAGCAGATAGATTTTGCCAGCATACCACACTATTGAGATGTAAATACAATCCGGCCGGTATGGCCGCGACGGGTCCCGGTTGGAAGAAGCCCCGGGCGACGGCGCGCCCGCGCGGTCCAGGGCCCCGAAACCTCTTGTGGGAATGGAGCGGCTGCGGTAGACCGGAAACAGATTGCAGAAAACAACCGGTCTGGTGCGGGACCGGTGCGGGGAGGGTCCGATGGGGAAGCTGGTCCTGTCCATGTTCACCAGCCTGGACAGCTGCATCGAGGGGCCGGGCGGGGAGTTCGTGCCGCCGGCCTGGTCGGACGACCTGGCGACGCACTGGTCCGGCTACGCGCTGGAGCGCGCCCGCCACCTGATCTACGGCCGGGTCAACTTCCTGTTCAACAAGGCGTTCTGGAGTGCCGCCGACACCGACCCGGGCAGCCCCGCCGCCGGCATTTCCTATGCCGGCACGATGAACCGGCTGCCCAAGACGGTGGTGTCGCGCACGCTGGCGGGCGATCCCGGCTGGAACGCGACGCTGGTGCGCGACGACCTTGCCGGGGCGGTGGCGCGGCTGAAGGCGGAGGTGCCGGGCGACGTCTACAGCTTCGGCGGCGCCGGCCTCGCCAACAGCCTGATGGCGCTCGACCTGGTGGACGAGTACCGGCTGATGGTCGTCCCCACCCTGCTGGGCGCCGGCAAGCGCCTGTTCGACGATGGGCGGCCCCGGGTGCCGCTGGCGCTGGAGGAGTGCCGGCGCCTCGACACCGGCGCCGTCATCCTGCGCTACCGCCGCGACCGTGCCTGAGGAGGAAACCGCCATGGCGCCCGTGCTCTACGCCCATCCCTTCTCCTCCTACTGCCAGAAGGTGCTGACCGCGCTCTACGAGACCGGGACGGCGTTCGAGTTCCGCATGCTGGAACCGGGCGGCGACGCGCTGCGGGAGCTGGAGACGCTATGGCCGCTGAAGCGCTTTCCCGTGCTGGTCGACGGCGGCCGCACCGTGGTGGAGGCCAGCATCATCGTGGAGTACCTGGACCTGCACCATCCCGGGCCTGTCCGCATGGTGCCTGATGACCCGGTGGAGGCGCTGGAGGTGCGCACCATGGACCGGTTCTTCGACAACTACGTCTCCACCCCGCAGCAGAGGATCGTCTACGACGCCATCCGCCCCGCGGAGAAGCGCGACCCGCACGGCGTCGCCGAGGCGCGGGCGCTGCTGGAGACGGCATACCGCTGGCTGGACGGGGTGATGGCGGAGCGGGAATGGGCGGCCGGCGGCCGCTTCGGCCTGGCCGACTGCGCCGCGGCCCCGGCCCTGTTCTATGCCGACTGGACGCATCCGATCGCCCCGGAGTTCCGGCACGCGCGGGCCTACCGGTCGCGGCTGCTGGCCCGCCCCTCCTTCGCCCGGGCGGTGGAGGAGGCGCGGCCCTACCGTCCCTTCTTCCCCCTGGGCGCGCCGGACCGCGACTGAGGGGGCGGGAGCCGCCCGGATCGCGGCGTCCCGGTGGATATAACAGCGCTTACATATCCTGCTTGCCAATATAACAGCCCTTATATATCGTCGCGGCATGACGCCCTCGCGACCCACCCTCGGCTCCCTGCTGCGCCACCTGATCGAGCTGCTGGACGGCGACGTCGAGGCGGCGTACCGCGCCGCCGGCCTCGACTACCGGCCCCGCTTCACCCCCGTCGTCCGCGTGCTGGGAGAGCTGGGGCCGAGCCCCATCCGTACCATCGCGGCGCGCGCCGGCATCACCCATTCCGCCGCCAGCCAGACCGTGGCGGAGATGGTGAAGAAGGGACTGGTCGCGACCGAACCGGGGGAGGACGCGCGCGAGCGCATCGTGCACCTGACCGACGCCGCCCGCGCCCTGCTGCCGCGCCTCAAGGCGCAGTGGGCGGCCACCAACGCCGCCGCCGACGGCCTCAGCGCCGAGCTGGGCCTCGACCTCCCCGACATCGTCTCCGCCGCCATCGCCCGGCTGCAGGCGCGCCCCTTCCTCGACCGGATCGAGGCGGAGCGCCGGCGCCTGGAAGACTGCAATCCCACCGAAGGAACCGACGAATGACCCTGGCGTCCCTGGCCGCCCGCGCGGCGCTGCCGCTCACCCTGCTGCTGTTCCCCGCCGCGGCCGCTTCCCAGCCGGTCGCCCCCGCCCAGGCGGAGGCGGCCCTGTCGGAGATGGAGCGGCTGGTCCGCGAGCGCTACGTGGCGGTGGACAAGCGGGAGCCGCTGGCCGCGGTCCTGCGCGCCGGCCGGGCCTCGGGCCGCTACGGGGTCACCGACCCGCACGAGCTCGCCGTCCGGGTGACGGAGGATCTGCGCGCCGCCTCGGGCGACGGGCACCTCTCGCTGAGCTGGGACCCGGCGGAGCATGCGCAGCTGTCCGCCGCCCCGGCCGGCCAGGATGCCGGTGAGGCTGACGCCTATGCCGAGGAGGCGCGGCGGGCCAACCACGGGCTGGGGGAGATGCGCATCCTGGACGGCAACGTCCGCTATCTCCGCCTCGATACCTTCCATTGGGTGCCGGACGCGACGGGAGAGGCCTATGACGGGGCGATGCGGTTCCTGCGCGACGGCGACGCCGTCATCATCGACATCCGCGGCAACGGCGGCGGCTCCGACCGGGCGGTGCGCTACGCCGTCAGCCACTTCATGCCGGGCGAGCCCGAGCGGCTGCTGATGACCTTCAACGACGACGAGGGGCGGCCCGACCAGTCGCGCGTGCATGGCTACCTGCCGGCCGGGCGGGTCACCCGCGGGCCGCTCTACATCCTGGCGGACAGCGGCAGCTTCTCCGCGGCGGAGGAGTTCGCCTACCACGTCAAGCACTTCCGCCTGGGCACCCTGGTGGGGGAGAGGACCGGCGGGGGCGCCAACAACAACGCCCTGTTCCCTGTCGCGGCCGGCTTCGTCGCCAGCATCTCCGTCTTCGTGCCGAAGCATGCCGTGACCGGCGGCAACTGGGAGGGGACGGGCGTGGAGCCGGACGTGGCCGCCGCCTCCCGCGACGCGCTGGCGGCGGCGCACCTGCATGCGCTGGAGGCGCTGGCGGCCAAGGACGGGCCCGGCCGCGCCCGCCACGCCTGGGCCCTGCCGGCGGCGCGGGCGGCGCTACGGCCGGTGGCGCTGAAGCCGGCGGAGCTGGCCCGCTATGCCGGCCGCTACGGCGACCGCGCGGTGGAGGTGCGGGACGGCGCGCTGGTCTACCGGCGCGAGGGGCAGCCGGACGCCCGGCTGACGCCGCTGGGCGACGGCCTCTTCGCCATCGAGGGCAGGACCTCCGCCCGCCTCCGCTTCCCCGCAGGCGGAAAGGCGTCGGCGCTGGAGGTCCTCCGCGCCGACGGCAGCAGCGCCAGCCACCCCCGCACGCGCTGACGCCTCAGGCGGCGGGCGGCAGGTCGAACAGTAGGACCTCCGCCCCCTCCGCCGCGGCCGCGAGGCGCAAGGGTGCCGCCGCCTGCATCGCCAGCGCGTCGCCCGCAGCCAGCGTCCAACGGTCGCCCGCCCCGGCCACCGCCACCGTCCCGGAGACGACGTGCAGGTAGAGGCTGCGGCCCGGCGGCGGGGCCCAGGCCAGCTCGGCACCCGGCACCGGGGCCGCGATGAGGACCTCGGCGTCCTGGTGCACGCCCAGGCTGCCGTCCCGCGCGTCGGGCGACACCAGCAGCTGCCAGCGCCCCCTACGGCCGGCGGGGTCGAAGCGGCGCTGCTCCACCGCCGGGGGCAGGCCGCGGGTGCGGGGCTCCAGCCAGATCTGCAGGTGGTGGTCGGTCTCCGTCGGGGACGGGTTCATCTGGCTGTGCACGATCCCGCTGCCGGCGGTCATGCGCTGCATCTCCCCCGGCCTGACGACGGCGTGGGTGCCCAGGCTGTCCCGGTGCTCCACCGCCCCGGCCAGGGGCAGGACGAAGATCTCCAGGTCGGCGTGGGGATGCGGGCCGAAGCCGGTGCCGGGCCGGATGACATCCTCGTTCAGCGCGCGCAGGGCCCCGAACCGGTCCCAGGCCGGATCGCGCCAGCCGGCGAAGGAGAAGCTGAAGCGGGCGTCGAGCCAGCCGTTGCGCAGGCGGCCGCGGTCGGCGGAGCGGCGGACGACCGGCTGCGGGTCGCGGGCGGCGGGAAGCGGGATCATCGGTGCCTCCCTCAGCGCGGCAGCGGCCGGGTGACCAGGGCGGCGCCGGCCACGACCAGGGGGATGGCGCCCAGCAGCCAGGGGCTGTGCACCTCGCCCAGCATGGCGGCACCCAGGGCGAGGCCGCCCACCGCCGACACCGGACCGATCTGGCTCAGCACGACGGGGCCGCCCACCTTCTGCAGGCGGAAATAGAGGATGAAGGTCAGGCCGGAGATGGCCATCTGCGCCAGGACGGGGGCGGTGCCCGGCCGGCCCGGCAGGGGCAGCCACAGCGCGTCGCGCCACGCCAGCACCGGCAGCAGCCACAGGGCGGCGGCGGCCAGCATGCCGAAGGCCAGCGGCAGGGCCTGCACGCCCGCCGGCCAGCGCCGGCTGCGGTAGACGTTGGCGGCGGAGATGGCGACCGGGACCGACAGCAGCATCAGCCACCAGGCGAGCGGTCCCGACAGCCCCGCCCGCCACACCGGCGCCATCGCCGCCAGCAGGCCGCCGACCGACAGCAGCACGCCCAGCCCCCGCCGCCAGGCCAGCGGCTCGTGCCGCAGGGCGACGACGATGGCGTAGGTCAGGACCGGCGGCATGGCGTAGACCAGCGCCACCTGCCCGGCGCCCAGCTCGGCCACGGCGCTGAAGGCGATGGCGTTCGGCAGCGCCATGGACATCAGCCCCGCCGCCAGGCTGTAGCGGATGACCGGCGCCAGGCGGCCCCGCAGCGAGGCGCGCGCCTCCGGCCGCGCCAGCACCAGGCCGCCGGTGAGGACGGCGCCGCCGACGGCGTGCCAGAAGGCGAAGGCCAGCGGCGGCACGCCGGCTAGCGCCGCCTGCTTGGCCAGCACGAAGCCGACCGCCAGCAGCAGGCCGCAGGCGGCCACCAGCGGCGCCGGCCCGGCCAGGGAGAACCGGCCGGCGGCCGGGAGGGTGCGATCGATGGCGGACATGGGGACACCCGGAACGGATCAGGTGGCCTGAGACTGGACCCCTTCCCCTTCCGCGATAATCCGTGGAATGATCACCTGTTCATTCACGATGCGTGAACTATCGATGGACAAGCTCGCCAGCATGCGGGTCTTCGCGCGGGTGGTGGAGCGCCACGGCTTCGCCGCCGCGGCGCGCGACCTGAACCTCTCCAACGCCGCCGTCAGCAAGCACGTCGCCTGGCTGGAGGAGGAGCTGGGCGTGCGCCTGCTGAACCGCACTACCCGCCGGCTCAGCCTGACCGAGGCCGGCCAGGGCTACCATGCCGACGTCGTCCGCATCCTGGAGGAGATCGACCGGGCGGAGCGCAGTGCGGCGCGCGCCACCCTGGCGCCGCGGGGAACGCTGCGGGTGAACGCGCCCATGTCCTTCGGCATCCTTCACCTCTCCCGGGTCGTGCCGGAGTTCCTGGCGCGCCATCCCGAGGTGCGGGTGGACCTGACCCTGAACGACCGCTCGCTTGACCTTGTCGAGCACGGGTTCGACGTGGCGTTGCGGGTCCGGCGGTCACTGCCGGACAGCACGCTGGTGGCGCGCGCCCTCTGCCCCATCCGCCGCGTGCTGCTGGGTTCCCCCGCCTATTTCGCGCGCCATGGCGAGCCCCGCCATCCCGCCGACCTTACGGAGCACGCGCTGCTGGCCTTCAGCCCGGACGGATCGCCGGCGGTGTGGCGCTTCGACGGGCCGGACGGCACGACCGAGGTGCGGGTAGAGTCGCGCTTCACCGCCAACAACAGCCTGGCGCTGCGCACCGCTCTGCTCGAGGGCACGGGGGTGACGGTCTCCCCCCTGTTCGTCTATGGCGACGACATCAGGGCCGGGCGGCTGCGCACGGCGCTGGACGGCTACGAGGCGGAGGCGCAGACCCTGTACGCCATCCACCCGGCCGGGCGGCTGGTGCCGCCAAAGGTCCGCGCCTTCGTCGACTTCCTGGTGGAGCGGCTGGCGCCGGCGCCGTGGGAGGCGGGGTCAGTCGCCGGCGAAGAGGGAAAACTGCTCCCCGGCCAAGTCGGGGAAGCGCGCGGGC
>DASPKT010000352.1:0-16051 GCA_035627915.1 Azospirillaceae bacterium
TCCAGGCTCCCCGGATTAGGCGCGTCGCGCCCACCGGCGCGTCCGGCGTCGACGAAATGTCGGGGCTTGGCGAGGGAGCATTTGCCCGGCCTCACCTTTCGGCTTAAAAGTTATGGAACGGCAGGCGCCCGCCCGGGCGACCGTACTCCGGCAGGTGGCATGACGCCTCATGAACTCCTCGCCGTGCTCGAGAAGCACGAGCGCTGGCTGAAGAAGAAGACCGGAGGAGCCCGCGCCATGCTGGCCCTGACCGATCTGCAGGGCTCCAACTTCGTCGGGGCCAACCTCCAGTCGGCCAAGTTCTCCGGCTCCAACCTGTCGTTCTGCGACTTCTCCGAATCGAACCTGTCGATGGCCGACCTGTTCGCGGCCAAGCTGACCAAGGCGGTGCTGATCCATGCCAACCTGTTCCGCGCCGACCTGCGCGGCGCCACCCTGCGCGGGGCCCGGCTGAAGGGCGCCATCCTGCGCGAGGCGGACCTGCGCGGCGGCGCGCTGCTGGACCGGCGCGGCCCCGGCCAGGTGACGGTGCAGCAGTCCGACCTGTCGGGCGCCGACATGGACGACGCCATGCTGTCCAGCGCCAACCTGGCCGGCGCCGACCTGCGCGACGCCAGCATGGTGGGCGCCGACTGCGAGGGCGCGCAGCTCAGCGGCTGCAACATGATGAACTCGGTCCTGAAGTCGGCCAACTTCGCCCGCTGCGACATGCGCGGCGCCAACCTCGCCAACTGCAACCTGACCGGCGCATCGCTGGCCGGCGCCAACCTGATGGGCGCGTCGCTGGCCGGGGCGTCCTTGCGCAACGCCGACCTGAAGGGCTGCAACCTGGAGGGCGTGGACCTCTCCGGCGTTGACACCACCGGCGCCAACCTCGCCCGCTCGGCCGAGCATTTCTCCGAGCGCATCCAGCAGGCGCTGGAGTCGCACTACGCCTGGATCAACACCAACGGCGCCCGCGGCGTCCGCGCCGTGCTGGTGGGCGAGGACCTCGCCCACATCGACCTCAACGGGGTCAACCTCAGCGGCGCCGACCTGCGCAACGTCAACCTCGCCGGCGCCAAGCTGCGCGAGGCGCTGCTGATCATGTCGGACCTGTCCAACGCCAACCTGCAGAACGTGGACTTCTCCGGCGCCACCATGGACGGCGCCAACCTGCGCGGCAGCGACATGACGGGCTGCCGGCTGGACGGGGCGGAGGTCGGCTCGGTCGACATCAAGGGGCCGGACGGCAGGCCGACCGGGCGGCTGTGGCCCGCCAACCTGGCCGGGGTCAAGCTGGTCGGCGCCAGCATGGTGAAGGCCAAGATGCGCAACGTGAACCTGACCGGGGCCGACCTGCGGAGCGCGGACCTGACCGGCGCCAACCTGATCGACGCCTCGCTGCGGGGCGCGGAGATGGACGGGGCCATCGTCCAGGGCGCCACCCTGCCGCCGCCGGTGAACGACGACGACGACGACTGACCCTCAGTCTCCCGCTTCTCCGCTTCCAAGGCGCTCCAGCAGCAGGGCAAGCCGCGCCTCCGGGGCGAGCGGCGCGTCGGGTAGCGCCAGCAGCCGCGACGGCGGGACCCAGCGCCGCGCCAGCTCGGCCACGACCGCGTGGAAGTGCAGCTGGTGCCAGGGGTCGGTGGAGCGCACCCCGTCCGCCTCCGGGGCCAGCACGCCCCAGGGCGCCAGCACGACCAGGGTGAAGTCCGCCACCGCCGCCACCGCCGCCTCCAGCAGGGCCGCGGTCGCCGCCGGGTCCTCCACCGCGAAGCCGTTGCACAGCCAGAAGGCGGCGTAGTCCAGCGGCGTCCGGTCCGCCACCAGGCCCGCGTCGCCGGCGGCCCGGCGCGCCAAGTCCAGCGCGTCGGCGCGCAGAAGCGCCCGGTGCCCCTCCCGGGTCAGCGCGTGCAGGTCGAAGCCCGCGGCGAGCCGCGCCCGCATCGGCTCCTCGTGCAGGGGCAGGCCGAGCCGGGCCGCGGCCATCCCGGCCAGCGTCGTCTTCCCCGTGCCGGCGCTGCCGGCGATGCCGATCCTGGGTGGGCGCATGGGAGGGAGGTTAATGCGTCCGCCGCCGCCCGGCCAAGCGCCGCCGTCATGCACATCCTCTTGCGATGCAGCATGGCGGGGCCTAGAGTCCGCGGCGCACCGGTCCCCTTCGCAGGGTGAAAAGGGAACGCGGAACGGACAGGGGCCGATGCCCCGACCGGAAGCCGCGGCTGCCCCCGCAACTGTAATCGGAGAGACCGCCGCCCCGCCCCGCGCGCCGACAGGCCCGCAGGGCGTCGCCACTGGGAAACTGGGAAGGCTGGGCGGCGGGCGACGACCCGAGAGCCAGGAGACCTGCCGGCGCATTTGCGTCACGCAACCATCGGGCGGGGTGCCCTGGTGGGACGGATCTCCGTTTTGCGGTGACGTGCCCGTTGGGTGGCCCGTGGCGGAGGTTCGCAAAAGGCATGGCGCGTCCTCTCCTTTGTCGTCGGTCCCGTCCGCGTCCGCCCTCCGGCGGCCGGTCCGGGATGCCGCGTCCCCGTTCCGGCCGCCCGAGTTCTTCCGGCCGCGCCCCGGCGCCGGCCATGCCCGGAACGGATCAGATGCCTGTCACGACGTCCCTGCCCTCCCGCCTCCTCGCCTCCGCCGCCCTGGCGGCGCTGCTGCCCCTGCCGGCCGCGGCCCAGTCCGACCACACCCAGGTGGCGGAAAGCCGCCCTGCCGAGGTGGTGGTGACCGCCACCCGCGCTCCCGCCTACGTCTCCCGCGTGCCGACCGGCGTCAGCGTCGTCGACCGCGCCGAGATCGAGCGCAACGCCTACCAGACCCTGGCCGACGCGCTGGCGACCCTGCCCGGCCTGACCGCGGTGTCGAGCGGCGGCCCCGGCGGCAATACCTCGGTCTTCCTGCGCGGCACCAACAGCGACCACGTGCTGGTGCTCATCGACGGCATGCCCGCCAACGAGCCCGCGCTCTCCGCCGGCGCCTTCAACTTCGGCGAGGACCTGCTGGGCGGGCTGTCCCGGATCGAGGTGGTGCGCGGCCCCGCCTCCACCCTCTACGGCAGCGCCGCCATCGGCGGCGTCATCAATCTCATCACCGAGGCCGGCGCCGACCGGCCGGCCCTGGCGGAGGCCGCCGCCGCCCTCGGCACCGACGGGCTGCTGCGCGGCCGCGCCGGGCTGCGCGGCACCGTGGACGCGCTGGACTACGCCTTCTCGCTGGAGGGGCTGGACACCGGCGGCGACGACTTCACCCCCGCCCGCTTCGGCCATCCGACGCGGGAGCAGGACGGCTACGGCAACCTGACTGCCACCGCCAAGGCCGCCTACCGCCTGGGCGGGCGCGGCAAGGTGGAGGGGCTGCTGCGCTGGCGCGACGCCGACGTGGAGATCGACAGCGTGCCGCTGGACGATCCCAACTACGAGGGCACGTCGGAGAGCCTGACCCTGCAGGCGGCGGGCGAGGCGTACCTGCTGGACGGCGGCCTGACGACGCGCCTGTCCGCCGGCCACCTGGTCACCGACCGCCGCTACCGGAACGAAGCCGACGCGCTCTCCCCCGGCACCAACGACGACCGCTTCGACGGCGAGCGCACGCAGCTCGACTGGCAGAACACGCTGGCGCTCGGCGGCGCCGGGCCGGCGGCGGAGACGGTGCTG
This sequence comes from Azospirillaceae bacterium, assembly GCA_035627915.1. Classification (GTDB taxonomy): domain Bacteria; phylum Pseudomonadota; class Alphaproteobacteria; order Azospirillales; family Azospirillaceae; genus DASPKT01. The sequence continues at coordinate 3,642 of DASPKT010000352.1, forward strand.
ACCGCCGGCGCCACCCTGGTGCGCGAGGAGGCGGCCTTCGCCGCCCGCTCCACCTCCATCTTCGGGCCGTTCGACCAGGACGTGGACGCCGACGCCAACGCGGCCGGCGCCTACGCGCAGGTGCAGACCCGGCTGGCCGGCCGGCTCGACCTCAGCGCCGGGGTGCGCCACGACCGTCCCGAGGACTACGGCGCCCGCACCACCTGGAAGCTGGGCGCCGTGGCCGCGCTGCCGGAGCTGTCGTCGCGCCTGACGGCCGCCGCCGGCACCGCCTACAAGGCGCCGACCCTCTACGACCGCTACGGCATCACCAACTTCGGCTACCGCGGCAACCCGGACCTGGACGCGGAGGAATCGACCGGCTGGGAGGCCGGGGTCGAGACCGACCTGCCGGGCGGCCTCGCCACCGTGGGCGCGACCTACTTCGCCAACGACGTGGAGGGGCTGATCCAGTTCGACTTCGTCCGCAACTCCTCCTTCAACATCGCGGAGACGGAGATCGAGGGGGTGGAGGGCACGCTCACCCTCACCCCCGCCGACTGGGCGGAGGCGCGCTTCAGCTGGACCTGGACCGATGCCCGCGACGGCCGCACCGGCGCCCGGCTGCTGCGCCGGCCGGAGCACCAGCTGGCCGCCGCGGCGCGGTTGGAGCCGCTGCCGGGCCTGACCCTCTCGCCGGAAGCGACCTTCACCGGCCGCCGCGTGGACGCCACCTACGACGACGCCGGCGGCTTCCTCGGCAACCGGGCGGTCGGCGGCTACTGGCTGGTGAACCTGGCGGTCAGCTACGCGGTAAGCGAGGAGGTGACGCTGTTCGCCCGCGGCACCAACCTGCTGGACCGCCGGATCGAGAACCCGAACGGCTTCGCGCAGCCCGACCGCGGCGCCCTGGTCGGGCTGAGGGCGTCCTTCTGATGGCGGCGCGCCGGCTCCCCCGCCTGAGGACTCTCGTCCGCCGGACGGCGGGGCCGGCGCTCGCCCTGCTGCTGTCGGCCGGAGCCGCCCAGGCGGCGCCGCCGCAGCGGGTCGTCTCGCTGAACCTCTGCACCGACCAGCTGGCGGTGCTGCTGCTGCCGCCGGAGCGCATCGCCGCCCTCTCCTTCCTGTCGCGCGACGAGGACCTGTCCTACGTCGCGGACCGGGCGCGGTCGCTGCCCGTCGTGCAGGGCCAGGCGGAGGAGATCCTGCCCCTGGCCCCCGACCTGGTCCTGGCCGGCACCTTCACCACCCGCCCCACCGTGGCCCTGCTGAAGGCGCGCGGCATCCCGGTGCTGGAACTGGACATGCCGCACGACTTCGCCGCCATCCGGGCGCAGCTCCGCCAGGTGGCGGCGGCCCTGGGGGAGGAGGCCAGGGGCGAGGCGCTGGTCGCCGCGATGGACCGCACGCTGGCCCTGTCGGCGCCGGCCGACGGGCGGCGGCCGTCGGCCCTGAGCTTCGCCCCCGGCGGCTTCACCTCCGGCGCCGGCACCCTGTCGGCGGCGGTCATGGAGGCGGCGGGGCTTTCGAACTATGCCGGGGGCCGCGGCCTCGCCGGCTACGGCTACCTGCCGGTGGAGGAGGTCGCCGCCGCCCCGCCCGACCTGCTGGTGGCCGACACCGAGCCGGAGGCGCACCCGTCGCTGGCCGGGCGGCTGCTGTCCCACCCGGCGCTGGCCCGCGCCGTCCCGGCGGAGGCGCGCACGCGCATCCGCAGCGGCCTCTGGACCTGCGGCGGCCCCTTCACGGCGGAGGCGGTGGCGCAGCTGGCGGCCATGCGCACGCGCCTGCTGGCCGGCCCCCAGGTCGCCGCCAGCACCGATGCCGCCCACGCGCCGGCGGAGCGCTGAGCCGGTGCGGCGCTGGGCCCTTCCCCTGCTGGCGCTGCTGGTGCTGGCGCTGTTCGCGGCCTCGCTGTCGGTGGGGCCGAGTGCGGTGTCCATGCGCCTCGCCGTCGCCGATTGGCTGGCCGACGGCGACAGTACCGCCGCCGTCATCTTCGCCGAGATCCGCCTGCCCCGGGCGCTGCTGGGACTGGGGGTCGGCGCCGTGCTGGGCCTCTCGGGCGCCGCGCTCCAGGGCCTGCTGCGCAACCCGCTGGCGGAGCCCGGCCTGATCGGTGTGTCGGCCAGCGCGGCCCTGGGCGCCGTGATCGCCTTCTACAGCGGCCTCGCCAACGCCGCCCCGCTGGCCCTGCCGGCCGGCGGCATCGCGGGTGCCCTGACGGCGGTGGCGCTGCTCTACGCGCTGGCCGGCCGCGACGCCTCGGTGCTGACCCTGATCCTGGCCGGCACCGCCATCGGCAGCCTGGCCGGCGCGCTGACCTCGCTCGCGCTGTCGCTGTCGCCCAACCCCTTCGCCCTGACCGAGATCGTGTTCTGGATGCTGGGCTCGCTGGCCGACCGGTCGCTGGAGCACGTCGCCCTGGCCGCGCCCTTCATGGCGGTGGGCGCCGTCCTGCTGCTGAGCGCCGGCCGGGCGCTGGACGCGCTGACCCTGGGCGAGGACACGGCGCGCTCGCTGGGCTTCAGCATCGGCGCCGCCGGCTTCCGCGTCATCGCCGGCACGGCCCTGGCGGTGGGCGCGGCGGTGGCGGTGTCGGGCGCCATCGGCTTCGTCGGGCTGATCGTGCCGCACCTGCTGCGGCCGCTGGCGGAGAACCGGCCGAGCCGGCTCTTGCCCCTGGCGGCGCTGGGCGGTGCCGCCTTCATGCTGGCGGCCGACGTGTCGGTACGCCTCGGCGGCCCCGGGCAGGAGATGAAGCTGGGCGTGGTCACCGCACTGCTGGGCGCGCCCTTCTTCCTGGCGCTGGTCCTGCGCACCCGGCGGAGCGTGGCATGAGCGTGCTGGAGGGCGCCGGCCTGCACCTCTCCTACGGCGCCGTGCCGGTGCTGGACGGCGCCTCCCTGCGGCTGGGGGCGGGCGAGCTGGTCGGGCTGATCGGCCCGAACGGGGCCGGCAAGTCGACGCTGATGCGGGTCCTGGCCGGCCTCGCCCGCCCGTCGCAGGGCGCGGTGAGCCTGGACGGCAAGCCCCTGGCCGCCCTGCCCGGCCGCGCCCGGGCCCGGGCGCTGGCCTACATGGCGCAGGGGCGCGAACTGCACTGGCCGCTGACGGTGGAGCGGCTGGTGGCGCTGGGCCGGCTGCCGCACCTGGGGCCGTTCCAGCGCCCGGGGGCGGAGGACGAGGCGGCGGTCGCCCGCGCGCTGGAGCGCTGCGACGCCGCCCACCTGCGCGGCCGCACCGCCACCACCCTGTCGGGGGGCGAGCGGGCGCGGGTGCTGCTGGCCCGGGCGCTGGCGTCGGAACCGGCGCTGCTGCTGGCGGACGAGCCGGTCGCCGGCCTCGACCCCTACCACCAGCTCCAGGTCATGGAGGTGCTGCGGGAGGGGGCCCTGGCCGGGACCGGGATCCTGGTCGTGCTGCACGATCTGGTGCTGGCGGCGCGCTTCTGCACCCGCCTGGCCCTGGTCCACCGCGGCCGGGTGGTGGCGGACGGGCCGCCCGCCGCGGTGCTGGAGCCCGGGCTGCTGGAGCAGGTCTACGGGGTGCGCATGGCGGCGGCCGAGGTCGCGGGCGAGCGGGTGCACCTGCCCTGGAGCAGGATCTAGCCCCGGCCAGCCCTTCAGGTCTCGCCGTCGTCGGTGCCGCCCAGGTTGGCGACGATGCGGCCCAGCACGTCGGACACGGCCGCCAAGCCGCCGGCGCCGATCCCCTCCACCATCTGGCGGTCCACCTCCTCCGCCCGCGGCAGCAGCACGCCGCGCAGCTCCCGCCCCTTGTCGGTGAGGTAGATGTTCACCTTGCGGCGGTCGTGCGGGTTGCGCACCCGGCGCACCAGCCCCGCCCGCTCCATCCCGTGGATGGCGGTCACCGTGGTCGGCTCCATCATGCCGACACGCTGGCTGAGCGCCCGCTGGGTGAGCCCGTCCTCCTCCCACAGGGCGCGCAGGAAGAACCACTGGCCCATGGTCACGCCCGCCGAGGCGATGCGGGCGCCCAGCGCGCGGGTGTAGCAGCGGTGCGCGTCGCGCAGCAGCTGTGCGATCCCGCGCTGGCTCGCAATGGGGTCGGCAGGTTCCCGATCAGCGGACATAGGGCTCTCGATTCGGCGGGAGGGCGCTGGACCGGCGGCGGCGGGCCTCAACCTTCGACTGCGCGCCGGGCCGGACGCCCCGGTACCCGCCGCTGCCTCAGGCTCGATCCCGACACCTAAACGGGTACGCGCACCCCCGCGTGTGACCTTTGGTAATCGTTGCCCTGAATTTGATGGCTCCCGCCGACTTTGGCAACGCCTAAAGCCAATCCCCGCCGCGCCTATGCAGAAGTAGAGGCCGTCCGGTATTTGGTTAGATTCCTAACTATCAATCCCCGCACAAGAGTAGGCGGTCCCAGGAACAGGGAAACCGCGTTAACTCCCTGATAACCATTACCTTCCGACCGATCCCCAGCCCATGCGCCGGGGACAATGCTGGGACCGGCCGGCATCCATTCCCACAAGCCCCCTCGATTCCCATCTGCGCGCGCGTATGATCGCCGCGTCCGGCCGGGGGCCGGGATAAGGAGACGGGGTACCATGAGGCAAGTGACTGTCGCCGCCACCCAGATGTCGTGCAGCTGGGACCGCGCGGACAACGTGGCGAAGGCGGAGGCGATGGTGCGCCGCGCCCATGCGGCCGGGGCCAACATCATCCTGCTGCAGGAGCTGTTCGAGACGCCCTACTTCTGCAAGGACCAGAAGGGCGAGCTGTTCGAGCTGGCGGCCCCCGCCGAAGGCCACCCCGTCATCGAGCGCATGCGCCGGCTGGCGGCCGAGCTGCAGGTGGTCCTGCCCGTGAGCTTCTTCGAGAAGGCCAACAACGCCCACTACAACTCGGTCGCCATGGTCGATGCCGACGGCTCGGTGCTGGGCGTCTACCGCAAGAGCCACATCCCCGACGGCCCCGGCTACCAGGAGAAGTTCTACTTCAACCCCGGCGACACCGGCTTCCAGGTCTACCGCACCCGCTACGCCGCGGTCGGCTGCGCCATCTGCTGGGACCAGTGGTTCCCGGAGACGGCGCGCGTCATGGCGCTGAAGGGGGCGGAGGTGCTGCTCTACCCCACCGCGATCGGCTCGGAGCCGCAGGACGGCGGGCTGGACAGCCGCGACCACTGGCAGCGGGTCATGCAGGGCCATGCCGGCGCCAACCTGATGCCGCTGGTGGCCAGCAACCGCGTCGGCACCGAGCAGGCGGAGAGCTGCGGCATCACCTTCTACGGTTCCTCCTTCATCGCCGGCCCGCGCGGGGAGAAGGTGGCCGAGGCCGACCGGTCGGAGGAGACGGTGCTGACCGCCACCTTCGACCTGGACGCGGTGGCCCGCACCCGCGCCTCCTGGGGCGTGTTCCGCGACCGCCGGCCGGAGCTGTACGGCCCGCTGATGACCCTGGACGGGCGCACGCCCCGCGCCTGAAGCCCAGCATTTCCGCGGTTCCCGGGTGCCCTGGCGGCACCCGGGGGCACCCGCGCCGGCGCTCCCCCCGCCGGTCCGGGCGGAATTGGCTTGGACATGCTTAATTTCTTTTAATATCTAAGCATTTTGCGTTACACACTTTGCCGCAAGTCCGGGTGGGGGAGATGGTGATGAGCGCTAAGAAAAGCTCGGCGAAGGGCACCCTTGCGAACGCGTACTCGCTGTCCAAGCGAGGAGAAGGACCAAACCCGATCGACATCCATGTCGGTCAGCGCCTTCGGCTGCGGCGCACGCTCCTGGGGCTGAGCCAGGAGACCCTTGGCGAGGCCGTCGGGATCACTTTCCAGCAGTTGCAGAAATATGAACGCGGCGCCAACCGCATCAGCGCCAGCCGCCTGTTCAACCTCTCCCAGGTCCTGGGCGTTCCGGTGACCTTCTTCTTCGAGGAACTGCCGCCGACGGGGCTGGAGCAGGCCGGCGACGGCGGCGCGCAGGAGGTCGATTCCATGGCCCGGCGGGAGACGCTGGAGCTGGTGCGCGCCTACTACCGCATCCCGGAGCCCGCCGTCCGCCGCCGCGCGTTCGAGCTGGTGAAGGCGCTGGGCGGCGCCGACCAGGCCGAGGAGGCCTGACGCCCGCGCGGCGCTTGCATGCGCCCGCCCGCCCTGCCCTAATCCGGGCATGAGCGAATCGATCCAGGACATCCCCCTCGACCACGGACGACCCGGCACGCGACGCCACCTGCGCGTCCACCGGTTCGGCAATCCCGGCGCCGGCCCCAAGGCCTACGTCCAGGCGGGGCTGCACGCCGACGAGACGCCGGGCCACCTGGTCGCCCGCCACCTGCTGGACGGGCTGCGCGCCGCCGACGCGGAAGGGCGGGTCCGGGGCGAGGTGGTCCTCGTCCCCTGCGCGAATCCCATCGGGCTGGACCAGGTGCTGCACGGCTCGCTGAGCGGCCGGTTCGAGCTGGCCACCGGCACCAACTTCAACCGCGCCTATGCCGACCTGGCCGCCGCCGCGGGCCGGGTCGCCGGCCGGCTGGGGATGGACGCCGCGGAGAACGTGCGCATCCTGCGCGCGGCGCTGGCCGAGGCCGCGGCCGGCCTTCCCGTCGCGACCGAGGCCGAGTCGCTGCGCCGCCACCTCCTCTCCCTCGCCATCGACGCCGACGTGGTGCTGGACCTGCATTGCGACGCCGAGGCGGTCCTGCACCTCTATACCGGGACCGAGCTGTGGCCTGACGCCGCCGACCTGGCGGCCGAGACCGGGTGCCGCGCCGTGTTCCTGGCGTCGGAGTCGGGCGGGGAGCCGTTCGACGAGGCCTGCTCGGGCGTCTGGTGGCGGATGCGCCGGCTGCTGCCCTCCCACGTCCCGGTCCCCGCCGCCTGCCTGGCCGCGACGCTGGAGCTGCGCGGCAAGTCCGACGTGGACGACGGGCTCGCCGCCGCCGACGCCGCGGCGCTGCTGCGCTTCCTCGCCCGCCGCGGGGTGCTGGCCGGCGACCCGGGGCCCTTGCCGCCGCTGCAGTGCGAGGCGGCGCCGCTGGCCGCCGTCTTCCGCGTCCGCGCGCCGGAGGCCGGCATCCTGGTGCACAAGGCGGCGCTGGGCGACCGGGTCGCCGCCGGCGCCGTGGTGGCCGAGGTGGTCGACCCCGTCACCGGCGAGCGCCACGCCTGCCGCGCCGGGGTGGAGGGGCTGGTCTGGGCGCGCGCCCGCGACCGCTTCTGCGGCGCCGGCGACGTCGTCGCCAGCATCGCGGGCAGGGAACCGCTGGTGCCGGAGGGGGCCAAGCTGCTGAACGCCTGAGCCCGGAGCGCCCTTCCCCACCGGGAAAGATCGGGCATGCGGGCGGCGCCTGCGACGAAATGAACCCTCCGTGACACCGGTAGGGCTTGCATCGTTCGTGCTGCAAGTGCGAAATAGACGGCGCGACTGACAGGAGGTCGGGCCATGGAGCTATACCGGTTCCAGCGTGGGGAAACCCCGGTGCTGCTGTCCATCCCCCATGGCGGCACCCTGCTGCCGCCCGAGGTGGCGGCGCGGCTGACCGACGGGGCGCTGCGCCTTCCCGACACCGACTGGCACCTGGACCGGCTCTACAACTTCGCCCCGGCGCTGGGCTGCGGCTTCCTGGCGGCCACCCAGTCGCGCTACCTGGTCGACCTCAACCGCGATCCCGACGGCCGGCCGCAAGGCGATGCCGGCACGGGTTTCGAGGGGACGGGGGTCGTCCCGCTCGCCAGCTTCGACGGCACCCCGATCTACCGCCCCGGCGCCGAGCCGGACGGCGAGGAGATGCGCCGGCGGGTGGAGGCCTACTGGCGCCCCTACCACCGCCGCCTGTCGGAGGAGCTGGCCGACCTGCGCGCCCGGTTCGGCGTCGCCGTCCTGCTCGAGGCCCATTCCGTGCGCCGCAGCGTGCCGCGCCTGTTCGACGGCAGGCTCCCCGACTTCAGCCTCGCCACCGACGACGGCCGCGCCTGCGCGCCGGAGCTGGCGCGGCGCCTGACCAACGTGCTGCGCGGGGCGGAGCCGCACACGGTGGAGCTGAACGGCCGCATCCGCGGCGGCTTCATCGCCCGCACCCATGCCGCCCCCGGTTCCGGCATCCACGCCTTGCAGCTGGAGATCAGCCGCGGCGTCTACATGGACGAGGACGATCCGTTCCGGTTCCGCAACGACCAGGTCCTGTCCGTGCTCCCGACCCTGGAGCGCTTCGTCTCCGCCATGGTCGACTGGGCCCTGGAGGAGAGCCGGGCCGCCCGCGACGCTGCCCGGCACGATGCTCCCGGGCGCGACGGCGCGGCGGCGGCATAGGCTCCGCCGCAGGGTCCGGAGCGCGTCTTTGGCTCCCCGCCGCCCCGCGCCGGGTGGACCTTGCCAGGGCGCGGCGGCGGGAGGACACTCCCGTCGGTTGCACGCCTGCAAGGGACCGCGGGCTGCCTGGTAGATGCGGGGGAGAACAGACATGCGCCGTCTCGGGATCGTGGCCGCCCTGGCCCTCATGGCCGGCACCGCCGCCGCCGCGGAGTTCCGCTCCGGCGACCGGCCGGTGGCCTCCGCCCCGGTCGAGGACGACCTCTTCATCGCCGGCCGCACGGTGGCCGTGGACGCGCCCATCGGCGGGCGGCTATTCGCCGGCGGCGGCAGCGTCGCGGTGGTCGGCCCGGTGGCGGACGACGCCATGCTGGCGGGCGGCCGGGTGACGGTGGACGGCAGCGTCGCCGGCGACCTGCTGGCGGTCGGCGGCTCGGTGGAGGTGGCGGGCCAAGTGGCGGGCGATGCCGCGGTAGCCGGCGCCAGCGTCACCCTGTCGCGGGGCGGCGTGGTGGCGGGCGACCTGGCGGTCACCGCGGGCGAGGTGTCGATCGACGGCACCGTGGCCGGCGACGTGCAGGTGGCGGCCGGCGACGTGACGGTGCGCGGCACCATCAACGGCGACCTGGACGTGGCCTCGGGCGAGCTGACCCTGCTGCCGGGCGCCGTCATCATGGGCAGCATCAACCACACCGGCCCCGACCACGCCGACCTGCCGGCCGGCGTGACCGTCGGCGGCGACGTGGTGACGGAGCGCAAGGAGCCCAGGCTGACCGACCGCATGGTGCCGACGCTGGTCGGCACCGTCGGCTCCGCCATCGGGCTGTTCCTGCTGGGCGCCGTGCTGTTCCTGCTGTTCCCGCGCTTCGTCTCGGGCGCCGCCTTCGCCGTCAACGCCGCCCCCTGGCGGACCTTCTGGGTCGGGCTGGGGACGGTCGTGCTGACGCCGCTGCTGATGATCGCGCTGTGCGTGACCATCATCGGCATCCCGATCGCGCTGGCCGCCCTGTTCGTCTACCTGGTGGCGCTGATGCTGGGACTCGCCATGGCCGGGTTCGGGCTGGCCGAGCTGGCGCGGCGCCGGGCCGAGCGCGCCGGCGGCCCGCGCGACGTGCTGAAGCGCTACGCCTTCATCGCCCTGGTCATCACGCTGGTGGGCATGGTCCCGGTGCTGGGCGACGTGGCCCTGTTCGCCGCCCTGGCGCTGGGCGTCGGCGCCTTCGTCACGCAGATGCTGTCGGGCCGCCGCCCGGCCGGCGCCTGAGGCTCAGAACAGCGGGCGCTTGGAGGGCGGCGGGCGGCGCGGCAGCGACGTCTCCTGCCGCTGCTGGGCGTAGGCCGAGGCGATGCGGGCCGCGACCGAGGCGTTGTTCAGCAGCAGCGCCCGGTTGGCGGACAGGCTGGCGCCGCCGGTGAGCGCCTCCATCCGCGACAGCAGGAAGGGCGTCAGCTCCTTGCCGCGCACGTCGCGGGCGGACGCCTCCGACACCGCCTGGCGGATCGCCGCCTCCACCGCCTCCGCGTCCAGCGCCGCCTCCTCCGGGATCGGCACCGCGACGACGACGACGCCGCGCAGGTTCAGCTGCCACTTGGCGCGCAGCACGCGGGCCACCTCGTCCGGCGTGTCGCAGCGGGTGTCGACCGGCAGGTTGCAGTTGCCGGTGTAGAAGGCGGGGAAGCAGTCGGTGCCGAAGCCCAGCACCGGCACGCCCTTGGTCTCCAGGTACTCCAGCGTCTTGGGCAGGTCGAGGATGGCCTTGGCGCCGGCGCAGACGACGGCGACGCTGGTGGTGGCCAGCTCCTCCAGGTCGGCGGAGATGTCGAGCGTCGTCTCCACCCCGCGGTGGACGCCGCCGATGCCGCCGGTGGCGAAGACGGCGATGCCGGCCAGCTCCGCCGCGATCATGGTGGCGGCCACGGTCGTCGCCCCGTCGGCGCCGGCGGCCAGCACCAGCGGCAGGTCGCGGCGGCTGACCTTGCGGACGCCCGGCTCCGACAGCCGCTCCAAATCCTCCGGCTCCAGCCCGACGCGGATGCGCCCGTCCAGCACGGCGATGGTCGCCGGCACAGCACCCCCGGCCCGCACCGTCGCCTCCAGCGCCAGCGCGGTCTCTATGTTGGCGGGGTGCGGCAGGCCGTGGCTGATGAGGGTGGACTCCAGCGCCACCACCGGGCGCCCCGCCTTGACGGCCGCCGCCACTTCCGGATGGATCGCGCAATAGTCGTGCATGGGTCCCGCCTCCTGGATCAGGGCCGGAGGATGCCGTCCCGGATGGGGCAACGCAACCGCGCGCGCGTGGCAGCGGGCGCTTCCGGCACTATATTCGACGCATGGCCGCCTCCCTCTCCCCGCATCCCGAAAGCCCCCAGCCCGAAAGCTGGGTCCGCCCCTGTCCGCCCGAGCGGGGCGGCGGGCTGTGGGTGGAGCCGGGCGGCTTCCACATCGATCCGGTGCGCCCCGTGGAGCGCGCCGTGATCACCCACGGCCACGCCGACCATGCGCGCCCGGGCCACGCGGCCGTGCTGGCGACGCCCGGCACCCTCGCCATCATGGAGAACCGCTACGGGGAGGCGTCGGGGGCCTCCAAGCAGCCGCTGGAGTACGGACGTCCGCTGGACGTCGGCGGCGTGCGCGTCACCCTGGTGCCGGCCGGCCACGTGCTGGGCAGCGCCCAGGTGGTGCTGGAGCACCGCGGCAGCCGGGTCGTCGTCTCCGGCGACTACAAGCGCCGCCCCGACCCCACCTGCGCCCCGTTCGAGCCCGTGCCCTGCGACGTGTTCGTGACCGAGGCCACCTTCGGCCTGCCGGTCTTCCGCCACCCGCCCGACCACGAGGAGGTGGGAAGGCTGCTGCACAGCCTGTCCCTGTTCCCGGAGCGGGCGCACCTGGTCGGCGTCTACGCGCTGGGCAAGTGCCAGCGGCTGATCGCGCTGATCCGCCGGGCCGGCCACCACGCCCCCATCTACCTGCACGGCGCCCTGATCCCGCTCTGCGACCTCTACCGATCGCTGGGCGTCGAGCTGGGCGACTTGCGCCCGGCCATGGCCGCCACGAAGGAGGAGATGCGCGGCGCCATCGTGCTGGCCCCGCCGTCGGCCGGCGCCGACCGCTGGTCGCGCCGCCTGCCCGACCCGGTGGTGGCCTACGCGTCGGGCTGGATGCGGGTGCGCCAGCGCGCCCGCCAGCGCGGGGTGGAGCTGCCGCTGGTCATCTCCGACCATGCCGACTGGGACGAGCTGACCGCGACGCTGGACGAGGTGGCGGCACCCGAGGTCTGGGTCACCCACGGGCGGGAGGAGGCGCTGGTCCACCACGCCACCGCCCGCGGCATGCGCGCCCGCGCCCTGGCGCTGGTCGGGTTCGAGGACGAGGACAGTTGAACCGCTTCGCCACCCTCATCGACGCGCTGGTCTTCATGCCGTCGCGCAACGGCAAGATCCGGCTGCTGGCCGACTACTTCGCCACCACGCCCGACCCGGAGCGCGGGCTGGCGCTGGCCGCCATGACCGGCACCCTGTCCTTCCGCGAGGCCAAGCCGGCGGCCGTGCGCGACTTGGTCATGACCCGGGTGGACCCGGCCCTCTTCGGCTGGTCCTACGACTTCGTCGGCGACCTCGCGGAGACCGCCGCCCTGATCTGGCCCGCGCGGCCCGGCGTGAACCGGCCGCCGCCGTCGCTGTCGGAGGTGGCGGAGGCGCTGGCGACCGCCCGGCGCGCCGACGTGCCTTCCCTGCTGGAGGGGTGGCTGGACGCGCTGGACAGCTCCGGCCGCTACGCGCTGCTGAAGCTCATCACCGGCAGTTTGCGGGTCGGCGTCTCCGCACGGCTCGCCAAGACGGCGCTGGCGGAGTGGGGCGGCCAGGAGGTGGGCGAGATCGAGGAGCTCTGGCACGGGCTGGCGCCGCCCTACCTGGAGCTGTTCGCCTGGCTGGAGGGGCGGGCGGAGCGGCCGGCGGTCGCCGGCACCCTGGGCTTCCGCCCGCTGATGCTGGCGAACCCGCTGGACGAGGCGGACCTGGCGGGGCTGGACCCCGCGGACTTCCGCGCGGAATGGAAATGGGACGGCATCCGCGTGCAGGTCGCCGGCGGCACGGCCGGGCACGGCCGGCTCTATTCCCGCACCGGCGACGACGTCGGCGGCGCCTTCCCCGACCT
>DASPKT010000353.1:0-10246 GCA_035627915.1 Azospirillaceae bacterium
ACGGACAGGATCACGTCGCCCGGTGCCACGCCCAGCCGGGCGGCGTTCGACCCCGGCGCCACGCCGCGCACCAGCACGCCCGGCCCCGACCGCGCCTGCTCCGGCGGCAGGGCGGCGGGGGCCACGCCGAGGGATGCCGCACGCGCCAGCGTGTCGGCGGACGCCGGCGCGGCCGGCAGCAGCAGGCCGGCAAGAAAAGCGAGTGCTGACAGGCGCATGGGAAACATGCCTCCGGTGGCGGGAGGCGCCACCCTACCCCCGGCGCCGGTCGGTGCGCGATTGGCCGCGCTTGCTAATTTCGCTCGACCCGCGGGAGAACCGCGCTGGGCGGCACGCCGTACTGCCGGCGGAAGGCGCGGGTGAAGCCGCCCGGCTCCGCGAAGCCCAGCAGGCGGGCCGCCCCGGCCGGGGACAGGCGGCCGCGGCGCAGCGCGTCGGCCGCCTGCTCCAGCCGGAGCCGGCGGTGGTAGGCGGCGGGCGGCGCGCCGAAGGCCTCCGCGAAGCTGCGGGCCAGGTGGAACTGCGACAGGCCGGCGACGGCCGCCAGCTCCGCCAGCGGGACCGTGCGTTCCGGATGGAGGTGCAGGTGCGCCCGGGCCAGTTCCAGCCGGCGCAGTATCTCCGCCCGGGTGGACGGCTTCAGCGCGCTCAGCCGGCCCAGCACCTCGTGCCGGTCCGCCACCAAGCGCGACAGCGCCAGCGCCGCCCCCGGTACCAGCCGGCGGGCCAGCCGCGCCCCCGCCTCCGGCCGCTCCGCCAGGAAGCGGGCGGCGCGGTCCAGCAGGCGGCCCAGCGGCGTGGCCGCGACGGGCATGACCAGCGGCGTTGCGGCCGGCAGCAGCGGCGGGCCGTCCGAGGGGGCGCTTACGGCAGTCCAAGCCGGCAGGTAGAGGCAGAGGCCGCGCGTCTCCTCCCGGCGCGGCAGCACCACGCGGCTGGCCGGCCCGGTGTCGGCGATCAGCATCTGCCCGCCGCGCACCGTGTGGACGGCGCCGTCGAACTCGTACCGCTCCTCGCCCTCCAGGACGAACTTCACGGAGACGCTGGGCCGGGCGACCAGGCACTCCCCCCGCCCCAGCCGGGACAGCACGACGCGTCCTTCCGCCGGCGGGGGCGCCGGCTTCTCCGAATGTGCCCGGACCTGGACGAACGCGGGCTGCATGGGCCCCTCCGCGGTCGATGGAAACAAGCAGGATAGACGACGGCCGCGGGACCGCAGGGGCCGCATGGCGCGGCACCGGCCGGTCCACTCGGCACCTCCTTAGCAGGGGCGGCGGAGGCCGGTTAGGATGCGCCCGACGAACCGGACGCCGGAGCCCTACCCGTGACCCCTTCCCTGCTCTCCTTGCCCATCCCCGCCTTCAGCCGGATGCTGGGCAACCTTTCCGCCCTGCTGGCCAAGGCTGAAGCCTTCGCGTTGGCGCAGGGGCAAGACCCCGACGGACTGCTGGGCCGCCGGCTGGCGCCGGACATGTTTCCGCTGGCGCGCCAGGCGGAGATCGCGGCGGACGGCGCCCGGGGCAGCGTCGCGCGGCTGGCCGGGCGCCTGGCGCCGGAGACGGAGGACCCCGCCTTCGCCGTCTTCAACCGGGGCTTCGAGCGGCAGTTTCCGCCGCCGGCGGCGACCATGCGCGACCTGGTCGCGCATGTCGACGCGGCGCGCCTCTATGTGGAGGGGGTCGCCGACGGCGAGCTGGAGGGCGCCTGGGACCGGCGGATCGTCGTCGCGATGGACGGGCGGGCCCGCCTGTTCGACGCGGTGCCGTTCCTGGTCCACTACGCCCTGCCGAACTTCCATTTCCACGTCGCCATGGCCTACGCCATCCTGCGCGCGGCCGGCGTGCCCCTGGGCAAGCAGGATTTCGAGGGGGCGCCCGTCTACGCCTCCGCTCCCGCCTGACGCGACGGCTCCCGGCGGCTCAGCCGGCGCGGGGCCGGTGCCGGCCGGCCGCGGCGGGCTGGCGCGTTCCCATGACCAGCAGGGCCAGGCGGTTGGCGAGGTCGCCGATCGCCTCGCCGATCAGCATGCCGATGCGCGCCTCGCGGTCGTTGCGGGCGATGGCTTCGAGGGTATCGCGGTCGTATTCCATGTCGTGCCTCCGGCCGCCCCGCGGGCGGCCCGTTCCGGATGCACCCAGTATCGCGCCGGCCGCCGGCGCCCCGTTTGACGCGGATCAAGCCGGGGCCTGCGGGCAGGCCATGGCAGGGTGGCGCCCGGCGCGGAGCATGGATCAACGGGACGGAAACCACTCCGCGAGCGCGTCCAGGACCGCCTCCGGGTCGACCGGCTTGTGCAGGAGCCGCACCGGCGGGTCCGGGTGCAGGCCGCTGGTGTCGGGCGCGAAGCCGGAGATCATGACGACCGGGATGCCGGGTGCCCGGCTGCGCAGCGCCGCGATCAGGTCGGCGCCGTTCATGTGCGGCATGCGGAAGTCGGTGACGACGGCGTCGGCGCGGTCGTGCCCGTGCAGCTCCAGCGCCTGCCGCCCGTCGTGGGCGACGCTGACGCGGAAGCCCTTGCGCCCCAGCAGCCGCTGCAGCGCCAGGGCGGTCAGCACCTCGTCGTCGACGACCAGCACGTGGGCCCGGTCCGGCGGTGTCGTCATCGGCCCTCCTCCCCCCTTCAGCCGTCGCGCAAATGCCGCAGGAGGGCGAAGCGGCCCTCCTGCGCCCGCACCTCCAGCACCCCCAGGCGCCGGCGCGTCCGCGGCGACAGGACGGTGATCAGGTCGCCGACCGCCAGCAGGTGCTCCTCGTCCAGCACCCGGCTGGCCGAGGGCGCCAGCTCCGTGGTGCTCCAGCGCCGTCCCAGCGCCGTGGTGCAGTCCAAGCGCAATCCCGCCTCCCTATCCGGCATCGGCGATCCGCGGGCGCGAGCGCGCCGCCTCCTCCGCGATGGCCTCCTCCGCGATGGCCGCGCGCGGCGCCCCGCCATCCTCCAGGATCAGCCGCGCGCCGCGGCCGTAGGTCGCCCAGGACCAGAGCCACTGCGCCGTGACCAGCAGCCGGTTGCGGAAGCCGACCAGCAGGTAGACGTGGACCACGCACCAGAACAGCCAGGCGCGCCGCCCCTTCAGGCGCCGCCGCCCGAAGTCGGCCACCGCGTGGTTTCGGCCCACCACGGCCAGGTTGCCGCGGTTTCGGAAGACGAAGGGCGGCAGCGGCGTGCCGCGGGTCAGGTTGGCGGCCAGGGCGCGGCCCAGGTGCTGCCCCTGCTGCTTGGCCACCTGCGCCAGGCCCGGCAGGGGCGTGCCGTCCTCGCCGGCCGCGAAGGCCACGTCGCCCAGGGCGTAGACCCCCTCCAGCCCGGGGACGGAAAGGTCCGACGCCACGACGATGCGGCCGCCGCGGTCGGTGCGGGCGCCCAGCCACGACGCGGCCGGCGCGGCGCGGACGCCGGCGCCCCAGACGATCGTCTCCGCCGCGATGGTGCCGCCGGAGAGGCGAACCCGGCCGGGGCCGATGTCCTCCACCGGTTCGCCCACGCGGACCTCCACCCCCAGCTCGCGCAGGGCGTTCAGGGCATAGTCCGACAGCTCCTCCGGGAAGGAGCCGAGGATGCGGGGGCCGGCCTCAACCAGCACCACGCGGGCGGTCTCCGGCCGGATGCGGCGGAAGTCGCGCACCAGGGTCTGGCGGACCAGGCCGGCGATGGTGCCGGCCATCTCCACCCCCGTGGGCCCGCCGCCGATGACGACGACGGTCATCAGCCGGCACCGCTCCGCCTCGTCGGACGCCAGCTCCGCCCGCTCGAACGCCGCCAGCAGCCGGGCGCGGATGCGGCGCGCGTCCTCCATCGTCTTCAGCGCCGGCGCGTGCGCCGCCCACTCGTCGTGGCCGAAATAGCTTTGGGTGGAGCCGGTGGCGAGGACCAGACGGTCGTAGGGGACGAAGCCCAGCCCGTCGAGGCGGACCTGCCGGCTCGCCGGGTCGACGCCCGTCACCTCCGCCATCACCACATCGACGTTGGGGTAGCGGCTGAGGATGCCGCGGATCGGCGCCGCGATGTCGCCGGGCGACAGCACCGCCGTGGCGACCTGGTACAGCAGCGGCACGAACAGGTGGTAGTTGTGCCGGTCGACCAGGGTGACGCGCACGCCGCTGCCGCCCATCGCCTGTGCTGCAGCCAGCCCGCCGAAGCCGCCGCCGACGATGACGACGTGCGGCCGGCTGTCCACCGGCGCCGGCGTCACGTCCCCCCGGCCGCCCGCCCCGACACCACCCGCCACAACACCGCCCGCCACTAGACCGGCCTCCCCTGCCGTCATCGGCGCCCCCCGGCCCCGGCCCCGCCGCCGCGGCGGCGCCCCAGGCGCACCGGCAGCGGCACGTCGCCGACCAGCCCCACGGCGCCGCGGTCGAGCAGCCGGGACAGCATGTCGGGATCGGCCGCCACCCGCAGCCTCGCATGGCCGTCCCGGTCCTCGCGCGACAGCACCTCGGTCCCGGCATGGACCATGGCCAGCGCCTCGCCGTCGGCCAGGTCCACGTCCAGCTCCACCACCTCCCGCCCGCCGCGCAGCAGCCGGTCCAGGCGCGACAGCAGCTCGTCCGTGCCCTCACCGGTGCGGGCGGACAGGGCCACGAAGCGCTCGTCCCTGAGCGCACGCCCGTGCACCTCCGCCCGCATCCCCTCGTCCAGCAGGTCGATCTTGTTGGCGACCTCCACCAGGCGCTGGTCCGCGGCCGGGTCGATGCCGAGCTCGCGCAGCGTCGCCTCCACGTCGGCCCTCTGCGCCTCCGTCTCGGGGTGGGAGACGTCGCGGACGTGCAGGATCAGGTCGGCCGCCTGCACCTCCTCCAGCGTGGCGCGGAACGCCTCCACCAGCCCGTGCGGCAGGCCGGAGATGAAGCCCACCGTGTCGGACAGGATGACCCGCCGGCCGGCCGGCAGGCGGACGCCGCGCATGGTCGGGTCCAGGGTGGCGAACAGCCGGTCCTCGGCCTGCACCGCGGCGCCGGAGAGGCGGTTGAACAGGGTGGACTTGCCGGCGTTGGTGTAGCCCACCAGCGCCACGACCGGGTCCGCGGCGCGCCGGCGGGCGCTGCGGTGCAGGCCGCGGGTGCGGCGCACGCCGCCCAGCTCGTGCTTCAGCCGGGCGATGCGGTCGGCGATGAGGCGGCGGTCGGTCTCCAGCTGGCTCTCGCCGGGGCCGCCCAGGAAGCCGTAGCCGCCGCGCTGCCGGCCCAGGTGGGTCCAGGACCTGACCAAGCGGGACCGCTGGTAGCTGAGCGACGCCAGCTCCACCTGCAGGCGGCCCTCGCGGGTGCGGGCGCGCTCGCCGAAGATCTCCAGGATCAGGGCGGTGCGGTCGATCACCTTGGCGTTCCAGGCGCGTTCCAGGTTGCGCTGCTGCGCCGGCGACAGGGCGTGGTCGACCAGCACCACGTCCACCGGCTCCCCGCGCCCGGCGGCGGCCGACAGCAGCTCCCCGATCCGGCGCACCGTGCCGCTGCCCAGCAGCGTGGCGGCGACCGGCCGGTCCAGGCGCACCGTCTCGGCATGCACGACGGTCAGGCCGATGGCCTCGGCCAGGCTGGCGGCCTCCTTCAGCGCCGCCCCGGGCCCGCGCGCGCCGTCGCCGCCGTCGCCCCCGCCGTGCAGCACCGGGTGCAGGATCAGCGCCCGGCCGGCCGGGCCGCGCTCCGTCTTCAGCAGTGTCGCCATGTTCTGGGGTTCCCCCGTTTCCGTCCGCCCAGCCGGGCGCCTGTGGCAGGAGCCAACAGGAACCGGGGCGGGAAGTTCGGGGGTGGGGTCCGCGGATTTGCGGGGGCTGCTAGCGCCAGCGCGCGTGGATCAGGTCCGCCTGGCCCGACGCCTCCACCCGCTCCACCGCCGCCTCCAGCCGGCGCAGGAGCGGGGCCGGCGTGTCGAGGTTGCAGGCGAGCCAGAGGTCCACCCGCTCCAGCATCAGGACGGGCCGGATGGCGACGCCGGCGGCCTTGGCGCGCCAGGGGCCGCCCAGCGACCCCATGACGGCGAGGTCGGCCCGGCCGCGGTCCAGCATGCGGAAGATGGCATCGCTGCGCACCGGGATGACGTCGAAGCCCTGCGCCCGCATCGACGCCTCCAGCGGCCCGCCCGCCACCACCAGGACGGGGTGCCGCTTGGCCTGCTCCAGCGTCTTCACCTCCAGCGGGCGGTCGGCGCGGGTGAATATCACCCAGCCGCCGCCCCGCCGCAGCAGCGGGACCCAGGCGAACAGCCGCTCCCGCTCCGCGCTGCGGTTGGCGGAGAACAGGCAGGTGCCTGTCGTGGCCAGGGTGCGGTTGTAGGCCCTGCCCCAGGGCTGCACCTCCATGGCATAGGCGACGCCGGCCTCCGCCATGACCGCCTCCAGCATCTCCACGGCGGCGCCGGCCACCCGGCCCGTGGCCGGGTCGGTGAAGTTGTAGGGCGGGTTCTCCTCGGTCAGCAGCAGCAGCCGCTCGTCCCCGGCCGACGCGCGGTGGACCGGGCCCAGCAGGCCCAGCAGCATCGCCGCGACGGCAAACAGACCCGATCCCCGCATGAGGCGCCCCGCAGAGGCGCCCGCGCGCCGGCCAGAGTTCCGTGACACCGGTGCACTATTGCCGATCCGGGAGGCGCTGCCATCTGGCCTTTGGTGTATGGGGTACCCCGTCCGGGTCCGGCGCCGGAGGCGATGCCTCAGGCGCCGGCGGCCGGCACCAGCCAGGAGGCGGGCATGCGCAGGTGCCCGGCCAGCCCCGCGGGCCGCCACTCCACGGCATAGGTCCCGTCCAGCTGCGCCGCCACCGCCTGCAGGACGGTGGAGCCGATGCCGTCGCCTGCGGGCGGGCCGGCGATGGCGGGGCCGCCCGTTTCCTCCCACAGGATGTCGATGAACCCGTCCCCCGACACGGACCAGCGGACCGTCACCCGGCCGCCGGCGGCGCCCAGCGCGCCGTGCTTGACCGCGTTGGTGGCGAGTTCGTGGAAGACCATGCCCAGCGGCTGCACGGCGTCGGCGGCGATGCGCAGGGCCGGTCCGTCGAGCGTGACGCGGGCGCCCGGCTCGACGAAGGCGTTCAACTCCTCCCGCAGCAGCCGGTCCAGGTCGGCGCCGCTCCACTCCCCGGCCGCCAGCAGGCGGTGGGCGCGGGCCAGCGCCGCGATGCGGCCGTTCACCGCGGCGGCGAACGCCCCGGGCGAGTCGGCGCGGGTCAGCCGGACCACCGCCTGCACCACGGTCAACGCGTTCTTGGCCCGGTGGTCCACCTCGCGCATCAGCAGGGCGCGCTTCTCCTCGCCGCGCTGCCGCTCCGCCACCGCCGCGGAGAGGGCGCCGGCCACCGCCTCGACCTCGCGCAGCCGGCTGGGCCTCCCATCAACCGGCTCGCCGCGGCCGAAGGCCTGGGCCATGCCGGCCAGGGCATGGATGGGTGCGGCGATGCGCCGGCCGGCGACCAGCGCCAGGGCGACCGCGGCACCCGCCAGCAGGGCGCCGCCGCCCAGCATCATCCACACCGCGGCGTTCCAGGACGCGTCCACCTCCGCCCGCGGCGCGCCGACGGCGGTGATCCAGCCGGTGCGGGGCGAGCGCAGGTAGGCGGTGTAGACGGCGATGCCCTCCAGCGTGACGCTGGGGAAGACGCCCGCCTCGGCCCGCTCCAGCTGCTTCAGGATCGCCGTGTTGATCGACTGGCCCACGAACCGGTCGGCGGAGGGGATGCGGGCGACGATCGTGCCGCTGCGGTCGGCGACCACGACGATCCAGCCCGCCGGCAGCCCCTGCGCCTCCAGCAGCCCGGTCAGCCCGGCCGGCGTCACGCCGGTGCTGAGCACCATCTCGACCCGGCCGCCGCGCATGACCGGCACATCCACCGCGACCAGCCGGCGGCCCAGCGGGACGCCGACGAACAGGTCGGTGACCTGCGGCGCCGCGGTCGCCAGCACCCGCTCCAGCCGGGGCGTGCCCACGCGCCTGGGCAGCGGCGCGCCGTAAGGGAGGTTGGTGTTGACCAGCTGCTGGCCCTCGCGGTCGTAGAGCACGACCGACCCGTCGCGCCGCGTGCGCGCCGTCGCCAGCGCCCGCGCGTGGAACCCCGCCATGTCCCCGGTGCCCAGCTCGGGCGCCGCGGCCAGCAGGTCGAGCGCCGTCGTCAGAGCGTCCAGCTCCCGGTCGATCGCGGCCGAGACGGAGCGGGCCAGGGCGAGCTGCCGCTCGCGGGAGAACTCCGCCTCCGCCGTGGCGAAGCGGACCAGCACGACGGCGGCGAACGCCACGACGGGCAGCGTCGCGGCCAGCACCAGGCCCACCAGGGCTGCCCGGATGGACCAGGCCCGGCCGGACGGGAGGCGGAGCCGGCGCCAGGGGGCCGGGACGGTCTCTTCTCCGGCGACCGGGCCGGCTGCGGCTTGCTCGTTGCTGGCCAATCCCCGATACCCGACCGCCCCTGCGCCATGCGACCGGGACAGGATAGGCCGCCCCGCGCCGGATAGGAACAACCGAGCGGGCCGGGCAACCCAAGGCGGCGGAAATACCTGCGGCCTGTTTGCGCGCCGACAACGAACGGCCCGCGCTCCCCGCCCATGCTCCGCGTCCTGACGGCACTCACGATGGAGACCCCCATGCGGCAGGCGGCACCCGGTTCCGGCACCACCCCGGCGCGGCCGGCGCATCGATTGGCGCTGCTGCTGGCGGGTGCCGCCGTCCTGGCGGTCCTATCCGGTCCGTCCGCGGCGGACACCCCCGTGCGCGAGGCCTGCGGCCGCGCCGCCCGCTCCCCCGGCGCGGCGACGGCCGCCCTGCCCGCGGCGGAGCAGGACCGGGCCGTGCGTCTCTACGTGGAGCGGACGCTGGCCTATGCCGACTGCATCGACGGGCTGCTGGACTCCGACCAGGTGCGCTGGCCCCGGGCGGTGGAGGCGGAGGCGCTGCGCGACGCGGCGCTGGAGCGCATGGAGCGCGTCGTCCGGCGCCACAATGTCCGCGTCCGCGCCTGGCGGACGCAGCGCCCGCAGACGGCCGACGCCTCCTGACCCGCATCCCCCCCTCATTTCCCGGAACGGACCCGAATGTCAGAGACAGCGATCCTGAACCAGCCCGTGGCCGAGGTCGCCGCCGCCCTTCCGGGCGCGCCGGCGGTGCTGCGCGGCTCCGCCATCGACTACCGGCGCGGCGGCGCCGCGACGCTGGCCGACGCCGCGCGCGCCGCGGGTGCCGACCCGCAGGCGGTCGCCGCCTCCCTGCTGGCCGCCGCGCGCGACGGCAAGGCGGTGCCGCCGGCCCTGCTGCGCACGCCGGACCTCGTCGCCCACGTGCTGGAGCGCTTCCACGAGGGGCACCGCGCCGACCTCAGGGATATCCTGCCGCTGGCGGAAAAGGTGGAACGGGTGCACGCCGGGCATCCCGCCTGCCCCACCGGCCTGCGCGCCCTGCTGCGCGTGGTGGAGGCGGAGCTGGACCAGCACATGCGCAAGGAGGAGGAAATCCTCTTCCCCCTGCTGCTCCGGGGCAGCGCCGCCTTCCTGGCGGGGCCCATCCACTGCATGGGGCTGGAGCACGACGCGTTCGAGGAGCTGCTGGTCGAGCTGGAGCGGACCGCCGGCGGCTGCGTGCCCCCGGCCGACGCCTGCGGCACCTGGCGCACCCTCTACGCCCGGCTGGGCCGCTTCGTGGACGAGGCGCGCGAGCACATGCACCTGGAGAACGACGTGCTGTTCCCCCGCTTCGCCCGCGCCGCCGACGGCGAGCTGGAGGGCTGAGGGCATGACGCTGGACGCGGCACGTCCCGCCCCCTTCTCCTGGGTGCTGCTGGCCGGCCTCGGCTTGGCGGCGCTGCCGCCGGCCCCGGCGCAGCCCGCGCTGGCCCAGGCGCTGCGCACCATGCGGCGGCGCCACCCGAACGTCTTCTCCCGCCTGGAGGATCTGGGCGAGGCGGAGTTCCTGGTCGACCCGGTCGACCTGCCCGTGCATTTCCGGCTGCGCCCCGCGGGCCGCGCGCCGGCGCTGACGCTGCACCGCGGGCCCCCCGCCCCCGGCTGGACGGCCGCCCTGCGGGCGCCGATCGCGACCCTGCTGGCGCTGCTGCAGGGACGCTGCGACGGCGACGCCGCCTTCTTCGGCCGCGACCTGGTGGTGGAGGGGGACATGGCGGCGGCGCTGACCCTGCGCAACGCGCTGGACAATGCCGAGGTGCGGCTGCCCGACGACCTGCTGGCGGCCCTCGGCCCCCTCGCCCGCCCGGCCGCGTCGGCGGCCGCGCGGCTGGTCCCCGCGGCGGCGCGCCTGGGCGGCCTCGC
>DASPKT010000354.1:0-21622 GCA_035627915.1 Azospirillaceae bacterium
TCGGCGACAGCTCCGCCGGCATCAGGTCCTTGAAGCGCGCCTCGACCGCCAGCGTCTCCGCCGCCATGGCGTAGCGCAGGTCGGCGGCGACCCGGGTCAGCCGGCCGCCCAGATCCACGTCCAGCTCCGCCGTGCCGACGATGCCGCCCTCCCCGCGCGACAGCGTCACGTCCGCCCGCGGCGCCCGCCACACCAGCCCCAGCCGCCGGTTCTGCACCGCCAGCCGGGCGCGGGTGATGCGCAGCTCCCGCAAGGCTCCCAGCGGCTCCAGCGGGTCGGGCGGGCGCTTCAGGGCGGCGACCAGGTCGCCCAGCAGGTTGCCCGACGTCTCGTCCATCTCCTCCGACGCGCGGATGTCCAGCCGGACGCTGCCGTCGGCCTCGCGGATGGCGTTCAGGCCGGGCTCGACGAGGTCGAGGTAGACCGGCGCCGCGCGGCCGCGCAGCAGCGCCGGCAGGGAGAAGCCGATGCGCAGCTCCGGCAGGGTCGCCACCGGCGCCGGCCCCTCCCCGTAGGCCGCCACGCCGATGGCGCGGACCTCCACCGGCGCGCCGAAGCCGGCCCAGCTCAGTTCCGTCCCGGTGACGGCCGTGCGCACCGGGCTGTCGCGGTTCAACGCCTGCTCGACATAGGGGGTGAGGAAGGAGAGCCGCAGCGGCCCCTCGCTCAGGCGCCAGGCCAGCAGCCCGCCCGCCGCCACCAGCAGAAGCAGGACTCCCGCCGCCAGTTCGAGCAGGACGAGGGCAAGACGGCGGATCATCGGAACGGGACGGACACTTCTGCTGCGGGCGGAACGGCGCGGGTACGCTTGACCAGTGCTGGGCCGGAAGCGCAGTCTCGCCCCTCCCGGCCCTGGCATAGCCCGGTATCCCCGCCATGTTCAACCATGATTCCCTGCCCCGCGCGAGCGACAAAGGCCTGCATTCCCGCGGGCTGGAGGACTGGGCGGAGCGCGCCGCAGGCTCCGGCGATGCCGCCCTGGCCGACTTCGCCCGGGATTTCGCCGCCGATCCCGGCGGCGCGCGGCTGCTGGAGGCGGTGCTGGGCAACAGCCCCTTCCTGGGCCAGGCGCTGCTGCGTGAGCAGGCCTTCTTCCGCGACGCCGTGGCGCAGGGGCTTACCCCCGCCTTCGCCGGGCTGCTGGAGACGCTGCGGGCCGAGGCCGGCGCGCTGGAGGACACCGACCGGCTGATGCGCCTGCTGCGCGTGGCGAAACGCCGCGCCGCCCTGCTGATCGGCGTCGCCGACATCGCCGGCGAATGGCCGCTGGAGCAGGTCACCGGCGCGCTCTCCGACCTGGCGCAGACGGCGCTGCGCCTTTCCTGCGCGCACCTGCTGCGCAAGGCCGCGGCCAAGGGCGACCTGGTCCTGCCCGACGCGGTAGACGCGGAGCGCGGCTCCGGCCTGATCGTGCTGGCGATGGGCAAGTTCGGGGCGCGGGAGCTGAACTACTCCAGCGACATCGACCTGATCGTGCTCTACGACGACGGGATCGTGCGCACCCCGAAGCCGGACGAGATGACCAAGATCTTCGTCCGGCTGGCGCGCGAGCTGGTGCGGATCATGGAGGAGCGCACCGCCGACGGCTACGTCTTCCGCACCGATCTGCGCCTGCGTCCCGATCCCGGCGCCACGCCGCTGGCGGTGTCGGTCTCCGCCGCGGAGGCCTATTACGGCAGCCTCGGCCAGAACTGGGAGCGGGCGGCCATGATCAAGGCGCGGCCCGTGGCCGGCGACCTGAAGGCCGGGGAAGAGTTCATGAAGCTGATCCGCCACTTCGTCTGGCGGCGCAGCCTGGACTTCGCGGCGATCCAGGACATCCATTCGATCAAGCGGCAGATCGGCGCCCACAAGGGCCACCGCGAGGTCGCGGTGAACGGCCACAACATCAAGGTCGGCCGCGGCGGCATCCGGGAGATCGAGTTCTTCGCCCAGACCCAGCAGCTGATCTTCGGCGGCCGCGACCCCACCCTACGGGTGCCCGATACGCTGGGGGCGCTGGACGCGCTGGTCGCGGCGGAGCGGGTGGACCGCCGCGTCGCCGACGAGATGGCGGCCGCCTACCGCTTCCTGCGCGGGGTGGAGCACCGGCTGCAGATGGTCGACGACCAGCAGACCCAGCAGCTTCCCCGCGGCGACGACGGCATCGCGGCGCTGGCGACCTTCCTCGGCTACGACGGCGCGGAGGCGTTCCGCGCGGAGCTGCTGGCCCGCCTGGGCCGGGTGGAGGACAACTACGCCGCCCTGTTCGAGGAGGCGCCGCCCCTCTCCGGTCCCGGCAACCTGGTCTTCACCGGCACCGAGGACGACCCGGAGACGATCGAGACCCTGCGCCGGCTGGGCTTCCGAAACCCGTCTTCGGTGGCGGCGCAGGTGCGCGCCTGGCACCACGGCCGCTACCGCGCCACCCGCAGCACCCGCGCGCGCGAGCTGCTGACCGAGCTGATCCCGACCCTGCTGGAGGCGTTCGGCCGGACGCCGGAGCCCGACCAGGCGTTCCTGCGCTTCGACGAGTTCCTGGGCCGCCTGCCCGCCGGCGTGCCGCTGTTCAGCCTGTTCTACGCCAACCCCAACCTGCTGACCCTGGTGGCGGAGATCATGGGCACCGCGCCGCGGCTGGCGGGCGTGCTGGCGCGCCGGCCGGCGGAGCTGGACGCGGTGCTGACGCCCGGCTTCTTCGAGGGGCTGCCGACGCCCGCCGAGCTGGAGCCGGGCTACCGCCGGCTGATGCGCGAGGCGCTGGTGTTCGAGGACGAGCTGGACCTGACGCGCCGCTGGACCAACGAGCAGCGCTTCCGCGCCGGCGTCCACATCCTGCGCAACATCACCGGCGCCGACCGTTGCGGCGCCTTCCTGACCGACGTGGCCGACATCGCCATCAAGGGCCTGCTGGACGGGGTGGAGCGGGAGTTCGCCAAGCGCCACGGCCGCTTCCCCGGCGCCGGCTTGGCGGTGGTCGGCATGGGGCGGCTGGGCGCGCGGTCGCTGTCGCTGCGCTCCGACCTCGACCTCATCACCGTCTACGAGGTGCCGGAGGACGCCTCACAGTCCGACGGGCCGAAGCCGCTGTCGCCCAACGACTACTTCATCAAGCTGACCCAGCGCCTGGTGAACGCCATCACCGCGCCCACGGCGGAGGGCCAGCTGTACGAGGTGGACATGCGGCTGCGCCCCTCCGGCAATGCCGGGCCGCTGGCCGTCAGCCTCGCCGGCTTCGCCCGCTACCAACGGGAGAACGCCTGGACGTGGGAGCACATGGCGCTGACCCGCGCCCGGGTGGTCGCCGGGCCGCCGGCGCTTCGCCACCGGCTGGAGGCGGAGATCCGCTCCATCCTGACGATGCCGCGCGACCCCGCCAAGCTGCTGGCCGACGTGGCGGCCATGCGCACCCGCATGGAGCAGGCGCACGGCACCACCGACCCCTGGGAGGTGAAGCACGTCCGCGGCGGCATGATCGACATCCAGTTCATCGCCCAGTACCTGACCCTGCGCCACGCCGCGGAGGCGCCCGAGGTGCTGGAGGTCAACACGACGGAGGCGCTGGCGCGGCTGGGGGCGGCCGGCTTCCTCGACCAGGACGCGGCGGACACGCTGATCGCGGCGCAGCAGCTCTGGCGGCGGGTACAGGGCTTCCTGCGCCTGTCGAACGAGGGCAGGTTCGTCGCCGCCCAGGCGCCCGACCCGCTGAAGGCGGCGCTGGCCCGGGCCGCCTTCCCGCCCAAGGACGGCGAGGCGCCGGTTGACTTCGCGACGGCGGAAACCAGAATCCGTGCCGCCGCGAAGGAGGTATACGCCCTCTACCGGCGCATCGTCGAACAGCCGGCCGCCGCCCTGGCCGCCGGAAAGCAGGAGCAGTGATCCCATGAGCGTCGAGGTCGGCCAACCCGCCCCGGACTTCACCATGCCCACCGACGGCGGCGGCAGTGTCACGCTGTCCGCCCTGAAGGGGCGCAAGGTGGTGCTGTACTTCTATCCCAAAGACGACACCACGGGCTGCACCAAGGAGGCCTGCGGGTTCGGCGAGGCGATGCCCGACTTCTCCAAGGTCGACGCCGCCATCATCGGCGTCTCCAAGGATTCGGTCGCCAGCCACGACAAGTTCAAGAAGAAGTACGACCTCCCCTTCACGCTCGCCTCCGACGCCGAGGCCGGCGTCGCCGAGAAATACGGCGTGTGGGTGGAGAAGAGCATGTACGGCCGCAAGTACATGGGCATCGACCGCTCCACCTTCCTCATCGACGCCGGGGGCGTGGTCCGAAAGGTCTGGCGCAAGGTCAGCGTGACCGGCCATGTCGAGGAGGTGCTGAAGGCGGCGCAGGCGCTGTAGGGGCCGGTTCGTTTCCCGGTTTCCCGCTTCCGTCATTCCCCTTTTCCCGTCATGCCCGCGGAGGCGGGCATCCAGGCATTCAGCTTGCCATGTCGCCGGGTCGAAAGGCGCCGACGTTTCCGTGGGCGCTCCTTTCCCAGGCGTACTCGCGGGCTGAATGCCTGGACCCCCGCCTCCGCGGGGGTGACGGCGGAGAGTGTGGGTGGCGGCGGAGATGTCCCGCGACGGCTGTGAGAAAAGGGCGCGGCAGTGAGGACGGGCGCCGCCTGAGCCCCCCTCACACCCGCCCGAGGATCTCCGCCGCCAGCTCGTCGATCTCCTCCGCCCCGCGGGAGCGGCGGTCGGTTTCCTGGATGGCGCGGCCTTCCATCATGGCGGCGGCGAAGCCGATGCGGTTGCCGACCTGGGTGGCGGCCAGCTCCACGCCCAGCTCCCCCACCTTTTCCGCCAGCTGGTCGGCCAGCTTGGCGCGCGGCGGGACGCGGTTCAGCACCAGCAGCACCCGCCGCTTCTCCGCCTTCGCCATGTCGAGGGTCGGGCGGGTCGCCCAGAGGTCCATGGGGCTGGGCTGCACCGGCACCACGACCAGGTCGGCCACGCGCACGGCGATGCGCGCCTCCGTCTCCGCGTGCGGCGGGCTGTCCACCACCACCACGTCGTGGTCGCGGGCGAGCCGCTCCACCTCGCGCTGGGTGCGCCAGCCGGTGATCTGGGCGTGGGTGATGCCGGGATCGCCCAGCGCCTCGGTGCGCGCCTTGTGCCATTCGGTCAGGCTGCCCTGCGGGTCGATGTCGACGGTCGCCACCCGCTTGCCCGCGAGGTGCCAGGCCACGGCGAGCTGGATGGCGAGGGTGGTCTTGCCGGCCCCGCCCTTCTGCTGCGCGATGGTGAAAACCCGTCCCGCCATGCCCGATCCCCTTGCATTCCACCCTTGTCCGCGCCGCAGTGTGACGCCCCGGGGCCCGGCCGGCAACTGTGCACTGCACAATGGCGCACGGCCGCAACGCGGCCATGCTTGGACAGGGCGGCCTGCAAGGGCTAGATAACGGTCAGCGCAACCCACGCATGGCCCGCCCGTGACCGACGCCGCCCGCCCGGAGCTCGCCTCCCCCGACGACTCGGCCCTCGCCCGCGCCTCCGCGGCGCTGGCGGCCGGGCGGCTGGTCGCCTTCCCCACCGAGACCGTGTACGGGCTGGGCGGCGACGCCGGCAACGACCATGCGGTGGCCGCCATCTTCGCCGCCAAGGGCCGGCCGCGCTTCAACCCGCTGATCGTCCACGTGCCGGACGCCGAGGCCGCGGAGGCGCTGGCGCGGTTCGACGAGCGCGCCCGGCGCGCGGCGGAGCTGTGGTGGCCGGGCCCCCTCACCCTGGTGCTGCCGCGCCTGGAGGGGGCGCCCCTGTCGCTGCTGGTCAGCGCCGGGCTGGACACGGTGGCGGTGCGGGTGCCCGCGCACCCGGCGGCGCGCGCCCTGCTGAAGGCGTGCGGCCGGCCGCTGGCGGCGCCCAGCGCCAACCGCTCCGGCCACGTGAGCCCGACGGCACCGGTGCACGTCGCCGAGGAGTTCCCCGACGGCGCCGGCGGCCTGCTCGCCATGATCCTGGCGGCGGGGCGCTGCCCCATCGGGGTGGAGTCGACCGTGCTGGACCTGACCGGCGAGCGGCCGGTGCTGCTGCGCCCCGGTTCGGTCACGCGGGAGGAGCTGGAGGGGGTGCTGGGCCCCGTCGACCTCGCCGCCGCCGGCGACGGCATCAAGGCGCCCGGCATGCTGGCCAGCCACTACGCCCCCGACCTGCCGGTGCGGCTGGAGGCGACGGAGGCCGGCCCCGGCGAGGGGTACCTGACCTTCGGGCCCGACCAGTTCTTCCGCGGCGGGGCGGAGCGGCTGAACCTGTCGCCCGCCGGCGACCTGCACGAGGCCGCCGCCAACCTGTTCGCCATGCTGCGCCGCCTGGACCGGCCGGACCTCACCGGCATCGCCGTCATGCCGATCCCGGAGAAGGGGCTGGGCGCCGCCATCAACGACCGGCTGCGCCGCGCCGCCGCCCCCCGCGAAGCGGGCCCGGAGCAGCCATGACCCGCGCCGAGGCACTGGCCGCGCTGGCGGCGCTGTTGGGTCCGAAGGGCTTCATCGACGCGCCGGAGGCCGTGGCCCCCTACGCCGCCGACTGGCGCGGGCTGGAGACGGGCGCGCCGGTCGCGGTGCTGCGCCCCGCCGCGACGGAGGATGTCGCCGCCTGCGTGCGCCTGTGCGCCGGCGCCGGCATCCCCATCGTGCCGCAGGGCGGCAACACCGGCCTGGTCGGCGGCACCGTGGCGCGGGCCGAGCACGGCGCCGTCACCCTCAACCTCGGCCGCATGGACCGCATCCGCGAGGTGGACGCCGACGGCTTCACCCTGACCGCGGAGGCCGGCTGCACGCTGCACCAGGTGCGCGCGGCGGCGGAGACGGCGGACCGGCTGTTCCCGCTGAGCCTGGGGGCGGAGGGCACCTGCACCATCGGCGGCAACCTCTCCACCAACGCCGGCGGGATCCTGACGCTGCGCTACGGCAACGCCCGCGACTTGGCGCTGGGGCTGGAGGTGGTGCTGCCGGACGGGCGCGTGTGGCACGGGCTGCGGCGGCTGCGCAAGGACAACACCGGCTACGACCTGAAGCACCTGTTCATCGGGGCGGAGGGCACGCTGGGCGTCATCACCGCGGCCTCGCTGAAGCTCTACCCCCGCCCGCGGCGGGTGGAGACGGCGCTGGTCGCGGTGCCGGACCCGGCGGCGTCGGTGGCGCTGCTGGGCCGCCTGCGCGACGCCACCGGGGACGCGCTGACCGCCTACGAGCTGATGCCGCGCTTCGCCGTGGAGGGCGCACGCACCTACCTGGCGGTCGAGTTCGACCCCTTCGCCGCCCCCTCCCCCTGGTACGTGCTGGCGGAGCTGTCGGGCGGCGGCGACCTGCGCGGCCGCGCCGAGGCGGCGCTGGCCGCGGCGCTGGAGGCCGGCCAGGCCGCCGACGCCGTGTTCGCCGAGACGGAGGAGCACCGCCGCCGCTTCTGGCGTATGCGGGAGGGGCTGTCGGAACTGGGCCGCCGCGTCGGCGGCGCCGTGCACCACGACGTCGCCGTCCCCGTGACCCGCGTGCCGGACCTGATCGCGCAGGCCGCCGCCGCCCTTGCGGCGCTGGTCCCGGGCTGCCGGCCCTACCCCTTCGGCCATGTCGGCGACGGCAACATCCACCTGAACGTCGCCCGGCCCGAGGACATGACGCGCGAGGACTACCTGGCGCGGGCGCCGGAGATCACGCGGACGGTGCACGACATCGTCACCGCCCTGGGCGGCTCGGTCAGCGCCGAGCACGGCATCGGCGGGCGCAAGCGGGACGAGATGGCGCGGGTGAAGAGCGCGGTGGAACTCGACCTGATGCGGGCGGTGAAGCGGGCGCTGGACCCCATGGACCTGCTGAACCCCGGCAAGGTGCTTCCCTAAACCTTTGCAGAATCGTGGGTTCGCCTGCGGGGGATATAACTAAGGGGGTGCACTACCCCCATTGACAAGGATTTACTGTACACGCATCTTCGGCCGCAGAGGGGCACACCTGACGACCCCAGGTTATCAGGGCGTCGCCAAAAAAACGGGATAAGAAGGCTAGATGCTAGGCCAGATCTACATCGTCGACCAGGACAAGGCTTCCCTGCTCCTGTCCGACGGCACCACGCGCGAGCTGCACTATGTGCAGGAGGACGCCGTGACCAAGGTGGTGACCGGCAACGTCACCAACGATGGCGCCGCCGATGCGGTGTACCAGTACGAGTGGGGCGGCTTCGGCCTGGTCGACTACAATGTCGACGGCAGCTTCGAGATGAAGATGATCGAGCCCGGCGTGTTCCTGGCGAACCCCGGCCTGTCCACCTTCATCGACCTGCACAGCACGGCCGACGTGACCGGCGGCGAGGGCGAGGAGATCATCTTCCAGGTGACCTCCGCCTTCACCGACGACGCCAGCCGCGGCATCGTCTACAGCTCCTTCTACGCCTACGACGCGGAGACGGGCGAGACGACGACCCTGTTCAGCGGCCGCGGCGACGTGAAGGCGTTCGGCGACCTCGACGCCAACGGCAAGGACGACGTGGTCTATGCCGACGAGTGGGGCGGCCTGTTCGTCCGGCTGGACGGCGGCAACAGCTACCACCTGACCGACATCACCACCGACCGCAGCACCACGCTGGTCGGCGTCGGCGAGTTCGCCGAGGGCTTCCCCGGCCTGGACGAGATGGTGTTCTACAACTCCGACACCCGCGAGTTCAGCGCCTGGGTGAAGGGTCCGGTGGCCCGCAACGGCGGCATCGTCAGCGTCGATTACTTCCAGGAGATCTTCAAGCTGCCGGAGGGCTGGTCCTTCAACAGCATCGGGGACTTCGACGGCGACGGGCTGGACGACATCATGATCGCCCAGACCGGCGACGCCTGGATCCAGATGGTCGGCGTCGAGATGCCGCTGGCCTACTGGAGCTCCGCCGAGGGCAAGCTGGTCGAGGTCGGCACGCACGACCTCCGCGCCGTCAAGGGCGGCGAGGACTTCGTCGGGCTGATCCAGCCGGCCGAGGGCGGCCGCCTGATGGACGGTGCCACGATCGACCTGACGGGCGTCGACCTCACCCTCGTCTGAGGCAGGCCCCGCCCGACATCGTACCGGACGCAGAGACGCCGGCTCCCGAAAGGGGGCCGGCGTTTTCCGTTGCGGCGACGGTGCGGGCCGTCAGGCCCCCCGCATGCCCGCCAGCAGGTTGGGCGTCGCGCGCTCCTCGTCCTCGCGCCCCTCGCGCTCGCCGCTGCTGGCAAGGCCGCCGTCGCGGTCCTCCTCGCCGGGGGCGGCCAGTGCGGTCAGCATCATGACGGTGAAGGTGGAGAGCGGCTCGCGCGCGGTGGCGCCGGAGCGGGTGAACTGCCAGGGCTGGGAGGTCGTCGCCTCCGGCAGCACGGTGCCGAAGCTGGTGCTATCGGCGAACTTCGCCTCGCCCTCGAACTTCGCGCCGAAGCGGTCGTAGATCTCGCCCAGCGACAGGGCCCGGCCGCCCTTGCCGAAGAAGGCGCCGCGGTTCACGGCGGCGGCTTCCGGCAGGATGCGCGCGGCGGGCTGGTTGGGGTTCTCCCGCAGCTCCTTCAGGAACCGCGAGGCGCCGCCGGCGCCCAGGAAATGCGCCAGGTACAGCTCGGTCTTGCCGACCTCACCGCCGACCTCGGCCTCCAGCTGCGCCTTGTTGTCCTTGGCGAGCTCGCCCGCGAAGACGGCGGACAGGCGGGGATCGTTGCGCAGGTTCAGTATCTCCCGCCGCATCGAGGGGTCGGCCACCACGGGCGTGCCGTCGGGCTTGCGGGAGATCGCCTGGGCGTAGCGGCCGAGGCCGTGCTTGGCGCCGTGCTCGTCCACCATGTCGAGCCAGGTGCGCTCCACGAACTGGAACAGGCCGGTGGCGCTGCTGGTCGATGCCTTGGCGTCGGCCTTGTACCCGCTCTCCACGGCAGCCTTTTCCAGGAGGTAGGAAAAATCTACCCCCGTGCTGGCGCTGGCCTGGCGCACGGCCGACACCACGGCGGCCGGGGCGGTGCGCCCGGCGGCTCCGGTCTCGGCGGGAATGCCCATGCTGTGTGCGGTCGTCACGGTCTGCCTCGTTCGTCCAGGGGGCGCCCCGGGGACGCCTCTCGCGCTCTAGGAAAGCAACCGCCGTGCCACTCCGCCGCGTCGCTGCCCCCTTGCCGCCCCGGGCGCGCTGCCCCATCCTAGCTGCCCCGGACGGCCGGCAGGGCCGGACCGGCACGAAGACGACCAGGCTTGATCGAACGACAAGGTCACGGGAGGACCGGAGCGCACCATGATCCCCTATACCGCCCCCATCCAGGACATCCGTTTCGTGCTGAACAAGGTCGTCGGGCTGCCGGAGGTGGCCAAGCTGCCCGGCTGCGAGGCGGCGACGGAGGATCTGGTCGACGCCGTCCTGGAGGAGGCCGGCAAGCTCGCCGGCGGGGTGCTGGCGCCCCTCAACCGCACCGGCGACCAGCACGGCGCCAAGCTTGAGAACGGCGTCGTCCGCACCGCCCCCGGCTTCCGCGAGGCCTACCTGCAGTATGTCGAGGGCGGCTGGAACAGCGTGCCCTTCGATCCCGACCATGGCGGCCAGGGCCTGCCCTGGACGGTGGCGCTGCCGATCCAGGAGATGTGGCAGTCCGCCAACATGGCCTTCAGCCTCTGCCCCATGCTGAACCAGGGTGCGGTGGAGCTGCTGACCGCGCACGGGTCGGAGGAGCAGAAGCGCCTCTACCTGGCGAAGATGATCTCCGGCGAGTGGACCGGCACCATGAACCTGACGGAGCCGCAGGCCGGCTCCGACGTCGGCGCGGTGCGGACCAAGGCGGTGCCCCAGGGCGACGGCACCTATCGCGTCACCGGCCAGAAGATCTTCATCACCTACGGCGAGCACGACTACACCGACAACATCATCCACATGGTGCTGGCGCGCACGCCCGACTCGCCCCCGGGCGTCAAGGGCATCTCGCTGTTCATCGTGCCGAAGTTCATGGTCAACGCCGACGGTTCGCTGGGCGAGCGCAACGACCTGCGCTGCGCCGGGCTGGAGCACAAGCTGGGCATCCACGCCAGCCCCACCGCCGTGATGGCCTTCGGCGACAACGGCGGCGCCGTGGGCTTCCTCGTCGGCGAGGAGAACCGCGGCATCGAGTACATGTTCACCATGATGAACAACGCCCGCCTGGGCGTCGGGCTGCAGGGCATGGCGATCGCCGAGCGCGCCTACCAGCAGGCCCGCGACTACGCCAGGAACCGCGTGCAGAGCCGCGACCTCGGCGGCGGCTCCCAGCCCGTCTCCATCATCCACCACCCCGACGTGCGCCGCATGCTGATGACGGCGAAGTCGCAGATCGAGGCGGGGCGCGCCCTGGTCTACCTGACCGCGGCCCAGCTCGACACCGCGCACCGCCACCCGGACCGGGAGACGGCCCGCCGGGCCGGGCTGCTGAACGACCTGTTGACGCCGGTGTGCAAGGCCTGGTGCACCGACCTCGGCGTGGAAGTCTCCAGCCTGGGCGTGCAGGTGCACGGCGGCATGGGCTTCATCGAGGAGACGGGTGCCGCCCAGCATTTCCGCGACGCCCGCATCGCGCCCATCTACGAGGGCACCAACGGCATCCAGGCCAACGACCTGGTGTTCCGCAAGCTGGGCCGGGACGGCGGCGAGACGGCCTTCGCCTTCATCGCCCGCATGCGGGAGACGGCGGCGGAGGCGAAGGACCGCCCGGGCGACGACCTCTCCGCCATCGCCGTGAACCTGGTGGACGGGCTGGACACGCTGGAGAAGGCGACCCGCTGGATGGTGGAGACGGCGAAGGCCGACCCGCGCGCCGCCGCCTCGGGGGCCGTCAACTACCTGCGCATGTTCGGCCTCGTGACCGGCGGCTACCTGATGGCGCGCTCCGCCATCGCGGCGCAGGAGGAGCAGGCGGCGGGCGGCGGCGACCCGCGCTTCCTGGACGCCAAGGTGATCACCTGCCGCTTCTACGCCGAGCAGATCCTGCCGCAGGCGGCGGGGCTGCTGGCGCCCATCGTGGCGGGCCACCGCACCGTCATGGCCCTGTCCGAGGACCAGTTCTGACCGCTCGCCCCCTGCGCGTATCACCATCGGCCGACCACCCGCGGAGATGATCCGCGGGTGGTTTTCTTTTTGCGCGGCCGGGTCCATCATGGCGCCGACCGCCCGGGCGGATTACCCCGCGGGGCCCGGGCGCGGACCCATGCCTAGGACCAAGGACGGAGCGGCCTACTACCACTTTCCCGCAAGCACTTTCAGTCTTCATTAACCCGGACGCGCAATGATGGCCGCAAGGGCCGGGCGTACCGGCGGCGACCTTCCCTCCCCGAGAATGAACCCGGACCGACTTCACAGAATACTGGACCTGCACCGACTCTGGCTGGCCGGGACCGGCGCCGGGCGGCAGGCCGACCTGACCCTGGCGGAGCTGGACGGGGCCGACCTGCGCGGCGCCGACCTGACGCGCGCCAAGGCGCCGGGCGTGCGGCTGCGGGGGGCTCGGATGGCCGGGGTCAAGCTGGCCTCGGCCGACCTGTTCGCCGCCGACTTCCGCGACTGCGACCTGACCCGCGCCAGCCTGGTCCGCGCCGACCTGCGCAGCGCCATGCTGCAGGGGGCGCAGCTGGTGGAGGCCGACCTGCGCGCAGCCGACCTGCGCTCCGGCGACATCTCCAAGGGCGGGCCGCGGGACGGGCGCCCTCCCCTCGACGCCGCCCGCTCCCGCCTCGCCCACGCCAACATGCAGAACGGCCGCCTGGCGGGAAGCGCCTTCCGCGAGTGCGACCTGACCGGCGCCAACCTGCGCGGCGCCGACCTGCGCGGGGCGGACCTGCGCGGCTCGGTCCTGCAGAACGCCGACCTGACGGGCGCCGACCTGGCCGGCGCCGACCTCTCCGGCACCCGCCTGTCGGGCGCCAATTTGGCTGAAGCGACGGTGCGCGGCGCGCGCTTCACCGGCGCCGACCTGGTGGGCGCGCAGCTCGGCGGCTGCGACCTGTCGCACGCGGAGCTGGACGGCGCCACCTTCAGCCGGCGGCTCGACACGCTGGCGCTGGAGGTGCAGCGCATCATCCACGAGCATGAGCGCTGGATCGAGTCGATGGGCCGGCGCGGGGCGCGGGCCGACCTGATGGGGGCCGACCTGACGGCGGTGGACGTGCGCGGCGCGCGGCTCGCCGGCGCCACCCTGCGGGGCGCCATCCTGCGCCGCTCGGTCCTGTGCGGCGCCCAGCTGATGCTGAGCGACCTGTCCGGCGCCGACCTCAGCGGCGCCAACCTCAGCGGCGCCGACCTCAGCGGGGCCAACCTCTCCCACGCGCTGCTGGCGGACGCCGACCTGTCGCATGTCCGGCTGGGCCCGGCGGAGCTGCTGTCGCCGGACGGCCGCCCCTCCGGGCGGATGTGGCCGGCCGACCTGCGCGACGCCGACCTGACCGGCGCCACGCTCTGGGGCGCCAGCCTCGCCAGCGCCAACCTCAGCGGCGCGCGGCTGTCGCGCACCGACCTGGACGGGGCGGAAATCGCGGGCGCGCTGGTGGACGGCTCCGCCATGTCCGGAGCCGTCCGCGCGCCCCGGGAGGTCCCGGCCTGACCTCCCGGTGCCCGGCCGCGGTCAGCGGCGGGCGACGATGGTGCCGCTGGCCGGGTCCATCACGACCGTGACCCACTGGCCCTCGGCCGTCTGCGCCTCCGCCACGTAGCTCTCGCCCTCACGGCGGAACTCGCGCACGTCGGAGAAGCCCAGCTGGCTGAAGCGGTTCAGCAGGGTCGTCTGCATCAGCGCCAGCTCGCGCTGGGCCGGACCCTTGCGCTCGCCGAGGTCGGTCGGCTTGTCGATCTCCGCCAGCACCTCGGCGTCGCCGCCGGTGGAGGCGGTGGCGCTCCCCGCCGAACCGCCCGTCGAGCCGGTCGCGGTCCCGTACGTCGTGGTGGTGCCGGTCGAGGCCGTGCCCGAGGCGGCCGTGCCCGAGGCGGCCGTGCCGGTCGTGGCCGTGTCGGTCGCGGTGGTGTCGGACGGCGTGGTGGCGGAGGTGCCGGCGGTCGCGGTGCCCGTCGTGCCGGTCATGTCGGTCGCGGTGGAGGCGGCCCCCGCGGTGCCCGGCATCACCCCCGGCGAGGTGGTGGCGTCGCGGCCCACGTCGGCGGCGTTGGCGCCCGGGGCGGTGCTGTAGTTGTCCTGCGGCGACATGTCGGCCGGGGCGGCGCCCGGCGCGGTGGTCGGCGGGACCGCCGGGGTGGTGCTGGTGGCGTCGGCGACCTGCGCCACGGCGGCCGGCGCCGCCAGCAGCATCAGCGCGACGGCGGCCGTCATGGTGCCGCGGTAGGCGTGGCGAGACGTCTTGGCGAACATTGGGAGTCCTCCTCCAGGGGTCGGTGACCTTTCGGGCGGGAAACGCGCGTCCGGCGCGCCTCGTTCCGCGAAATCGGTTCCCCCGCCGAACGACATAGGACGATTTGGCGAAGGCGGCGCCGGGGACCCTCGGCTAGTGTGCGCCTTCGCCCGACCACCCTTTTTGCGCGGCGCCATAGGGGGACAACGACATGGCCGATCAGACCATCCCGGACATCCGACAGCTGGCGGTCCAGATCGCGACCTCCTACACGCGGGCGAACCCGACCTCCATCGACACGCTGCCGACCATCATCCAGCTGGCCTACCGGGGCCTCGCCTCCTGCATCCGCCCGCCGGAGCCGCCGGCGCCGGAGAAGCCGGCCACCCGCGGCCGCCGCCCCGGCCGTCCGCCCAAGCGCCGCTGATCCGCCTCCCCGGCACCGTCCCCCAGGCCCGTCCGCGGCACCCCTTCGGGGTTGCGCGGGAAGGGTCCGCCACTCCCCTCCGGTAGCGGAACATTCCGCCCCGGACCGCTGTTCCTGCGACACACCCGATGGCGTCCGCCAGCCCGGCGCCGCCGACGGAAGTGAACGGAGGACGCGATGCTCTATTGGGCGCTGATCTTCTTCATCGTCGCCGTCGTGGCGGGCGTGCTCGGGTTCGGAGGCATCGCCAGCGCCTCGGCCGACATCGCCCAGATCCTGTTCTTCATCTTCCTCGTGATCTTCGTGGTCAGCCTGATCATGGGCCTGGTGCGGCGGCGCTGACGCGCTCCGCCACCCGGGGAGGATCGACGGAAAACGGGCGGCGCACCCCGGCGGTGCGCCGCCCGGTTTCGTTTCCGGGGGATATCTGCTTGCTGTCGGCGGCGGGGGCGTTGTGCGGCCTTCCACAAGCTCAGGCTGAGGGACGTGTTGATGCTCCCTGGGCAGGTTGCTGCTTCCAGCCGGCGCCGGGCCTGGCACCCCCGCCCCTCATGCCGAGATCGGTCAGAGGCACGCACAGCCTCTCATCCGCACCCGGCCCGGGGGCCCCTTACCCCAGCCCCAGAAGCCGGAAAGCCCCGGCGCCGGCGAGGGCGGCCAGGACGGCGGCGGCGGACAGGCGCCAGCGGCGGATGGAGCGGCGGCGGCCCCGCTCGCGGTTCAGCGAGCGGAGCAGCGTGTCCGGGATCGGTTCGGCCAGCACGGGGTCGTAGAGGGCGTGCAGCCCGTCGATCTGCGCACGGTAGGCGACGGCGCGGGCGGCCTCGCCGGGCTCCCGCGCCAGGCGGCGGCCGACCGCGGCCGCGGCGCCGGGCGACAGCGCCCCGTCGACATAGCCGTCGACGTCGAGCCCGCCGTCCGCCGCCCGGGCGCCGCCGGTGTCGTGCACCAGGGTCAGGCGGGGGCGCCGGGCGGGGTCCGGCATCTCCCCGACGCGGTAGCGCCTGGGGCCGCCGACGCGTCCTCCGTCAAGCGGATTCGCGCTCATGCACCGGCTCGTAGCTGTCGTCCGCGCCGCCGTCCATGAGGATGCGGAGCGCCCTGCGCCCGCGCGACAGGCGCGACTTCACGGTGCCGATGGAGACCTGGAGGATGTCGGCGGCCTCGGCGTAGCTGATGCCCTCGAGGCCGATCAGCAGCACGACTTCGCGCTGCTCCTGGGGAAGCTTGTCGAGCGCCCGGCGCAGGTCGCGCAGCTCCAGCCGGACGACCTGGGCGCCGTGGGCGCCGCCGATGCCGGCCTGCGCCTCGCCGTCGATGTCGACGAAGGTCTGCTGCCGGCGGATGCCGTTGATGTGCAGGTTGCGCAGGATGGTGAAGAGCCAGGCGCGCAGGTTGGTCCCGGGCTGCCACAGGTGCAGGCGGCTGAGCGCCCGCTCCAGGCATTCCTGCACCAGGTCGTCGGCGAGGGCGGAGTCCCGGACCATGGCTCGCGCGAAGCGCCGGAGCCGGGGGATCTCCTGTTCGATCTGGGCGATGATGTCGGACATCCTGTCCTCGTCGGCGAAGAATGGGTCGGCGGAAACGGGCGGCTCCCGTGGCGCCAGCGCCGTGGGGGAGCCGTCTAGGCGGGTGGCCGTCATGCCCCTCCGGCCGGCGCCATCGGTGCGTGACATCGCCAGTATACGCACCGGGCAAATAATCCCGCTTGCGCGAAAAAGAACAACGCCGGGTGCAAATAGGCTCTCACCCGATCATGACCGTCATAGCCAAATATCCGGGAAGCTAGACCACGAATCCGGATTAGGCGGAGCAGAATATGACCAAGGGTATGCCCACGGGCGGCCAAGCCTGGGCCGAACCGGGGGCAATCGCCGAAATTGCGGCTAAAGCTTCGCCTCCGGGGTAGCTGCCAGGTGCCAAATGCCGGCTCCGAAAAGAGATTTCCCGACTGTACGGTGACCGGGTGCCAACCGCCGCCCTAAAGCCGGCGGAGGCGGCGATGGCGAAGGGGTGCCCCGATGAAGTCTTCCGTCCTATACTTACCGTTGGCATTCCTATGCTTTGTAGTCGCTGGAAGCGCGGTCGGGGAGGGACGGATTCAGGCGGAGGTACTTTCCAACCCCCCGGCCCATCCCCTGCCCGCCAACGCCGCCCAGGCGGCGTTCGAGGCGGCGCGGCGGCATGAGCGCGGCACCGTCGGGCCCCGCGATCCCGCCCGGGCGCTGGAGCTCTACTGCGAGGCGGCGCAGGCCGGCCACGCGGAGGCCGCGTTCGGCGTCGGCTGGCTCTACTACTCCGGCGAGGGGGTGGCGGCGGACGCCGGCCTGGCCGGCGCCTGGTTCTCCCGCGCGGCGGCGCTGGGCCATCCCGCCGGGCGGCGCATGGCCCACCGGCTGGGCGTGGTCGACAATGACCGCATGCCGGCCTGCGGCACGTCGGGGCTGGTGGAGGCGGAGATGAACCCGCCGAAGCGGCTGGTGAAGATGATCCGCCGCATGGCCCCCCGGCACGGGCTGGACCCCGACCTGGTGCTGGCCGTGGTCGGCATCGAGTCGCGCTTCCGCCCCGACGCGGTCTCCCCCCGCAACGCCCGCGGGCTGATGCAGCTGACCGACGACACGGCGGCGCGGTTCGGGGTCAGCGACCCCTACGACGCCCGCGCCAACCTGGACGGCGGCATGCGCTACCTGCGCTTCCTGCTGGTGCGGTTCGACGGCGACGTGCGGCTGGCCCTGGCGGCCTACAACGCCGGCGAGGGTGCCGTCCGGCGCCACGGCGGCGTCCCGCCCTATGCCGAGACGCGCAGCTATGTCGAGAAGATCCGCCGCTACTACCCGCGCGACCGCCATCCGGTGACGCCGGAGGCCGCGGCGCCGGCCCGTCCCCCGCTGACCACGCCGGTCGGGACCCAGGTCGCCGAGACGCCGCGCTGAGGTCCCTCCCGTTAGAGCCGCCCGATTAGGCGGATG
Organism: Azospirillaceae bacterium; assembly: GCA_035627915.1. Lineage (GTDB taxonomy): Bacteria > Pseudomonadota > Alphaproteobacteria > Azospirillales > Azospirillaceae > DASPKT01. Next base: position 17,653 of record DASPKT010000354.1, read on the forward strand.
CACCCTTTGCCATCCGCACGGGGTCCCCTTAGCGTGGCCGCACACCACAAGGGAGGAACCCCATGAAGCGCATCCCCGCCCTCGCCGCCCTGCCGCTCCTCGCCGGCCTGGCGGTACTGGCCCTTCCCGCGGCGGCGGCGGCCCAGGGCACGCTCCAGCCGGCCACGCCCGCCAACGCGTCAGGCGGCCCGCGGGTCACCACGACCATGTACAAGGTCGACGCCAAGGGCGTCGGCACCGCCATCGGCACCATCACCGCGGAGGAGACGGCCGGCGGGCTGGTGCTGATGCCGGACCTGAAGGACCTGCCGCCGGGCGCCCGCGGCTTCCACCTGCACCAGAACCCCTCCTGCGAGCCCGCGGACAAGGACGGCAAGGCGACCGCGGCGCTGGCGGCCGGCGGCCACTACGACCCCGCCTCGACCGGCAAGCACATGGGCCCCAAGGGCGGCGGCCACAAGGGCGACCTGCCCGCCCTGACCGTCACCGAGGACGGCAAGGCGACGACGGCGGTCACCGCGCCGCAGCTGAAGCTGGCCGACGTGCAGGGACGGGCCTTGATGATCCATGCCGGTGGAGACAATTATTCCGACCAGCCCGAGCCGCTGGGCGGCGGCGGCACCCGCATCGCCTGCGGGGTGGTGGGCAAATGACCTGACGATACCGGGGAGATCGCATGAAGCTGCTGCGCTACGGCCCGCCTGGGCAGGAAAAGCCGGGACTGCTGGACGCGGACGGCACCTTGCGCGATCTCTCCGGCATCGTCCCCGACCTCGCGGGCGAGGTGCTGGGCCCGGCCGGCCTCGACCGGCTGCGGGCGCTCGACCCCGCCGCCCTGCCCGCGGTGCCCGGCCGGCCCCGGCTGGGGCCCCCGGTGGGGCGCACCGGCAAGCTGATCGGCGTCGGGCTGAACTACGCCGACCACGCAGCGGAGACCGGCGCCGCCGTGCCGCCGGAGCCGGTGCTGTTCATGAAGGCGACCAGCTGCATCGTCGGCCCCGACGACGACGTGCAGATCCCGCGCGGGTCGGAGAAGACCGACTGGGAGGTGGAGCTGGGCGTCGTCATCGGCAGCCGCGCCAAGTACGTGCCGGAGGAGCGCGCGATGGAGCACGTCGCCGGCTACTGCGTGGTCAACGACGTCTCCGAGCGCGACTTCCAGATCAACCGGGCCGGCACCTGGGACAAGGGCAAGGGGCACGACAGCTTCGGCCCGCTGGGCCCCTGGCTGGTCACCGCGGACGAGGTGCCGGACCCGCAGGACCTCCGCCTCTGGCTGGAGGTGGACGGGGTGCGCCGGCAGGACGGCAGCACCCGCACCATGGTCTACGGCGTGCGCTTCCTGGTGTCCTACATCAGCCGCTTCATGACGCTGGAGCCGGGCGACGTCATCGCCACGGGCACCCCGCCCGGCGTCGGCATGGGCCAGAAGCCGCCCGTCTTCCTGCGCCCCGGCCAGACGATCCGCCTGTCGGTGGAGGGGCTGGGGGTGCAGACCCAGCGTACCGTGGCGGCGGAGTAGCGGCGGAGCAGCGGCGGGCTACTCGAACCGGAGCGCCTCGATCGGGTCCAGGCGGGCGGCGCGACGGGCCGGCCAGAATCCGAAGAACATGCCGATCCCGGCGGCGATGGCGAAGCTCATCAGGATGGCGCCCGGCTGCACCAGCACCGGCCAGCCCGCCCACTTCGCCACCGCGGCCGAGGCGCCGATGCCCAGCGTGATGCCAATCGCCCCGCCGATCAGGCAGAGCACCACCGCCTCGACCAGGAACTGCAGCAGGATGTCGCGCCGGCGGGCGCCGACGGCGAGGCGCAGCCCGATCTCCCGCGTCCGCTCGGTCACCGAGACCAGCATGATGTTCATGATGCCGATCCCGCCCACCAGCAGCGACACCGACGCGATGGAGGCGACCAGCAGGCTCATCGACCGCGTCGTCTCCTGGGCGATGGAGACGAACTCCGCGAGGTTGCGCACCTCGAACGGGTCGGGCTGGCCCGGCGGCACGCGCAGGCGCTGGCGCAGCAGCGCCGCCATCTCCTCGCGCGCCGGCTCCAGCGCCTCCGCCGTCGCCGTCTTGACCACGATCAGGTCGACCCGGCGCGGCGCCACCTGGCTGTTGCCGAGGATGCGCCGCGAGGTCGGCAGCGGCACCATGACGGTGCGGTCCTGGTCCATGCCGAAGGTGGTCTGGCCCTTGGCCTTCAGCGTGCCGACGATGGTCATGGGCGTGCGGTTGATGCGCACGCTCTGGCCGACGGGGTCGGCCTCGCCGAACAGTTCGCGGGCGACGGTGGCGCCGACCAGCACCACCTGCCCGCCCGACCGCGCCTCCGACGCGGAGAAGCCGCGGCCCGCGTCCACCGTCCACTCGCGCGCCTCCATGTAGTCGGGGGTGACCCCCTCCAGCCGGGCGCTGGCGTTGGCGCGGCCGGCCACCACCTGGACCTGCCCGTTGCGGGCGGGGGCGGCCAGCTCCACCCCTGGCACCTCGCGCGCGATGGCGACGGCGTCCTCCTCGCTGATCGGCTGCACCGTCTGCATGGAGACGCCGCCGAACCGGCGGGAGCCGGGCGTCACCAGCAGCAGGTTGGCGCCCATGGAGCTGACCTGCTGCTGCACCTGGTCGCGCACGCCGGAGCCCAGCGCCACCGTCGCGATGACCGCGGCGACGCCGATGACGATCCCCAGCATGGTCAGCAGGCTGCGCAGCGCGTTGGTGCGGATCGCCACCAGGGCGATGCGCAGGGCGTCGGTCACGCTCATGCCGCCCGCCCCCCGCCCGTCTGGTTCCCATCCAGCGCCGACAGCTCCGCCGCCAGGTCGCGCGGCCGGTCGTTGCGGCGGTCCTCCACCAGCCTTCCGTCGCGGAAGGCCAGCACCCGGCCGGCGCAGGCCGCGACCTCGGGGTCGTGGGTGACGACGAGGACGGTCAGGCCCTCCCGGTTCAGGCGCTGGAACAGCTCCATGATCTCCATGCCGGTGCGGCTGTCGAGCGCGCCCGTGGGCTCGTCCGCCAGCAGGATGGCGGGGTCGTTGACCAGCGCGCGGGCGATGGCCACGCGCTGCTGCTGACCGCCGGAAAGCTGCGCCGGGGTGTGGTCAAGGCGCCGGCCCAGCCCCACCTCCTCCAGCCGGCGGCGTGCCGTCTCCCGCCCCTGCGCGCCGGCACGGCCCGTGTAGATGAGCGGCATGGCGACGTTGTCGAGTGCCGTGGTACGGGCCAGCAGGTTGAACTGCTGGAAGACGAAGCCGATGCGCTTGGCCCGGATTTCCGCCAGCCGGTCGGGCGGCAGGGCCGACACGTCCTCCCCGTCCAGCAGGATGCGGCCCTCCGTGGGGCGGTCCAGGCATCCCACCAGGTTCATGAAGGTGGACTTGCCGGAGCCCGACGGGCCGGTGACGGCGACGAACTCGCCGCGCGCCACCGCCACCGTCACGCCGTCCAGCGCCCGCACGGTGCCGCCGCCCAGCGCGTAGCCGCGCGCGAGGGCGGTGCAGGCGATGATGGGGGTGTCCATCCGTCCGGCGCCCCTAGAACCGGAATCCGGCCGGGCGCGGGGCCGCGGCACCCTGGCGCTCGGCCCGCACGATGAGCTGGTCGCCGGGCTTCAGCGGCCCCGCCGCCATCTCCGTCCAGTCGGCGTTCTCAAGCCCCAGCGTCACCTGCACCGGTTCCGGAGCGCCGCCGCGGCCCAGGACCCAGACGGTGCCCCGGCGGGTGCCGTCGGCGGCCGGGGCGGCCTCCCCGGGTGCGCGTTTCGGGCCGGCCGGCGGACCCTGCTCGGCGGCCACCGCGGCGCCGGGGGTGCGGGCGGCGCCGGGCCGCGCCTCGGGGCGGGGGCGGAAGCGGAGTGCTGCGGCTGGGATCTTCACCGCCCGCTCCCGCTCGCCCATGACGATGTCGAGCTTGGCGGTGAGGCCGGGCAGCAGCCGCTCGCCGGGATTGTCCGCGGCGACCACGACCGTGTA
>DASPKT010000355.1:0-10401 GCA_035627915.1 Azospirillaceae bacterium
GACACGGTCGTGGACACCACCGAGCGGTCGCTGGAGGACGGCACCGCGACCGGCTTCGTCTTCGGCGACGTGTCGCCGACCGGCATGCTGCGCACGATCGAGCGGGCGACGGCGCTGTGGAACCGCCGCGACCTGTGGCGCCGGGTCCAGCGCGCCGCCATGGCGCGCGACTTCGGCTGGGAGCGGTCGGCCGTCCGCTACCTGGAGCTCTACGCCTCCCTGGCCGGCGCCCCCGCGGAGGCGGAGCCCGCCCTGCAGGCGTGACCGCGCGGCCGGCGGCAATCCAACATCGTACGGACATGGAAAGGGCCCGGTTCGGGGGAACCGGGCCCGGGTCAAGGGCCGCCGGAAACGCGGGACGCGGGGAGGATCACTCCTCCTCGGCGCCGTCCTGCTCGATCTGGTCGGCGAGGTCGTGGAGCATGTCCACCACGTCCTCGTGGGTGGTCTCCTCGACCGCCTGGTTCACGGCCACCTCGATCATGGCGACGGCGACATAGGCGGAGAGCGGGCCGCCCTCCTTCATGGCCGCCTCGAGGTGCTTCTCGGCGATGGAGAGCGCCTTCTCGAAGAGGGCCTCGGCGGTCTGGTTGTTGCTGGTGTCGCTCATCGGACTGGCCTTTCCAGGGGCTGGCTGTTCTAACCGGCGTCTCTATATCACCGTTGTCGGCGCGCGGCTTGCCAAATCCGCCGCCCGCGCCTAATCCGAATACCCCCAACCTTCGACCCCTGGAGGATGTTCCGGTGGACACCGAGAACGGCCCCGGGGCGCATCCCGCGCCCGACCCCACCGACCCCGCGATCTACCGGCACTGGGAGGCGGAGCATGTCCGCTTCTCCGACCTGGACCCGCTCGGCCACGCCAACAACAACGCCATCGGCGTGTACATGGAGACCGGGCGGCTGGGCTTCCACCGGGCGGTCGGCGCGCACCGGCACGTGCCGGGCCGCGTCTTCGTGCTGGCGCGCACCGTGGTGGACTACCGGGCGGAGGTGCTCTACCCCGGCGACCTGCGCGTCGGCGTGCGCCTGGTCCGCGTCGGCCGCACCTCCTGGACCCTGGGGACCGGCCTGTTCGTCGGCGACCGTTGCGCCGCCACGGGCGAGGCCGTCATCGTCCTGATCGACCGGGAGACGCGGCGGCCGTCGCCGCTGCCGGACGCCCTGCGCCAAGCCCTGGAGAGCCTCAATTGAACAGCCAGTTCCGCAAGGGGCCGCCGAAAGGCCCGTCCAGGGGCGGCCGGCCGCAGGGGGGAAAGCCCTATGGCAAGCCCCAATCCGGCAAGCCCCAGGCCGCCAGGCCGGCCCCGAAGCGCCCGGCCGAGCCGCCGCCCTCCGCCGCCCCGGTCGAGGTCGTCATCGAGAGCGTCGGCGGCCGCGGCGACGGCGTCGCGCACTGGAAGGGGGAGCGGCTGTTCGTGCCGCAGACCCTGCCCGGCGACCGGCTGACCGTGCGCTTCCGCGAGCGGCGGGGCGACGGCTGGATCGCCGACCCGGTGACCCTGCTGCACGCCGCCCCCGGCCGCGCCGACCCGCCCTGCGCGCATGCCGGGACCTGCGGCGGCTGCGCGCTGCAGCACCTGGACGCGGAGACCTACGCCGCCTGGAAGCTGGAGCAGCTGCGGGGCGCGCTGGCCCGCGCCGGCCTGCCCGAGGCGCCGTTCGACCCGCTGGTGCTGACCCCGCCCGGCGGCCGGCGTCGCGCCGTCCTGGCCGCCGCCCGCCGCGGCCGCCGACTGTGGCTGGGCTTCAACGAGCGCGCCAGCCACCGGCTGGTGGACGTGGAGGGCTGCCCGGTGCTGGACCCCGGGCTGGAGGCGCTGGTGGCGCCGCTGCGCTCCCTGCTGCTGGGGCTGCTGCCGGACGAGGGCACGCTGGACGTGGCGCTGACCCTGCTGGACGACGGCCCCGACGTGGTGCTGGAGGGGCTGCCGGAGCCGGACCTGCCGGCGCTGGAGGCGCTGGCCGCCTTCGCCGCCGAGCACGACCTGGCCCGCCTGTCCTGGCGCCGCAAGCCGGGTGCGCCGGCGGAGCCCATCGCCCGGCGCCGCGACGGCATCGTCCGTTTCGGCAGCGTCACGGTATCGCCGGAGCCCGGCGCCTTCCTGCAGGCGAGCCGGCAGGGCGAGGCGGCGCTGGTGGCGGCGGCGCTGGCCGGCACCGCAGGGGCGGAGTGGGTGGCCAACCTCTTCGCCGGCAGCGGCACGCTGACCTTTCCACTTGCGCAACAAACCAGGGTGCATGCGGTGGAGGCGGAGGGGCCGGCGGTGCGCGCGCTGGAGGCCGGCTGCCGCCAGCTGCCCGCCGGCCGGGTCACGGTGGAGAAGCGAGACCTGTTCCGCGAACCGCTGGAGCCGGCCGAGCTGGCCCGCTTCCAGGCCGTCGTCTTCGACCCGCCGCGCGCCGGGGCCGCCGCCCAGGCCGCGGCGCTGGCCGCCTCCGCGGTGCCGTCGGTGGTCGCGGTCTCCTGCAACCCCGCGACCTTCGCCCGCGACGCCCGCACGCTGGTGGACGGCGGCTACCGGCTGGAGCGGGTGGTGCCGGTGGACCAGTTCCTCTGGTCGCCCCACCTGGAGGTCGCCGCCCACTTCCGCCGGTAAGTGCTTCAGGCGGTAAGCCTTCCGCGCCGGCCCGTGGGACTGCCAAGGCGCGAAGGAGGTATGTTACAATCGTGTGACAGAGAGGACTTCGCCGCCGGGGAGTGCGTCATGGGACTGTCCGAAGCCGTGCGGGACACGCCCCTGCGGTCCTGCCTGGACTACTGGCTGTCCCTGCCGGTGCCGGCGGGGGCCCAGGCGCCGCTGAAGCGGTCGCTGGACCCGGTGGAGATGCCGCGGCGCATGCTGCCGCACCTCTTCATCTACGAGCGCACGCCCGACGGCCGCTTCCGCTGCCGGCTGAGCGGCACCGCCGTGGTGACGCTGTCGGGGCGCGACCCCACCGGCCGCTACCTGGAGGAGCTGGTGCTGCCCCGCGGCCTGCCCAGCCGGCTGCGGCTGTTCGAGGGGGTGCTGGCGCAGCGCCGGCCGGTGCTCTACCGCGGCCACCTGATGGTGCGCGCCGCCGAGTGGAAGCCGTTCCAGCGCCTGCTGCTGCCCCTGGCCGACGAGGACATGGCCGTGCGCTTCGTGTTCGGCATGGTGGACGTGCCGGCCGCGCGCCAGCCCTGGGAGCGCCCGCGCGACCCCGAATCCGCCGACCTGATCGAGGAGATCTGGGCCACCGACGACGAGCTGGGCCGGCCGCTGGCGGTGTGAGCGGGCGGCTCAGGCGGCCCGCAGCGGCGGCGCCAGGGCGGCCTGGAGCTGGTCGACGATGTAGCGGACCAGCGGGGCGGCGGCGCTGCGCCGCCTCTCCTCCCCGTAGAGGGCGATCTCGGCGTGGCCCAGCTCGGGCAGCCCGCTCTCCGGCCCCAGCACCCGCATGCCCGGCGCCAGCGCCGCCGCCCCCACCACGGTCACCCCCAGCCCCGCCGTCACCGCCGCCTGGATGCCCAGCATGCTGTGGCTGGTGTAGCGCGAGCGCCAGGACCGGCCCTGCCGCTCCAGCCCGGCCAGCGCGCGCGAGCGGTAGATGCAGGGCGAGGGCATCAGGCAGAGCGGCAGCGGCGCGTCCGGCGCCGGCATCTCGAACCCCTCCCCGGCGGCCCAGACCAGCGGGTCGCGCTGGATCACCCGGCCGCGCCCCTCCCCCTCCTCCCGCATGGCGACGAGGAGGTCCAGCTCCCCCGCCTCCAGATCCGGCATCAGGGACGAGCCGCTGGCGACGCGCACCTCCACATGGACGCCGGGGAAGGCCCGGGCGAAGCGGCCGAGCAGGGCCGGCAGCTGCCGCGGCGCCACGTATTCCGCCATGCCCAGCCGCAGCTCCCCCTCCACCGCCGGCTCGGCCAGGCGGCGCACCGTCTCGTCGTTGAGGTCCAGCAGCCGCCGCGCGTAGGACAGCAGCACCTCCCCGTCGCGGGTCAGCGACAGGTGCCGGCTGGTCCGCTCGAACACTCGGCGGCCCAGCACCTCCTCCAGCCGCTTGATCTTGACCGAGACGGCGGACTGGGTGCGGCCCAGCAGCTCCGCCGCGGCGGTGAAGCCGCCGCTCTCGGCGACGGTGACGAAGGCCCTGAGGGCGTCGATGTCGAGGTCGGGGATGCGCATGGGTCGATGAACTATCATGATCGATATGATTTCAACAATTCATTTCTGCGATTGATCGGGCCGGGGCATAAAGACCCCGGAGCGGCACCCGGCCGCGTTGGAGTGAAGAGGGAACCGATGAGCGCCACGTTCAAGGCCGTGCTGCTGGACAGCTTCGGCGACGCCGCCAACTTCCGCCTGGGCGAGCTGCCCCTGGCCGAGCCGCCGGCCGGCCATGTCCGCGTCCGCATTCATGCCGCCAGCGTCAACCCGGTGGACTACAAGATCCGCCGCGGCGGCGGGCCGCTGGCGCCGGCGCTGCCGGCGCTGCTGGGCTGCGACTTCGCCGGCGTGGTGGAGGCGGCGGGCCCGGGCGTGGAGGGGCTGAAGGTCGGGGACGAGGTCTATGGCTGCGCCGGCGGCCTCGCCACCGTGCCGGGCGGCACTTACGCCGAGGCCATCGTGGCCGACGCCCGCCTGGTGGCGCTGAAGCCGAAGTCGCTGTCCATGGCGGAGGCCGCGGCGCTGCCGCTGGTCGGCATCACCGCCTGGGAGGGCCTGATCGACCGCGCCCGCGTCCGCCCCGGCCAGAGCGTGCTGGTCCACGGCGGCGCCGGCGGCGTCGGCCACGTGGCGGTGCAGATCGCCAAGGCCATCGGCGCCCACGTCACCGCCACCGTCTCCTCCGCCGACAAGGCCGAGGTGGCGCGCCGCTTCGGCGCCGACGAGACCGCCGACTACCGGCGGGAGACGCCGGCCGACTACGTGGCGCGGCTGACCGGCGGCCGCGGCTTCGACGTGGTGTTCGACAGCCTGGGCAACGAGAACCTGCCGAACTCGCTGGAGGCGGCCGCCGTCAACGGCCAGGTCGTCTCCATCGTCACCGCGGTGCCGGTCGACCTGAAGCCGATGCACGCCAAGGGCCTCAGCCTGCACGCGGTGTTCATGCTGATCCCGATGATCCACGGCATCGCCCGCGAGCACCACCGGGAGATCCTGCAGGGCCTGGCCGTGCTGGCCGACACCGGCCGCCTGCGCCCGCTGCTGGACCCCGAGCGCTTCACCCTGGAGAATGTGGCCGACGCGCACCGCAAGCTGGAGGAGGGCCGCGCCGTCGGCAAGGTGGTGATCCGGGTCGATCCCGCCGCGTGACGCGTGCTGACGGGCGGGGGCCGGGTCGGCTAAGGTAGGCGCCGGCAGACCGGACCCCCGCACCACGCCCTCACAAGGACCCAATGACCAAGGCCATCGAAATCCTGAAGTCCTACGCCCCGGCCACCGCGGCCGAGGAGACCGTGCTGAACGACGTGCTGGACCGGCTGGGCCGCTCCGTCATCACCGCCGACCAGGCGGTGGAGGAGATCATCGACCGGCTGGACTGGCCGCTCGACCGCGCCGCCGCCGAGGTGGACGCCTACCTGGAGTGACCCGGCCCCGGGGAGCGCAGCCGGGATGCCCAGCCAGACGGCCCCGGATGCTCCGCCCGCCCCACTCCACTCCCCGTCACCCCGGCGAAAGCCGGGGTCCAGGAGTGCCGCCGCGTAGGGGCGGCGAAGTGGGCCCCAGCACGGAATTCGCCCGCGGGGAGGCAGAAAGCGCCGCATCGGGCGCATCCCGCTGCAACCCCTGGATCCCGGCTTTCGCCGGGATGACGGAAGGGAGAAGCGCCCCCCGTCATTCCATCGTCCTGCCGGCCCGCGCCCTATTCGGTGATCCTGATCGTCGGCAGGCCGACGCCGGCGGCGGCGCGCTCCAGCAGCACGTCGCGGCGGAAGCGGTAGAGTTCCGCCGGCCGGCCGCCGGTGCGGCTCTCCAGCGCGCCGGTCGGCTCCACCAGCCCGGCCGACAGCAGCACCCGGCGGAAATTCTGCTTGTGCAGCCGGAAGCCCGACAGCGCCTCCACCAGCCGCTGCAGCTGGAACAGGGTGAACTGCGGCGGGATCAGGTCGAAGACGACCGGCCGGTACTTCAGCTTGCCGCGGATGCGCCCCAGCGCGGCGGCCAGGATGCGGCGGTTGTCCAGGTCCATGGGCGTGCCGGTCGCCGCCACCGCGTTCGGCTGGTCCAGCCATTCCGGGTCGCCCAGCCCGTGCGCCGCCAGCACCGCCCGGTCGCGCCGCGCCTCCGCCACCAGCCCGGCCTCGTACAGCAGCTCGTAGCGCTCCAGCACCCGCTCGTCGTCCCAGGTGGCGTCGTCCGCGGCGAAGGTGGTGGTGACCCGCTCCCGCCGCCCCGCCTGCCCGTCGGCCGAATCCGCCCAGCGGTCCAGCGCCGGGCGGATGGCGGCGTTGATGACCGGCGGCCGGCCGTCGCGCCAGTCCTCCCACGGGAAATAGTCGTACCAGTCGTGCCACTCCGCCTCGCCGGTGCCGGACAGCGGCGCCTCGCGGGTCAGGGCGATGTAGCCGACGGAGACGACGCGGGGCCCGCCCGCGATCTCGCGCGGGTCGCGGTAGCGGTCGCCGAAGGTGTAGAGCTGCTCCACGTAGCGCAGCGGCAGGCCCGTCTGCTCCTCCACCCAGCTGCGCAGGCCGGATTCCAGGGTCCGGTGCCGCTCCGGCGCGAAGGGGCCGGAGGGCAGCGCGTCCAGGCTGTCGGCCAGGCGCTGCTGCGGCGTGGCGAGGTCGTGCGTCAGGCGCCGCACCACCAGGACGCGCGGCACCTCCTCGGTCACGGCGACGATCACGGCGGTGAGGCCGATGACGGTCTTGTCCGGGTGGTCGCCCACGAGTCCCCCCTGCCTGGCCCCGCCTCCCGGGGTGCCGCCGGAGCCCGTCCGGACGGGCTCGACATAATCTGTTGTCCGGCACCGCTTGTACGGCATGGGAACGCCGTGCGCAAACCCGTCCGCGACCGACCATTGCAGATTGCTTCCGGCCGATTCATCGCCCTTGCGGACGGCGGGAATCCTGCAATTCTAGGCGAAGAATAAGGGGGCCGCCGCAAAGGACGGCCCTAATTCCATTGGGAGTGATATCGCCATGGCGCTCAAGGCCGAGCAGCGCAAGGTCGAGTTGACCGAACAGGTCGTGGGCAAGGTCCGCGACCGTCTGTCCCGCGAGAAGGCGGGTCTGGCGGAGCGGTTCGTCCGCCAGTTCTATGCCAACGTTCCCCCCGACGACATCCTGCGCTCCTCCTCCGACGAGCTGTACGGCGCCGCGCTGGCGATCTGGCAGTTCGGCGCCGTGCGCAAGCCCGGTCAGGCCCTGGTCCGGGTCTGCAACCCCAAGGTCGAGCAGGACGGCTGGCACGCGCCGCACACCGTGGTCGAGGTCGTCAACGACGACATGCCCTTCCTGGTCGACAGCGTCTCGGCCGAGCTGAACCGCCACGGCCTGACCGTCCACCTGGTCATCCACCCGGTCGTCCGCCTGAAGCGCGACGAGCAGGGCCGCCTGGTCGAGCTGTACGAGGCGCACGCCGCCCCGGCCGACGCCCAGGCCGAGAGCTACATGCACATCGAGGTCGACCAGCAGACCGACCAGGCCACGCTGGAGAAGGTGCGCGCCGGCATCGCCCGCGTGCTGGCCGACGTGCGCGCCGCGGTCGCCGACTTCCGCGCCATGCGCCAGCGCATCGCCGACACCATCTCCGAGACCAAGTCGCGCACCCTGCCGCTGGCGCAGGAGGAGGTCGTCGAGGGGCTGGACTTCCTGCGCTGGATGGACGACGACCACTTCATCTTCCTGGGCTGCCGCGAGTACCGCTTCGGCCAGGACGGCGGGGAGGAGACGCTGGACATCGTCCCCGGCGCCGGCCTCGGCATCCTGGCCGACGACGAGGTCTCGGTCTTCGACGGGCTGCGCAACTTCTCCGCCCTGCCGCCCGACGTGAAGAGCTTCGTGCGCCAGCCGCGCTTCATGATGGTGACCAAGGCCAACAAGGAGTCGACCGTGCACCGGCCGGCCCTGCTGGACGCCGTCATGGTCAAGGTGTTCGACGAGAAGGGCGTGGAGATCGGCGAGCGGCTGTTCGCCGGCCTGTTCACCTCGGTCGCCTACAACCGCTCGGCCCGCGACATCCCGTTCCTGCGCCAGAAGCTGACCCGCACGCTGGCCCGCGCCGGCTTCGAGCCCAAGAGCCACGACGGCAAGGCGCTGGTCCACATCCTGGACAGCTTCCCCCGCGACGAGCTGTTCCAGATCGGCGACGACGAGCTGTTCGACATCTCGATGGGCGTGCTGCACCTGCAGGACCGCCAGCGCGTCGCGCTGTTCGTGCGCAAGGACCCGTTCGAGCGGTTCATCAGCGCGCTCGTCTACGTGCCGCGCGACCGCTACGACACCGACCTGCGCCGCCGCATCCAGGGCATCCTGGAGCGCGCCTTCGAGGGCACCACGGGCAGCTTCAACGTGGCCCTGGCCGAGAGCGTGCTGGCCCGCGTCCACCTGATCATCCAGACGGTGCCCGGCAAGGTCCCCGACTACGACATCCGCGAGATCGAGGAGAGCCTGATCGAGGCGTCCCGCGGCTGGAGCGACCGGCTGCAGCAGGCCCTGGTCGAGGCCAAGGGCGAGGAGACCGGGCTGCGGCTCGCCAAGCGCTACGCCCAGGCCTTGCCGCAGGGCTACCGCGAGGCCTACAGCGCCGACGCCGCCGTCGTCGACATCGACCGCATCGAGAACGCAGCCCGCACCGGCCAGCTGCAGCTGAACCTGCACCGCCCGGTCGAGGCGGAGCGGCACGAGCTGTACTTCAAGGTCTACCAGGACCGCACCCCGGTGCAGCTGTCCCAGGTCCTGCCCATGCTGGAGGACCTCGGCCTGAAGATCCTGGCGGAGGGCGGGCCGTTCGAGATCCGCCTGCCGGACCGCGCCAGCTCGATCTGGATCCAGGACTTCCAGATGGAGATGGCCGACGGCAAGCCGGTCGAGCTGGAGCAGGTCAAGACCGCCTTCGAGGACGCCTTCACCCGCGTGTGGACCGGCGAGGCGCAGACCGACGGCTTCAACCAGCTGGTGCTGGGGGCGGGGCTGTCCTGGCGCGAGGTGACGGTCATCCGCGCCTACGCCAAGTACCTGCGCCAGGCCCGGTTCGACTTCTCCCAGGCCTACATCGAGGACACGCTGGCCGCGCACGCGGAGATCACCCAGCTGCTGGTCAAGCTGTTCAAGACGGCGCACGACCCCTCGCTGTCCAAGGAGTTCGGCCGCCAGCGCGTGGACAGCCGGCGCATGGGCCTGATCATCGAGATCGAGCACGCGCTGGACCGCGTCACCAACCTGGACGAGGACCGCATCCTGCGCCGGATGCTGAACATCATCCGGGCGACGCTGCGCACCAACTTCTTCCAGAAGGGCAAGGACGGCAACCCGAAGCCCTACATCTCCTTCAAGCTGGACAGCCGGTCGATCGACGACCTGCCGCTGCCCCGCCCCTGGGTGGAGATCTGGGTCTACAGCCCGCGGGTCGAGGCGGTGCACCTGCGCGGCGGCAAGGTCGCCCGCGGCGGCATCCGCTGGTCCGACCGCAAGGAGGATTTCCGCACCGAGATCCTGGGCCTGATCAAGGCGCAGATGGTCAAGAACGCGGTCATCGTCCCGGTCGGCAGCAAGGGCGGCTTCGTCGTCAAGAACCCGCCGCCGGCCTCGGCCGGCCGCGAGGCGCTGATGGCCGAGGTGGTCGAGTGCTACAAGACCATGATGCGCGGCCTGCTGGACATCACCGACAATTTGGTGAACGGCCAGATCGTGCCGCCGGAGGACGTGGTGCGCCTGGACCCCGACGACCCGTACCTGGTGGTCGCCGCGGACAAGGGCACGGCCACCTTCTCCGACATCGCCAACGAGATCGCGCTTTCACAGAATTTCTGGCTCGGCGACGCCTTCGCGAGCGGCGGCAGCTACGGCTACGACCACAAGGCGATGGGCATCACCGCCCGGGGCGCCTGGGTGTCGGTCCAGCGCCATTTCCGCGAGATGGGCATCGACGTCCAGACCCAGCCGATCGCCGTGGCGGGAGTCGGCGACATGTCCGGCGACGTGTTCGGCAACGGCATGCTGCTCTCGAAGGCGATCCGGCTCGTCGCCGCGTTCGACCACCGCCACATCTTCCTCGACCCGGATCCGGATCCGGCGGCGAGCTGGGAGGAGCGCAACCGCCTCTTCAACCTGCCGCGGTCGAGCTGGGACGATTATGACCGCAAGCTGATCTCGAAGGGGGGCGGCATCTTCCCGCGCAGCCAGAAGGCGATTCCGCTGTCGGGCGAGGTGCGGGCGCTGCTCGGGCTCGAGCAGGAGGAAGCCGACCCCGCGACCCTGCTCACTGCCAT
>DASPKT010000356.1:0-8642 GCA_035627915.1 Azospirillaceae bacterium
CTATGCGGTGGGGGAATGGGCGCGGGTCTGGCCGCTGCAGACCCTGATCCGCTCCATGGGCGCCTACTTCATCCGCCGCAACAGCAAGAGCCCGCTCTACCGCCGGGTGCTGGAGCGCTACGTCAAGATGGCGACCGAGAACGGCGTCGCCCAGGCCGTCTTCCCCGAGGGCGGGCTGACCCGCGACGGCACCCTGCGCCCGCCCCGCATGGGGCTGCTGGATTACATGCTGCGGGGCTTCGACCCCCGGGGAGAACGCGACCTGGTGTTCGTGCCGGTCGCGCTGAACTACGACCGGGTGCTGGAGGACCGCACGCTGCTGCTCTCCGCCGACCCCGACGCGCCCAGGCGCGGGGCGCTGCATGCGGTGCGCAAGACGATCGGCTTCCTGGCGCACCATGCCGGGCTCGCGCTGCGCGGGCGCTGGCACCGCTTCGGCTATGCCTGCGTGAACTTCGGCACTCCCGTCTCCGCCCGCGCCTGGTCGGAGGCGCGCGGCGTCGACTTCCGCGCCCTGGACGCGGAAGCGCGCTTCGCCCGGGTGGAGGAGATGGCGCGCGACCTGATGGGCCGCATCGGCGCCCTGGTGCCGGCCCTGCCGGTGCCGCTGGTCGCCGCCGTGCTGCTGGAGGCCGACGCGCCCCTCTCGGCGCTGGAGGTCAAGGCCAGGGTCGAGGCGCTGATCGAGCGGCTGGAGGCCGGCGGCTCCCACGTCTACATCCCGCGCCGCACCCGCGACTACGCCATCCAGAGCGGCATCCGCCACCTGCTGGAGCGCCGCTTGGTCCTCAGCGACGACGGCTCCGAGTCAGGCCTGTTCGCCGCGGTGCCGGAGCAGCGCCCGGTGCTGGCCTACTACGCCAACTCCATCGCCCACCTGCTGCCGGGTACGGTGCCCGCCGCGGCGGAGTAGGCGGGCGGGTCAATCCCCCCGGCCCGGCGGCGCCCGGCGGGCGTCCAGCAGGCGCTTCAGCCGCTTCACCTCCGCCTCCAGGAGGGCGTTCTCGGCGCGGAGCTGGCGCATGCGGGCGTTGGCGGCGGCGACCGGGTCGTGGAAGGCGTCGACCCAGCGGCTGTCGCGCGGGACCGGGCCGGCGGCCCCGGCCGTAGGGGACAGGAGCTGCCACCAGGTCGTTCCCGCCGCCTTCACCAGCCGGTCGGCGGCCAGCGCGGCACTCGCCCGCTCGCCGGCATGGTCGGAGCCCAGCATGCCCAGCACCCGGGCCAGCCTGATCCGCTGCGACCTGCGCATCTTCCATCCTGTCCGTCCGAAACCGGCGGGATGAAGGCCGAAGCCGCGGCCGCGGGGGGAGTGCCGTTTCTCCGGGGCTGCCCTTCGCAGCCGGCGCTGGTGCCCGCCGGCCGATGTGATAGGTTGGAATGGCGCAAAACGGTTGCGCAGGGACCCTCAGTCCCGCCGCGGCACCAGCCCGGCGATCAGCAGCTCCAGCACCCGGCCCAGCAGCCAGAGCGTGCCGAGCGGCAGCACCACGATCTTCAGCGTATAGGCCACGGTGAGCTGCACGATGTCGTCGGCGAGGTCGCCGGCGGCCTGGACGGCGCGCGTCACCTGGCCCGTCACGTCGTTCATGGCGCGCAGCCGGTCGAGCCAGCCGGGGTCCTCCCCCGCCGCGGCCAGGCCCGGCACCTCCACCGCCTCCAGCGTGGCGCCGGCGGCGGCGATGCCGGGGTCGATCAGGCGCTGCGCCATGGCCTCCGTCAGCAGCACGGCGGCCGGCAGCCCGGCCTTGGCCAGCAGCGCCGCCACCAGCAGCACCAGCCCCGCCCGCCGCGCTCCCGCCCCGGCGGCACCCGGCAGCCAGAGCGACAGCAGCACCAGGCCCAGGCCCGCCGGCAGCAGCACCGACAGGCCCCAGAGGTCCCCCGCCTGCACCAGCAGCAGCGTGCCGCTGAGCGCCACCGTCGCCGTCAGCATGACGGAGGAGAAGCGCTCCACCAGGTCGTTCACCGGGTCCAGCGCCTGCCCCGGGGAGACGGTGCCCTGCACGCCCACGCCGGCCGACACCTCCGCCGACTGGGCGACCGAGATGGCGGCGTTCAGCCCCCGGGCGGTGGCGAACAGGGCGGCGGCGCGGGCCAGGTTCTCCTCCAGCGCCGCCTCCCCCGCCCCGGCCGGGGTGCGGGGCAGCAGCCCCACCGCCCGGTCGGCCAGCCCCGCGGCCGCCACCAGGGCCAGGAGCAGCAGCGCCAGGCTGGCGCCGACACGCGACCTGATGAATGCGGGCATGGGTTTCCTCCCTCCGGCGGTGATGGCTCATGCAGCCCCATTGTGGCGGCATGGCGGACGTTCGCGGGCCCCGGATTGACCGGTGCCGGCCCGAGGCCCTAGGGTGCCGGGCTTATCGTCCCATCTTTCTTCAACGGTGTATCCCGACATGGCGACCGAACAGGAACTGGCGCGCGAGGCGAAGGCTTGGCCGTTCGAGGAGGCGCGCAAGCTGGTGGCGCGCTACGGCGAGCAGGCCCCGCCCAAAGGCTACGTCCTGTTCGAGACCGGCTACGGCCCGTCCGGCCTGCCGCACATCGGCACCTTCGGCGAGGTGGTGCGCACGACCATGGTCCGCCAGGCCTTCCAGCGCCTGGCGCCGGGGGTGCCGACGCGGCTGTTCGCCTTCTCCGACGACATGGACGGGCTGCGCAAGGTCCCCGACAACATCCCCAACAAGGAGATGGTGCGCGAGCACCTGGGCAAGCCGCTGACCAAGGTGCCGGACCCGTTCGGCAAGTTCGAGAGCTTCGGCCACCACAACAACGCCATGCTGCGGGGCTTCCTCGACAGCTTCGGCTTCGAGTACGAGTTCCAGAGCTCGACCGACTGGTACGCCTCCGGCCGCTTCGACAAGGCGCTGCTGGACGTGCTGCGCCACTACGACGAGATCATGGCGGTGATGCTGCCGACGCTCGGCGAGGAGCGGCAGGCCACCTACAGCCCGTTCCTGCCGGTGAGCCCGACCTCCGGCCGCGTCCTCCAGGTGCCGCTGCTGGAGCGCAACGTGGACGCCGGCACCATCGTCTTCGAGGACGAGGACGGGAAGAAGGTCGAGGTGCCCGTCACCGGCGGCCACGTCAAGCTGCAGTGGAAGCCCGACTGGGGCATGCGCTGGCACGCGCTGGGCGTGGACTACGAGATGTCCGGCAAGGACCTGATCCCGTCGGTGGAGCTGGCGGGGAAGATCTGCCGCATCCTCGGCAGCCGGCCGCCCGAGGGCTTCAACTATGAGCTGTTCCTGGACGAGAAGGGCCAGAAGATCAGCAAGTCCAAGGGCAACGGCCTGACGGTGGAGGAGTGGCTGCGCTACGCCCCGTCGGAGAGCCTGGCGCTCTACATGTTCCAGAAGCCGCGGGCGGCCAAGCGCCTCTACTTCGACGTCATCCCGCGCGCCGTGGACGACTACCTGACCTTCGTGGAGAAGCTGGACGGGGAGGAGCCGGCGCGCCGGGTGGAGAACCCGGCCTGGCACATCCACAACGGCTACGTCCCGGCCGGCGTGAAGGGCAAGGCCAGCCTCAGCTTCTCCATCCTCCTGAACCTCGCCGGCGTCGCCAACGCCGAGAGCAAGGAGGTCATGTGGGGCTTCATCAGCCGCTACGCGCAGGGCGCCACCCCGGAGAACAGCCCCTACCTGGACCGGCTGGTCGGCCACGCCGTGGCCTACTACCAGGACCAGGTGAAGCCCCACAAGGTCTACCGCGCCCCCAGCGAGGCGGAGCGACGGGCCCTGGAGGAGCTGCGCGCGGCGCTCGACACCCTGCCGGCCGAGGCCGACGCGATCCAGAACGAGGTCTACGAGATCGGCAAGCGCCACGGCTTCGCCGAGCTGCGCGCCTGGTTCCAGGCGCTCTACGAGGTGCTGCTGGGCCAGGCCACCGGCCCCCGCATGGGCAGCTTCATCGCCCTCTACGGCATCGCGGAGACCAAGGCCCTGATCGACAAGGCCCTGTCCGGCGACGCCGGGGCCGAGACGGGCGTCGGCCTGGGCTGAGATGGAGCCCTGGTCGGAGTACAGCCGCTTCGGCATCGCGCTGTTCGCGATCCTGACGCCGTTCGCCGCCATCCCGATCTTCCTGTCCCTGACCGAGGGGCGGGAGGACCGGGAGCGGGCGGCCATCGCGCGGCAGGCGGTGCTGACGGTGGCGGCGGTGCTGGTCACCTCCGCCTTCCTCGGCGACTTCATCCTGCGCATCCTCGGCACCAGCCTGGACAGCTTCCGCGTCGGCGGCGGGCTGGTGCTGCTGCTGATGGCGCTGTCCATGCTGAACGCCAAGGTGTCGGCGGTGCAGCAGACCCCGGCCGAGGCGGTGGAGGCGGAGCGGCGCACCGCCATCGGCGTGGTGCCGCTGGGCCTGCCGCTGCTGGCCGGCCCCGGCTCCATCTCCGCCGTCATCATCCAGATGCAGCGCGGCGCGACGTGGGAGCACGGGGCGGCCGTGATCGGCTGCGCCCTGTTCGTCTGCCTGCTGCTCTACGTCTCGCTGCGGCTGGCCGGGCCGATCGGCGACCGCATGGGCCAGACCGGCCTCAACATCATGAACCGGCTTTTCGGCCTGCTGCTGGCCGCGGTGGCGGTGGAGATCATCGCCAGCGGCCTGCGCAACCTGTTCCCGGGCTGGATGACCTGACGCCGATGCTCCCCCCGTTCCGACTGGGGAACGGGGGGAGGTCGGTCGTTACGCTCGCGTAACCAGCCTTACTGCTGGCCGGTCAGCGGGGTGGGCGCGGACTCCGCGGGCCCGCCGGTGGCGGTCAGCGACCCGTCGCCGGGGCGCGCGTCCGTGGCCGACAGCACGGCGACCGAGCGGCCGTCCTTCAGCGACAGGTTCATGACCTCGCCTTCGATCTCCGCCGTGCCGGCGATGCTGAGGCTGCCGTCCCTGGAGACGGCGGCGCCGGTGGTGTCGCCTGAACCGGACCCGCCCGGCGTGGCGCCGGCGGCGGTGTTCGCCGGGGCGGCGCTGTTGGCGGCCGACGCGGCGGCGGCCCCGGCGGCAGCGGCCCCATCCTCCTCCAGCACCAGCGAGTTGCCGGTAACGCGCCAGCGGCCGCTGACCGAGGCGGACTCGCTGTCCGTGACCTGCTCGCCGCACTGCTTGCGCATCAGGCTCTTGGACGTATAGGTCTGGTCGGGCATCAGCTGCACCGCACCGGACAGCACGATGTGGCGGCAACCCTCGGCCTCCGCCACGGTGCTCGGCAGCTCGTCCCCGTTCAGGCTGCGCAGCCGGTAGGTGCCGGCGACCTTGCCCGTGTCGATGCCGGGCTGCCCGGCGCCGCCCATGGCCGGGTCGGTGCCCGCCGCAGCGGTGCCGGCCGCGGTCCCTGCGGCGGATGCATCCGTGCCGGAGGCGGCGGCGCCGCCCACGCTGCCGGACGCCGTGTCCGTGCTCCCGCCGGTCCCCGTCGAAGCGCCGGCGGTGGAGCTTCCGGTCGCCGTGCTGCCCGCGGTGGTGCTGCCCGCGGTGGTGCTGTCCGTGGCGGTGCTTCCCGTCGTGGCGCTGCCGGCGCCCATCGAGGCGGTGCCGGAGGAGGTGTCGCTGCCGGCCGTCGCCGGGGTTCCCGCCGTCGCGGTGCCGGTCACGGTCGGGCCGGTGGCGGCGGTGGAACCGGTAGACGCGGTGCCGGCGGTCCCGGTCGTTCCCGTCGTGGCGCCCGTCGCGGTCGTGTCGGTCGAACCCGTCGTGCCGGTGCTGCCCGCCGTCGTGGCGCCCGTCGCGGTTGTGGAACCGGTAGCCGTGGAACCGACCGTGGCGGACCCTGCGCCCGTGCCGGGCTGGGTCGAGGACGGCATGCCCGCCGTCGCGGTATCGGCGGCGGTGCCGGCCTGGCCGGTCGTGGCGGTGCCGTCGTTGCCGGTCGTGGCGGCGCTCTGGGCGGCCGCCGGCAGGGCCATGGCGGACAGGGCGGCCGCCAGGATCAGGGAACGCTTCATGACATCTCCTCCGTGGGTCGGGTCTTTCCCTCTTCAACCGCAGGGCGGCCATGCTGTTCCGCCGGCAGTTCGGGGCTTTGCGCGCGGCGCTCCAGACCCCAGCTTGTCCGGCATGCGATCCATGGCCTCCCCTCCCGCCGATACCGTTTCAGCCGACACCGCCTCCGCCGACGGCACCCCGCCCCGCGAAAGGCTGGGCGAGCGGCGCGCACTTGGGATGCTGCTGCCCTACGTCTGGCCGAAAGGGGAGACGGGGACCAAGGCGCGGGTGCTGGCGGCGCTGCTGCTGCTGTTCGGGGCCAAGGCCGCCACCGTTGCCGTGCCCTTCTTCTACAAGGGGGCGGTGGACGCGCTGTCGGGCGAGGGCGGGGCGGCCGTGGCCCTGCCGGCGGGCTTCATCCTGGCCTACGGCCTCGCCCGGCTGATGAGCCAGGCCTTCGCGGAGCTGCGCAGCAGCGTGTTCGTGCGCGTGGCGCAGCGGGCGATGCGGCGGGCGGCGCTGAACGTCTTCCGCCACCTGCACGGTCTGTCCCTGCGCTTCCACCTGGAGCGGCAGACCGGCGGCCTGTCGCGCAGCATCGAGCGCGGCACCAACGCGATCGAGAGCCTGCTCTCCACCGTGCTGTTCAACGTGCTGCCGACCCTGCTGGAGATCGTGCTGGTCACGGCGATCCTGTGGCGCCTGTTCGACTGGCGCTTCGCGTTGGCGACCTTCGTCACGGTGGGCGGCTACATCGCCTACACCATCGCCGTCACCAACTGGCGCACCCGCATCCGCCGCCAGATGCTGGAGACCGACACCAAGGCCAGCGCGCGGGCCATCGACACGCTGCTGAACTACGAGACGGTCAAGTACTTCGGCAACGAGGAGCACGAGGCGAGGCGCTACGACAAGGCGCTGCAGGCCTACGAGAACGCGGCGGTGAAGACCCAGACCTCGCTGTCGGTGCTGAACGTCGGCCAGGGCGTCATCATCGCCGCCGGCGTGGTGGTCATCATGGTCATGGCGGCCAACGGCATCCTGGCGGGCACGCTGACGCTGGGCGACTTCGTGCTGGTCAACACCTACCTGCTGCAGCTGGCCCAGCCGCTGAACATCTTCGGCTTCGTCTACCGCAACGTGAAGGAAGCGGTCGGCGACATGGAGAAGATGTTCGAGCTGATGGCGGTGGACCGCGAGGTCGCCGACCGCCCCGGCGCGCCTGACCTGGCGCCGCGCGGCGGCGAGGTGCGGTTCGAGGACGTCAGCTTCGGCTACGACCCGCGCCGGCCGATCCTGAAGGGGGTCAGCTTCACCGTGCCGGCCGGCCGCACCGTCGCCATCGTCGGGCCCAGCGGCGCCGGCAAGTCGACCCTGTCGCGGCTGCTGTTCCGCTTCTACGACGTCTCGGGCGGGCGCATCCTGGTGGACGGGCAGGACATCCGCGAGGTCGCGCAGAAGTCGCTGCGCGCGGCCATCGGCATCGTCCCGCAGGACACCGTCCTGTTCAACGACACCATCGGCTACAACATCGCCTACGGCCGCCCCGACGCCACCCGCGAGGAGGTGGAGCGCGCCGCGCGCCTGGCCCACATCGACGGCTTCGTGAGCACCCTGCCGGACGGCTGGGAGACGGTGGTGGGCGAGCGGGGCCTGAAGCTGTCGGGGGGCGAGAAGCAGCGCGTCGCCATCGCCCGCACGATCCTGAAGGACCCGCCCATCCTGCTGTTCGACGAGGCGACCAGCGCGCTCGACACCCACACGGAGCGGGAGATCCAGGCCAACCTGCGCGAGGTCAGCCGCGGCCGCACGACGCTGGTCATCGCCCACCGGCTCTCCACCGTGGTGGACGCGGACGAGATCATCGTGCTGCAGGAGGGCCGTGTGCAGGAGCGCGGCCGCCATGCCGACCTGCTGGCCCAGGGCGGCGCCTATGCCGCCCTGTGGGCGCGCCAGCAGGCGGGCAACCGCGCCGATGCGGCGGGGGAGCCCGCAGGAGCGGCGGGGGCGGAGGTGGGGGCCTGAGCCCCCGCCCTCACTTGGTCCCGAACAGCCGGTCGCCGGCGTCGCCCAGGCCGGGGACGATGTAGGCGTTCTCGTTCAGGTGGCTGTCCAACGCCGCGGTGTAGACCGGCACGCCGGGATGGGCGGCGTGGAAGACGCGCACGCCCTCCGGCGCCGACACCAGCGCCATGAAGCGGATCTGCTGGTCAGACACGCCGTGCCGGTTCAGCACATCGACCGCGTAGACGGCGGAGTTGCCGGTCGCCAGCATTGGGTCCACCAGGATGAAGATGCGGCCCTGCGGGTCCGGCAGCTTCACCAGGTACTCCACCAGCTGCTTGGTCTCATGGTCGCGGTAGAGGCCGATATGGCCCTCGCGGGCGCCGGGCATCAGCTCCAGCAGCCCCTCCGCCATCACCAGCCCGGCGCGCAGGATCGGCACCACGGCGACCTTCTTGCCCTCGATGACCGGCGCGTCGAACTCGCACAGCGGCGTCTCGATCCGCTCGGTCGTCAGCGGCAGGTCGCGCGTCACCTCGTAGGCGAGGAGCGTGCTGATCTCGCGCAGCAGGCGCCTGAACTCCGCCGTCGGCGTCTCCTTGCGCCGCATCAGGGTCAGCTTGTGCTGCACCAGCGGATGCGAGATCACGTGAACCGGCGCTGCCATGGGTCCCCCTAGAATGTCGTGCCGTCAGTGGCGACGCGGATGG
>DASPKT010000357.1:0-21460 GCA_035627915.1 Azospirillaceae bacterium
AGGGCACGCCGGCATATTTGATCGAGGTCTGCGGGCTGGCTCCCGTCCCGCCGACATGGCCCGAGACCAGGATGACGTCGGCATTCGCCTTCGCCACGCCCGCCGCTATCGTGCCGATGCCCGAGCGGGAGACCAGCTTGACGCACACCTTTGCCGTTGGGTTGATCTGTTTCAGGTCGTAGATGAGCTGTGCCAAATCCTCGATCGAGTAGATGTCGTGATGCGGCGGGGGGCTGATCAGGCTGACCCCGGGCGTCGCATGCCGAAGCTTGGCGATCATCTCGGTTACCTTGAAACCTGGCAGCTGGCCGCCTTCGCCAGGCTTGGCCCCCTGGGCCACCTTGATCTCGATCTCGCGGCACTGGTTCAGGTATTCCGCCGTCACGCCGAAGCGGCCGGAGGCCACCTGCTTGATGGCGGAGTTCCAGTTGTCGCCGTTGCGGTCGGGCTTGAAGCGCGCCGGGTCTTCGCCTCCCTCGCCCGAATCGGACTTGGCGCCGATGCGGTTCATGGCGACGTTCAGCGTGCCGTGCGCCTCGGGAGAAAGCGCGCCCAGCGACATGCCGGGGGTGACCAGGCGCTTGCGGATGGCGGTGATGCTCTCCACCTCGTCCAGCGGCACCGGCTCCTTCAGGAAGCGGAAGTCAAGGAGGTCGCGCAGCTGGATGGCCGGCCGCTTGTGCACCGCCTCGGAATACTTCTTGAAGGTGGAGTAGCTGTCGGTGGCGACCGCATGCTGCAGCATGTGGATCAGCCCGCCCTCCCAGGCGTGGCGGTCGCCGTTCTTGCGAAACTTGTAGAAGCCGCCGACCGGCAGGGCCACGACCTCCCCGTCGTAGGCGGCCGCGTGGCCCTCCAGCACCTTCTTCTGGATGCCGGTCAGGCCGATGCCGGAGATGCGGCTGATCATGCCGGGGAAGTGCTCGGCCACCAGCGAGCGGGACAGGCCCACCGCCTCGAAGTTCAGGCCGCCGCGGTAGCTGCTGATGATGGAGATGCCCATCTTGGACATGATCTTCAGCAGGCCGTCGTTGACAGCCTTCTTGTAGCGCGCCAGGCACTCGTCCAGCGTCAGGCCGGGGAACAGGCCGCGGCGGTGGCGGTCGGAGATCGCCTCCTGCGCGATGTAGGCGTTGACCGTGGTGGCGCCGACGCCGATCAGCACGGCGAAGTAGTGGGTGTCCACGCACTCGCCCGAGCGCACGTTCAGCGAGGTGAAGGTGCGCAGCTGCTGGCGGATCAGGTGGGTGTGGACGGCGCCCGTCGCCAGGATCATCGGGATGGCGGCGCGGGCCGGGCCCACCGCCTCGTCGGTCAGGATGACGTGGGTGGCGCCGCCGCGCACCGCGTCCTCCGCCTCCTGGCGGATGCGGCGCAGGCCGTCGCGCAGCGCGTGCTCGCCGGCGCGCGGGTCGAAGGTGCAGTCGATCTCCGCCGCCGTGTCGCCCATGTAGCGGCGCATGGCGCGGAACTCGGCCGTGGTGAGGACCGGGCTCTCCAGCTGCAGCAGGCGGGTCTGGCTGTCGTCCTCGTCCAGGATGTTGCCGAGGTTGCCCAGCCGCGTCTTCAGGCTCATCACCCGCTGCTCGCGGAGGCTGTCGATGGGCGGGTTGGTGACCTGGCTGAAGTTCTGGCGGAAGAAGTGGTGCAGGCCGCGATAGCGGTCGGACAGCACCGCGATGGGGCTGTCGTCGCCCATGGAGCCGACCGCCTCCTTGGCGTCCTCCACCATGGGGTGCAGGATCGTCTCCAGATCCTCCATGGTGATGCCGTAGGCGATCTTGCGCCGCCGCAGCTCCTCGCGCGGGAGCTCCGCCGGCTCGACGGGAGCGCCCTTCACCAGGTCGTCCAGCGCGGTGATGTGGCGGATCCAGCTGCCGTAGGGACGCTGGGCGGCCAGCCGGTCCTTGATCTCGCGGTCGTGGTAGAGGCGGCCCGCCTCCAGGTCGACGGCGATCATCTGGCCCGGGCCCAGCCGGCCCTTCTCCACCACCGTGGGCTCGTCCACCTTGACCATGCCGGTCTCGGAACCGGCGATGATGAGGCCGTCGCCCGTCACCACGTAGCGCATGGGCCTGAGACCGTTGCGGTCCATGCCGCCCAGCACCCAGCGCCCGTCCGTGCAGGCCAGCGCCACCGGCCCGTCCCAGGGCTCCATGACCGCGTTGGCGTAGGAATAGAGGTCGCGGTGTGCCTGCGGCATGATCTCCTTGTCGGACCAGGCCTCCGGCACCAGCATGGTCTTCACCATGGGGGCGGAGCGGCCGGCGCGGACCAGCACCTCGAACACCGCGTCCAGGCAGGCGCTGTCGGAGCCGCCGGCCGGGATGACCGGCTTCACGTCCTCGATCAGCGGCCCGAAGATCTCGTGGCCCATCCGGGTCTCGTGGGCCTTCATCCAGTTGACGTTGCCGCGCAACGTGTTGATCTCGCCGTTATGCGCCAGCATGCGGAAGGGCTGCGCCAGCCACCAGGTCGGGAAGGTGTTGGTGGAGTAGCGCTGGTGGTAGATGGCGAAGTTCGACTCGAACCGCTTGTCCAGCAGGTCGGGGTAGAAGCTGGTCAGCTGCTCCGCCAGGAACATGCCCTTGTAGATGATCGAGCGGCAGGACAGGGTGCAGATGTAGAAGTCGTTGATGGAGTCCGCCTTGACCGCCTTCTCGATGCGGCGGCGGATGACGTAGAGGTCGCGCTCCAGCTGGTCCTCCGGCACCCCCTTGGGGTTGCCGATCATGATCTGCTCGATCTCGGGCCGGGTCGCGTTGGCCTTCTCGCCGATGATCTCGATGTTGATGGGGACCTGGCGCCAGCCGTAGATGTAATAGCCGAACTTCAGGACCTCGGTCTCCACGATGCAGCGGCAGCGCTCCTGCGCCTCCATGTCGGTGCGCGGCAGGAAGACCTGGCCGACGGAGATCAGGCCGGGCAGGGGCTGGTGGCCGGTGCGGGCGACGTGCTCGCGGAAGAAGGCCTGCGGGATCTGGACGTGGATGCCGGCGCCGTCGCCGGTCTTGCCGTCGGCGTCCACCGCACCCCGGTGCCACAGCGCGCGCAGCGCCTCCACCGCCTTCTCCACCACCTGGCGCCGCGGCTTGCCGTCGATGGCGGCGACGAAGCCGACGCCGCAGGCGTCGCTCTCCTGGTCGGGCGACCAGACATGCTCGCGCTGCAGCAGCTCGGCGTTCCGGCGGTAGGACGAGACGAAGGCTTCGCCGCTCTCGATGTGGTCAGTCATGGGTATGGCTCCTTCGTCGCGTCAGTCGGGGTACTTGTCGGAGCAGAGCTGGCCGCCCGCACCCCAGTTCTCTTTCTTCACGTCGTCGATGACGACGTACACGGAATCGGGCGAGCAGCCCGCGATGCGGGCGGTCGCCTCGGTCAGCGCCGCCACCAGCTCCCGCTTCTGCTCCAGCGAGCGGCCGGCGAACATCTCCACGCGGATGATCGGCATGGCAGCCTCACGCGTCCGGAGATTGCGCTTGCGGGGCGGGCGCCATACTCTTGCCTGCATGGGCAGCCGCGAGATCATCCGCCGCCTTGAGGCCGAAGGCTGGCGCCGCGTTGCCCAGAAGGGAAGCCACGTCCAGTTCGCGCATCCGCAGCGGCCGGGGCGTGTTACCGTACCGCACCCCCGCAAGGACCTGACCGTCGGGACCGTGCGCTCGATCGAAGCCCAGTCCGGCCTCAAGCTTCGCTAGGAGGACGCCGTGCCGACCTACATCGCCATCCTGAGCAAGGACCCGGATACCGACTACGGAGTCCATTTCCCAGACTTCCCCGGCTGCGTCACCGCCGGCTCCACCCTGGAGGAGGTGAAGGCCATGGCCGCGGAGGTGCTGCCCTTCCACATCGAAGGCATGCTGGAGGACGGCGAGGCGATCCCGGCGCCCAGCAGCCTGGAGCAGGTGCTGGCCGATCCCGACAACCGCGTCGGGCTGCCGATTCTGGTACAGGTCCCCGACGAGGTGCTTCGGCGCGCGGACCGGCCGGCGGCGGAATAGGCCCCGGCTCACGGCGCGCCCCCGTCGATCGGCTTCAGCCCGACCTCGTCGGTGATGGCGATGTGGCCGTCGCGGGCGGCGACGCGGTCCAGCCAGGCGCGGACGTTGTCGTAGCGGTCCAGCTGGAAGCCACCCTCCTCCGCCACGT
Source organism: Azospirillaceae bacterium (assembly GCA_035627915.1). GTDB lineage: Bacteria > Pseudomonadota > Alphaproteobacteria > Azospirillales > Azospirillaceae > DASPKT01. The sequence goes on from DASPKT010000357.1 coordinate 4,150, forward strand.
GGGTGTAGGCGTAGAGCGCCAGGTCGGCCACCGTGTAGCGGTCGTCCACCAGGAAGCGGCGGCCGGCGAGGCGCTCGTCCATCAGCTTCAGCGCCGCGTTGCCCTGCTCGCGCTTCAGCACCAGGGCGTGCACCCGCTCCGGCGTCATCTCGAACTTGTGGGTGATCCAGAAGCGGGCGGTCGCCACGTTCGGCTCGTGGCTGTACTGCTCCCAGAACAGCCACTGCATAACCTGGGCGCGCAGCCAAGGGTCGGTCGGCATGTAGGGCGTGCCGTCGGCCAGGAAGCAGAGGATGGCGTTCGACTCCGCCAGGTACCGGTCGGGCGCCACCTGCAGCACCGGGATGCGGCCGTTCGGGTTGATCGCCAGGAACCCGGCCGTCCGGCTCTCGCCGCGGTCGATGTCGATCTCGACCCGCTCGAACGGGATGCCCAGCAGGCTCATCATCAGCCGGCACTTGTAGCCGTTGCCGGACGACAGGTTGTCGTAGAGGCGGTAGGTCGCTTCCATGGCGGCCGGCCCTATTCGGCGGCCACGGCGTCGGCCAGCGCGCCGGTGCTGGCCTTGGCCTGGACGTGGCGGTGGATGCCCTCGGCGGCGTCGCGGCCGTCCTTGATGCCCCAGACCACCAGGCTCGCCCCGCGCACGATGTCGCCGGCGGCGAAGACGCCCTCCAGGTTGGTCATCAGCGTCTTGGGGTTGGCCATGACGGTGCCCCAGCGGCTGACCTTCAGCGCGGGCTCCCCGAAGAGGGCGGGCAGGTCCTCCGGGTCGAAGCCCAGCGCCTTGACCACCAGATCCGCCTCCAGCGTGAAGGAGGAGCCCTCGATCGGCTGCGGGGTCTGGCGGCCGGTGGCGTCGGCGACGCCCATGTGCATGCGGTGGGCGCGGACCGCGGTCACCGTGCGGTCGCCGGGGAAGGCCTCGGGCGCGGCCTGCCAGACGAACTCGACGCCCTCCTCCTCGGCGTGCGCGACCTCGCGCTGGCTGCCCGGCATGTTGGCGCGGTTGCGGCGGTAGAGGCACTTCACCGACTTCGCACCCTGCCGGACCGCGGTGCGCACGCAGTCCATGGCGGTGTCGCCGCCGCCGATGACGACGACGTTCTTGCCCTTGGCGTTCAGCCGGCCCGTCTCGTAGTCCAGCACCGTGTCGCCCAGGCCGACGCGGTTGCTGGCAGTCAGGTACTCCAGCGCCGGGACGATGCCGTCCAGGCCCGAGCCCGGCCCCTCCAGGTCGCGCGCCTTGTAGACGCCGGTGGCGATCAGCACGGCGGCGTGGCGGGCGCGCAGGTCGGCCAAGCTGGCGTGGCGGCCGACCTCGAAGCCCAGGTGGAAGACGACGCCCGCCTCCTCCAGCAGCGTCGCCCGGCGCTGCACCACGTCCTTCTCCAGCTTGAAGCCGGGGATGCCGTAGACCAGCAGGCCGCCGACGCGGTCGTAGCGGTCGTAGACATGGACCTGGTAGCCCTTGCGGCGCAGCTGGTCGGCCGCCGCCAGCCCGGCCGGGCCGGCGCCGACGATGCCGACGCTCTCGGCGCGCTCGCGCACGGGCCTGGCCGGCTTCACCCAGCCCCGCTCCCAGGCGGTGTCGGTGATGTACTTCTCCACCGCGCCGATGGTGACGGTGCCGTGGGTGGACTGCTCGATGGTGCAGTTGCCCTCGCACAGCCGATCCTGCGGGCAGATGCGGCCGCAGATCTCGGGGAAATTGTTGGTGGCCTGGGAGACCTCGTACGCCTCCTCCAGCCTTCCCTCGGCGGTCAGCTTCAGCCAGTCCGGGATGTTGTTGGAGACCGGGCAGTGCACCTGGCAGAAGGGCACGCCGCACTGGGAGCAGCGGTTGGCCTGCTCGGCCGCGCGCTCGTCGCTGAAGCGGGCGTAGATCTCCTCGAAGTCCTGCCGGCGCAGGCCCGCTTCGCGCTTGTCGGGCATCTGCTGCCCGGTGTGGACGAACCCCAGCATCTTCTGCGCCATCGCTCTCACCCCTCGCCCCGGCCCCGGTCCGGCGGCACCGCCGGTCCCCGGGACCCTTCCCCCGGAGGGCGGCGGGTAAAACCCTGTCGCCGCGCCCCGTCCATTTCGACCATATACGTCAGGGCAACTGGCCCATCCAGCAGTTTTTGGCCGATAGGACAGGAATACTGTCTGATATTCGCTGCATGGCAGCATTGCCGGGCCGCCGGCCGGCAGCCGTTCCATTTGAAACGGAAGAAGATGGTCGCAATCCGGACCTATCGCCCAGAAATGCCCTTCCCGGCGCCCGTTCGGGGCGCTCCGGCACCGCCCCCGGAGGTGCCCCGAACCGCCTGCGGCGCCCGCGCCCCTCGCGCGCTGTGCCCGCGGCTGCTATAAGCCCCCGGTCCCGCCCGTCGAGAGTTCCCCCTCCATGTTCCTGGAAGCCATCCTGCTCGGCCTGCTCGAGGGCCTGACCGAGTTCATCCCGGTGTCCTCCACCGGCCACCTGATCCTGGTGGGCGAGCTGTTGGGGTTCCAGGGGCCGCCGGGCAAAGTGTTCGAGGTGGTGATCCAGCTGGGTGCCATCCTGGCGGTCTGCATCGCCTATTTCGCGCGGCTGTGGCGGGTGGTGGTGAACCTGCCGAACGACGCCGGGGCGCGGCGCTTCGCCGCCGCCATCATCCTGGGCTTCCTGCCGGCGGCGGTGGCCGGCGTGCTGTTCCACGGCTTCATCAAGGGGGTGCTGTTCAGCCCCTACGTGGTCTGCGTGACCCTGGTGCTGGGCGGCGTCGCCATCCTGTGGATCGAGCGGCACCTGCCGGCCTCCCGCATCGCCCGGGTCGAGGACTTCCCCATCTCACTGTCCCTGCGCATCGGCCTGTTCCAGTGCCTGGCGATGGTGCCGGGCGTGTCGCGCTCGGGCGCCAGCATCATGGGGGCGCTGCTGATGGGGGTGGACCGCAAGGCCGCGGCGGAGTTCTCCTTCTTCGTCGCCATCCCGACCATGCTGGGCGCGGCCACCTACGACCTCTTCAAGAACCGCGACGTGCTGACCATGGACGGGGTCGGGCTGATCGCCCTGGGCTTCGCCGCCGCCTTCCTGGCCGGCTTCGCCGTCGTCCGCTTCGTGGTGGACTTCGTATCCCGCCACGGCTTCACACCCTTCGCCTGGTACCGCATCGGGCTCGGGCTCCTGATGATGGCCTGGTTCACCCTGGCGTGAGGCCTTCCGTCCCGGCCTGCGCCGCCAGCCCCTCCCGGTAGGTGGGGAAGCGCAGCCGGTAGCCCAGCTCCTCCTTCAGCCGCCGGTTGGAGACGCGCTTGCTCTCCGCGTAGAAGCTGGCCGCCATGGGCGACAGCCCGGCCTCCGCGAAGGGTACCAGCGGCGGCGGCTCCACCCCGATGAGGCCGGCGGCGAAGGCGACCACCTCGGGGGAGGGGGCGGGCTCGTCGTCGCAGACATTGTAGGCCGCCCCCGGGTCGGGCCGCGCCATCGACGCCGCCAGCGCCCCGGCGATGTCCTCCACATGGATGCGGCTGAAGACCTGCCCGGGCTTGTCCACGCGCCGGGCGGTGCCGGCCCGCAGCGCGTCGATGGCGCTGCGGCCGGGGCCGTAGATGCCGGGCAGGCGGAACAGGTGCACCGGCACGCCCCGCTCCCGCCACAGGGCGGTCCAGCCCTCCTCCGCCCGGGCGCGGGCGCGGCCCCGGTCGGTGACCGGCGCCCGCTCCGCCGTCTCGTCCACCCAGGCGCCGCCGCGGTCGCCGTAGACGCCCGTGGTGGAGAGGTAGCCGGCCCAGGCGAGGCCGGGGACGGCGGCGACGTCGGCGGCGTGGTGGTCCAGCACGGGATCGCCCTCCCGGTCCGGCGGGACGGAGGACAGCAGGTGCGTGGTCCCGGAGAGCGCCGCCGCGGCGTCGTCCAGCGGCCGGCCCCGGTCGAACAGGAACGCCTCGATCCCGCGGCCCGCCAGGGTCCGGCGCTTCTCCTCGGTGCGGCAGGTGCCGGCGACGCGCCAGCCCTCTGCCAGCAGGGCCTGCGCCAGCACGCCCGCGCTGTAGCCGAGGCCGAAGCAGAACAGCCGCCGCGCCCTATTCCCCGTCATGATCGATAGGCCCTTGCCATTGCCGCCGGGATGGGGACTCTAGGCGCCATGCCGATCCCGCTCAATGCCGGCGCCGTTGCGCTGGCGGCCATCCTGCTGGCGACGCCGGCCATGGCCCAGCCCGCCCGCTCCCTCAGCCAGTGCCTGAACAAGGCGCAGGAGCTGCCCGACTTCGCCTTCGAGGAGGCGCGGCTCTGGGAGAAGGAGGGGGGCGGCGGCGACGCCCGGCTCTGCCAGGCGATGGCGCTGCTGTTCCGCGCCGACTACGCCGCCGCGGCGGAGCGGCTGGAGGCGCTGCTGCCCACCCTGACGCTGCCGAAGGCGACGATGGCCGGGCTGTGGGCGCGCGCCGCGCTGGCCAACGTCCAGGCCAAGCGGCCGGAGCGGGCGGAGGCGGCCTACGCCCAGGCGATCCTGCTGACCCCGTCCGACCCCGACCTGCTGATCGACCGGGCCATCCTGCGCGCCGGGCAGCAGCGCTTCTGGGAGGCGGTGGCCGACCTGGACCGCGCCGTGGCGCTGGCGCCGAGGCGGGCGGAGGCCTACGTGCTGCGCGCCGCCGCCCGCCGCCAGCTGGCCCAGGACGGGACGGCGGCCGACGACCTCGCCCGCGCGCTGGAGATCGATCCGGGCAACGTCGACGCGCTGCTGGCCCGCGGCAACCTGCGCGCCGCCCGCGGCGACCATGGCGGCGCCCGGGAGGACTGGCTGAAGGTCCGCCAGCTCGCCGGCGACGCGGCGCAGGGGCGCGACGCGGCCGCCAACATGGCGGCGCTGGACGCGCTGGAGAAGGACGCCAGGGGGCGCTGAACCGCCTATCGATTTTGGCGGGAACGGCGCCACAATTCCCCGGGCCCGCCACAATCCCGGCGCGAAGCCGCCCCGGTGCCCTGGCTTCCTGTAGCTGCATCCGATGGGGATGCACTTGAGAAAAGGGATCTAGGAAATGAGCACCACCGCCTACCGCCGCCCGATGCTGGCCTTCGGCGTCGCCGCCGCCGCCATCGTCTCCGCGGCGGGAGCGTTCGCGGCCGGCACAGCGCCCCAGCAGGGCAAGGCCGAGGCCGCGCAGGTGATCACCGTCGCCGAGGCCAAGGCCGAGGCGGAGACCAAGACGCTGGGCGCCCGCACCGACGCGGTCCAGGTCGCCGAGACCAAGGCGCCCGCCAAGGCCGAGACCCCCAAGGCTGAGGCGCCCAAGGCCGAGACGAAGCCCGCCGGCCACGACCACGCCGCCGCGCCGGCCACCCCGGCGACCCCGGCCGACCCCAAGGCCGGCGCGGCCGCGGTCCCCGCCCAGTCCGCCACGCCGGCCCAGCCGGAGGCGAAGGCCGAGGTGAAGAAGGCCGACGCCAAGGTCACCGACACCAAGGCCGCCGACACCAAGGCCGGCAGCGCCAAGGCCGAGACGAAGTCCGAGGCCAAGCCGAAGTAACGACCCCTCCCGCCCCGCACGGCCCCGGCTCACCGCCGGGGCCGTTTGCCGTTCGCGGGGCCGTCCGCTGGTGAACGGCATTCACCAGCACGGACGAGGCTTCGCTTGCCGGGCCGGCGGCGGGGGAGAAGCATGGAAGCCCCCGCCCGACTGGCCGAGGCCCCGAGTTCCATGTCCACCGCCCCCCGCACGGTCCCCGTCATCCTCATCGCCGGTTCGACCATCCTGTCGGCCTCGCTGGGCATCCGGCAGAGCTTCGGCCTGTTCCTGGCCCCGGTTTCCGCCGACGGCGGCATCACGATCGGCATGCTGGCCTTCGCCATCGCCGTGCAGAACCTGGTCTGGGGCCTGGCGCAGCCCTTCGCCGGGGCGGTCGCCGACACGCGCGGCGCCGGCCGGGTGGCGGCCGCGGGCGGGCTGCTCTACGCCGCCGGCGTGGTGCTGTTCTGGGCCGACCCGTCGCCGCTGACGGCGCTGCTGGGGCTGGGGCTGATGGTGGGGGTGGGGCTGGGCTGCACCGGCTTCTCCGTCGTCATGGGGGCGGTCGGGCGCGCCGTGCCGCCGGCCGAGCGCTCCCGCATGCTGGGCATCGCCAGCGCCGGCGGCTCGCTGGGGCAGATCCTGGTCGTGCTGATGGCGCAGCGGCTGATCGACGGGGCGGGCGCCGGGGTGGCCCTGCTGGCGGTCGCCTCCGTTGCGCTGCTGGCGCCGCTGGCGGCCGTCGGCGTGGCCGGCGCCCCCGTCACCGACGGCGGGCCGCAGGTGCCGCTGGGGCGCACCGTGAGGGCGGCGCTGGGCCACCGCGGCTTCCAGCTGCTGACCCTAGGCTTCTTCGTCTGCGGGCTGCAGCTCGCCTTCATGGGCACGCACCTGCCGGGGTTCCTGGCGACCTGCCACCTGCCGGCCAGTCTCGCCGCCGGGGCGCTGGCGCTGATCGGCGCCTTCAACATCCTGGGCTCCTGGGGCTGCGGCCAGCTGGGCCAGCGGCACCGGCCGAAGTCGGTGCTGGCGGCGGTCTACCTGCTGCGGGCGGTGGCGATCCTGGCCTTCCTGGCCCTGCCGAAGACGCCGGCCAGCGTGCTCGCCTTCTCCGCCGCCATGGGGCTGCTGTGGCTGGGCACGGTGCCGCTGACCGGGGCCGTCATCGGCCAGATCTTCGGGCCGCAGGCGATGGGCACCCTGTTCGGCATCTGCTTCCTCAGCCACCAGGTCGGCTCCTTCCTGGGGGCCTGGCTGGGCGGGGTGGTGTTCGAGGCGACGGGCTCCTACGACGCCATGTGGCTGGTGACGGCGGCGGCCGGCGTGGCGGCGGCGCTGGTGCACCTGCCGATCGACGACCGCCGGCGCCTGCCCGCCGCGGCTCCGGCCTGACGGGGGCGGCCTGGGACGCTACACTGGGGACAGTTCCCGCGAGGACCGGACCCGATGCGCCTGCCGCCCTTCCCCTCCCTGCGCCTGTTCGAGGCGGCCGGCCGGCACCAGAGCTTCCGCCGCGCCGCGGAGGAGCTGAACGTCACCCCCAGCGCCGTCAGCCACGGGGTGCAGTCGCTGGAGGCTTGGCTCGGCACCCCGCTGTTCGAGCGGACGGGCCGGCGCATCGCGCTGACCCAGGCCGGGCGTTCGTACCTGGGCTTCGTGCGGGAGGCGATGCTGCTGCTGGAGCACGGCACCGCCACGGTGGCCGACCGCGGCGCCCGCGGCCACGTCGTCGTCTCCGCCGCCCCCACCTTCGGCCGGGTCTGGCTGCTGCCCCGCCTGCCCGCCTTCCTGGCGGCGCATCCCGGGCTGCAGGTGACGGTGGACGGCTCGCGCGCCAACCGGGAGATCCCGTTCGAGGACGTCGACTTCGGCATCCGCCTGGGCAAGGGCCCCTGGCCCGGCCTGCACCACGACCTGCTGGCGCGGGAAAGGCTGTTCCCCGCCGTGGCGCCGGCCCTGGCGGGGCGGGTGCGCTGGGAGGCGGGCACGCTCGACCTCGGCGGGCTCCGCCCCATCCTGCTGAACAACCCGGCGGAGGACTGGGCGGCCTGGCAGGGGGCGACCGGCACGGCGCTGGCCGGCGCCGGCACGCCGTTCCGGGTGGACACGATGGACTGGGCGATGGAGGCGGCGGCGGCCGGCATCGGTACCGCCATCGCCCGCCTGCCGCTGGCCGCCCCCGCGCTGGAGGCGGGGCGGCTGGTGCCGGTGCCGGGCGCGCCGGAGACGACGGCCGCCGCCGGCTACTGGCTGGTCGGCGCCCGCTCCCAGCTGCGCCGGCCGGAGATCCAGGCCTTCCGCTCCTGGATCGTGGCGGAGGCGGCGCGGGGGTAGGGCTCAGCCCGCCCGCCAGACCTCCGCCACCACGGGCTCGCCGCCCAGCTCGCCGGTGTGCTTCACGGCGGGGCCCAGCGGGATCTCCGTGCCCTCGCGCACGAAGACCGCCATCTCCGACAGGGCCAGGGTCAGGCGGTGGCAGCGGCCGCCGCCGTAAGCTTCGGCGGAGGGGAAGCGGCGCCAGCGGCCCTCGGGCAGGTAGACCTCCACCTTCCCGTCGGGGCGCAGGCAGGGGGCGACCAGCATGTCCTCGCCCAGCATGAACTGGTCCTCGAAGGCCCAGGCCGCCCGCTCGCGCGGGAAGGCCAAGGCCATGGCGCGCTGCACCGGCAGGCCGGTCGCGTGCGCCGCCTCCATGGCGCGGCGGAGATACGGGATCAGCCGGTAGCGCAGCTCCAGCGCCGCGGTGACGGCGGCGTCGGCCTCCGCGCCATAGGACCAGGGCTCGCGCGGGCCGATGCCGTGCAGGCGCATGTGGGCGGAGAAGACCGCCGCCTGGGCCCAGCGCACGTACAGCGCCGCGTCGCGCTGGTCGCGGTAGAAGCCGCCCACGTCGGTGGCGTAGTAGGGCGCGCCGCTGAGGCCCCAGGACAGGCCGCCGCGCAGGTTGCCCGCCATGCCCTCCCAGTCCGCCTGCGGGTCGCCGCCCCACTGCGCGGGATAGCGCTGCGCGCCGATCCAGCTGGCGCGGGAGAAAAGGAACGGCCCCGACCTGCAGTAGCGCTCCGCCGCCTCGTACACGCACCTGTTGTAGAGGTGGGCGTAGACATTGTGCAGGGCGTGGCCGGTCTCCCCGTTGGAGGCCTGCATGTCGTCCTCGACCTGCTCGCCGAAGTCGGCCTTGATCATGTCGACGCCCAGCTCGAACAGCGGCTTGTGGCAGTCGCGCCAGAAGGCGTAGGCGTCGGGGTGGGTGAAGTCCACCAGCCCCGATTCGGGCAGCGGCGTCAGCACCGCGCCGAACGGCTCCAGGTCCCAGGCGTAGCGGTAGGCCTCGCCGGTGCGGCGGTCCTTCAGCAGCCAGCCCTTGGCCGCCATCTCGGCGAACCAGGGATTGTTGACGGAGACCAGCGGGTATTCCCAGACGCAGACCCGGAAGTCCATCTCCTTCAGCTTCGCGATCACCGCGCCGGGATCGGAGAAGCGCTTGGGGTCCCACTCGAAGGTGAAGCGGGTGTCGGTGTCCTGCCAGGCGCGGCCGTCGAAGGTGATGGTGTCGCAGGGCATGCCGCGCCGCCGCACCTCCGCCGCCACCTCCAGCACCTCCTCCGGCGTCTTGTAGTAGGCCTTGGAGAGGATGACGCCCAGGCTCCACAGCGGCGGCACCGGCGCCCGGCCGGTCAGCGCGGTGTAGTGGCCGATGATCTCCGCGCCGTCGCGGCCGGCGAACAGGAACAGGTCCAGCGCCTCGTCCTCCACCAGGATGCCGTAGGCGCGCTGCGACCAGGGGGCGAAGCCCACCGCGTGGGTGACGGGGGAGGGGGTGTGGACGAAGGCGCCCCAGCCCTCCGGCGACCAGGCGAAGGGCGTGTTCTTGTAGGAGCGCTCCGCGTTCACCCCCAGCGCGTCCTCGTTGCGCGAGCGGACGATCTGGCCGCGGTGGTCGAGCCGCCCCCACTTCTCCCCCAGCCCGTACACCGGCTCCCCCGAGGCCAGGTCCAGGCTGACGAACCAGCCGCGGCCGATGCGGGCCAGGGGCGGCAGGCGGAAGCGGCGGACGAAGTGCCCGTCGGAGGGGGAGCGCTGGACCGGCGCGCCGCCGCGGCTCAGCTCGAAGCCGAAGGGCTCATGCCCGATGGCGAGGCGCAGCCCGCCGCCCTCCACCACCGTCTCCCCCTCGCCGGCGCGCAGCGTGACGGGCAGCTCCGCCGGCTCCGCGTTCAGCATGCCGTAGCCGCCGACGGCGCGCGGGGCGGAGCGCAGGCGCACGCCGAAGGGATAGAGCGAGACGTGCAGGTTCCCGGCACTGGTCGGCAGCAGCACCCGGCCGGGCCCCTCCTGCCGCGCCGGACCCGTCACCGTCACCGGCGGGATGCGGCCCCAGTTCGGGGAAGGCCAATGGTCGACGACCGTCTCGATGGTGCTCATGCGCGTCCCCCCGGGCTGGCCCGCTGCGGCGGGCGAACTCCTGCGACGGCCCGTCTTTGCGGGCACAGTCTTATATAAGAGTTATAGAACCGGACCGGATGCTTGTCCAGGGGCCGGGCGTCAGCCCAGGGTCACCGCATATACGAAGTTGCGGGTGTCGCAGCGGCTGACGCGCCACTCCACCACCCGCCCGTCCAGCGCCACCGCCAGCCGGTCGATCTGCAGCACCGGCGCGCCCAGGCTCAGCTTCAGGTAGGCGGCGTCGTCCTTGCGGGCGAGGTCGGCCTTCAGCTCCTCGTGCGCGGTGGTGATGTTGATGCCGTAGTCGCTCTGGTAGAGCGAGTAGAGCGCGTTCGGCAGCGGCGCCCGGTTCTCGATGTCGGGGAAGACGGCGGCCGGCACCACGATCATCTCGAACAGCGCGGGTTCCCCGTCCACCAGGCGGATGCGGCGGATCTCCACCACCTTGTCGCCCTTGGAGAGGCCCAGCCGGGCGATATCGCCCTGGTTGGCGGCGCGGCGGCGGACCTGCTCCTCCCCGCGCTGGGGCGTCACCCGCTCGCCCCCCGGGCGGGACAGGCGGAAGAACTTGAAGAGCGAGCGCTCCTGCGTGTTGGCGGCGATGAAGGTGCCCTTGCCCTGGCGCCGCTCCATGATCCCTTCTACGGCCAGCGCATCAAGCGCCTTGCGCACGGTGCCCTGGCTGACGCCCAGCTCGCGCGCCAGGGCCTGCTCGCTGGGCAGCGCCTCGCCGGGCCGCCACGCGCCTTCCGAGACCTGGCGGACCAGATACTCGTAGACCTGCCGGTAGAGGGGCCGGAACCCCGGTGTCGCGCTCACGCCGTCCCTGGCCTTCGACCCGCCTTGGTTGTCCCGGGCATAGTACGGGGGCCTTGCGGGGCTGTCCACAATCCGCTAACTTGTATCTTATATAAGAGCTAGCCCGCCCCGCCGGCCCGGAGCCCCGGGGCCGGTCCCCGCACGAACAAGCCAATCGGCAGAGGAGGCGCTTTCCGTGTCAGCCCCGCATCTCCTGGTCCATGACAAGAAGGACAATGTCGCCGTCGTCGTCGTCGAAGGCGTCACGGCCGGGATGGACCTGCTCGGTGTCGTCCTGGAGGACGATTCCGAGTTCCGCGTCACCGTCAGCAAGGACATCCCGATCGGCCACAAGGTGGCGCTCGCGGACCTCACGGAGGGCGGGACGGTCATCAAGTACGGCCAGGACATCGGCCGCCTGGTGGCCGACGTCCGCCGCGGCGACCACGTGCACACGCACAATCTCAAGACGAAGCGCTGGTAGGGGGATCGGTCATGAACCTGGCTGACAGGAAGATCTGGGGCTACCGCCGTGAGAACGGCCGGGTCGGCGTGCGCAACCACGTCGCCATCCTGCCCCTGGACGACATCTCCAACGCCGCCTGCGAGGCGGTCGCCGCGCACATCCAGGGCACCATCGCCCTGCCGCACTCCTACGGGCGGCTGCAGTTCGGCGAGGATCTGGACCTGCATTTCCGCACCATCATCGGCACCGGCGCCAACCCCAACGTGGCGGCCTGCGTGGTGATCGGGATCGAGGAGGGCTGGACCCAGCGCGTCGTCGACGGCATCGCCAGGACGGGCAAGCCGGTGGCCGGCTTCTCCATCGAGGGCAACGGCGACATCGCCACCGTGGCCGCCGCCTCGCGCGCGGCCAAGGAGTTCTCCCAGTGGGCGTCGGAGAAGGTGCGCGAGGAATGCCCGCTCACCGACCTCTGGGTCGCCGCCAAGTGCGGGGAGAGCGACACCACGACGGGCCTGGCCTCCTGCCCGACCGTCGGCAACATGTACGACAAGCTGGTGGAGCTGGGCCTCTACGGCTGCTTCGGCGAGACCTCCGAGCTGACCGGCGCCGAGCACCTGGCCGCCGCCCGCGCGGCGACGCCGGAGGTGGCGGAGAAGTTCATGCAGACCTGGCGCGCCTACCAGCAGGACGTGATCGAGGCGCACAAGACCTCCGACCTCTCCGACAGCCAGCCGACCAAGGGCAACATCGCCGGCGGCCTGACCACGATCGAGGAGAAGGCGCTGGGCAACCTGGAGAAGATCGGCAAGGCGACGCGCTTCATCGACGTGCTGAAGCCGGCGGAAGCGCCGGCGCGGGGGCCGGGGCTGTACTTCATGGACACCTCCTCGGCGGCGGCGGAGTGCTGCACGCTGCAGGCGGCGGCCGGCTACGTGGTGCACGTGTTCCCGACCGGCCAGGGCAACGTCATCGGCAACCCGATCATGCCGGTCATCAAGGTGACGGGTAACCCGCGCACCGTCCGGCTGATGGGCGAGCACATCGACGTCGACGTGTCCGGCATCGTGAAGCGGGAGATGACCATCGACCAGGCCGGCGACGCCCTGATCGACGTCATCGCGCGCACCGCCAACGGCCGCCTCACCGCCGCCGAGGCGCTGGGCCACCGCGAGTTCGTCATGACCAAGCTGTACCGGAGCGCCTGACGCGCTACTCTCTGACGGGGCGGCGGCCGGAACCGTCCGCCGCCCCGTCCGTCCCCGTCTCGTCGCCCCCGCGGAGGCGGGGGTCCAGGCATTCAGCCCGCACCGCCTTGAAGCCATTGCCGGCATTCCCGCCCGGGCGCCACGCGCCGGCATCGCGAGCGCGGGCGCGACGGCCCTGGCGGGGTGGCCGGGCCCACCGATCCGGAGCGCTTTCACATGAGCGGACCCGTCCGCCTGACGCTTGAGGAGGCCGAGCGGCTGGCCTTCGACGCGCTGGTCGCCTGCCGCACCGCCCCCGGCAACGCCCGCGCCACCGCCCGCGCCCTGGTCGCGGCGGAGGCCGACGGGCAGAAGGGGCACGGCATGTCGCGCGTCCCCAGCTACGCCGCCCAGGCCCGCGTCGGCAAGGTGGACGGCTTCGCCGTGCCGGCCGTGACGAAGGCCGCGCCGTCGGCCCTGCGGGTGGACGCCAACCTGGGCTTCGCCTACCCGGCCCTCGACCTCGCCATCGCCGAGCTGGCGCCGCTGGCGAAGGCGCAGGGCATCGCCGCCGCCTCGATCCACCGCTCCCACCATTTCGGCCAGGCCGGCCGCACGGTGGAGCGGCTGGCCGAGGCGGGGCTGGTCGCCCTCATCTTCGGCAACTCGCCCAAGGCCATGGCCTTCTGGGGCGGCAAGGCGCCGATGATGGGCACCAACCCCGTCGCCTTCGCCTGCCCGCTGCCGGACCAGGCGCCGCTGGTCGTGGACCTCGCCCTCTCGGAGGTCGCGCGCGGCCGCATCATGGCCGCCGACAAGGCGGGGGAGCGCATCCCGGAGGGCTGGGCGCTGGATGCCGACGGCAATCCCACGACGGACCCGAAGGCGGCGCTGAAAGGCTCCATGCTGCCCATCGGCGGCGCCAAGGGCTCGGCGCTGGCGCTGATGGTGGAAGTTCTGGCGGTGGCGCTGACCGGCGGCAGCTACGGCTGGGAGGCGACCTCCCTGCTGGACGCCGAGGGCGGCCCGCCGAACCTCGGCCACCTGATCCTGGCGATCGACCCGGAACCGCTGTCGGCCGGCGCCTTCCTGCCCCGCATGGCGGCGCTGCTGACCGCCCTGGCGGCGGAGCAGGGCCCGCGCCTGCCGGGCGTGCGCCGACTGGAGAACCGGGAGCGCGCCGCGCGCGAGGGCGTCTCCCTGCCGCCGGCGCTGATGGCGGAGATCGGCGCCCTGGCGGGAGCCGCGGCGTGACCGCCGACGTCGTCCCGGTCCCCCTGCCGACGCGCCTGCGCGCCAAGGCGGAGGAGGCCTTCCCCGGCGTGCTGCTGGCCGGCACCGTTGCCGCGGCGGCGGCCTTCCTGGCCGCGCACTACGGCGCGCCGGCGACGCTGTTCGCCCTGCTGCTGGGCATGGCCTTCCACTTCCTGGCCGAGGACGGGAAGTGCCGGGCCGGGATCCACTTCACCGCCTCCAAGCTGCTGCGCCTGGGCGTGGCGCTGCTGGGCGCCCGCGTCACCTTCGGCCAGATCGCCGGGCTGGGCACCTTCCCGATCCTGCTGGTGCTGGTCTGCGTCGGCGCCACCATCGCGTCCGGCCTGGTCTTCTCCCGCCTGTTCGGGCGGTCCTGGCGCTTCGGGCTGCTGACCGGCGGCGCGGTCGCCATCTGCGGCGCGTCGGCCGCGCTGGCCATCGCCGCCGCCCTGCCCAGGGGCGGCCGGCTGGAGGAGCGCGACGTGCTGTTCACCGTCATCGCGGTGACCACGCTCTCCACCGTCGCCATGATCCTCTACCCCATGGCCTACGCGGCGCTGGGCTTCGACGGGGCGCACATCGGCATGCTGCTGGGCGCCACCATCCACGACGTGGCCCAGGTGGTCGGCGCCGGCTACGCCGTGTCGGAGGAGGCCGGAAACGTCGCCACCTACGTGAAGCTGCTGCGCGTGGCCCTGCTGCCGGTCGTGGTGCTGGCCATCGCCGTGGGCTTCCGCCGCGGCGGCGACGGCCCCTCCGCCTTCCCCTGGTTCGCCGTCGGCTTCGCCGCGATCCTGGCCGCCAACAGCGCCGGCCTGATCCCGGAGCCGGCGCGCCTCGGCATGGAGGCGGCGTCGCGCTGGCTGCTGCTGGCCGCCATCGCGGCGCTGGGCGTGAAGACCTCCATCAAGGCGATGGTCGACCTGGGCGGCCGCCACATCGCCGTCGTGGTGGGGGAGACCCTGTTCCTGTTCGTCCTCGCCACCGTGGCGCTGCTGTTCATCTGAGGCGCCGCCATGAAGCCTTCCCGCCTTCGCATGCCATTCGACCGTCACCCCGGCGGAAGCCGGGGTCCAGGGGCCGCGGGCGCCACGGCAGGCCGCCCCTGGATTCCGGCTTGCGCCGGAATGACGACCTTGTTCCGACCGACGAGCGTATGAGGAAACCGACCCCATGGCCGACATCGTGATCTCCGAATTCATGGACGAGGGCGTCGTGCGCGAGGCGTTCGGCGGGCGCGACGTGCTGTACGACCCCAAGCTGGTGGACCGGCCGGACGACCTCCGCGCCGCCCTGGCCGATGCCCGGGCGCTGGTCGTGCGCAACCGCACCCAGGTCCGCGGCGCCCTGCTGGAGACGGCGCCCAACCTGAAGGTGGTGGGGCGGCTCGGCGTCGGGCTCGACAACATCGACATGCAGGCCTGCGCCGCCCGCGGCATCGCCGTCTGCCCGGCCACCGGGGCCAACGACCTGTCGGTGGCGGAGTACGTGGTGACCGCGGCCCTGGTGCTGCTGCGCGGCGCCTACCATGCCGCCGACCGGGTGGCCGCCGGCGCCTGGCCGCGCATGGACCTGATCGGGCGCGAGATGTCGGGCCGCCGCATGGGGCTGGTCGGCTACGGCGCCATCGCCCGGGCCACGGCGGAGCGGGTGCGGGCGCTCGGCATGCGCGTCGCCGCCTACGACCCCTACCTGCCGGAAGGCCACGCCGCCTGGGCGGGGACGGAGCGGATGGGGCTGGAGGAGCTGCTGCGCGCGTCCGACGTGGTCAGCCTGCACGTGCCGCTGACGCCGGAGACGCGGCGCCTGATCGACGCGCGGGCCCTGTCGCTGATGCCCCGCGGCGCCATCCTCATCAACGCCGCGCGCGGCGGGGTGGTGGACGAGGCGGCGCTGGCGGCGGCCCTGCGCGAGGGGCGGCTGGGCGGGGCGGCGCTCGACGTGTTCGAGGCGGAACCGCTGGACGCGGCGGCCGGGGCGGTCTTCCAGGGCATCCCCAACCTCATCCTCACGCCCCACATCGCCGGCGTGACCGAGGAGGGCAACCTGCGGGTCAGCCAGGTGACGGCGGAGAACGTGCTGAAGCACCTGGGGTAGGGGGGCTGTGGTTGGGCGGGGGAGTCCGGGCGGGAGCGCTTCTGTCGCCCTCGCCCTTCGACAGGCTCAGGGTGAGGGCGACCCCGGCGGGGGGCGCTTTTGTCGCCCTCGCCCTTCGACAAGCTCAGGGTGAGGGCGACCCTGGCGGGGGTGCGGGCTCAACTCCCGCTGGGGCACCGCCTCATCCTGAGCTTGTCGAAGGACGAGGCGGTGCTGAGGCGCCGCGCTTCCGTCGCCCTCGCCCTTCGACAGGCTCAGGGTGAGGGCGACCCGGACGGGGTGCGGGGCCATCCCGCGGCCGGGGCGCCGCCTTAACACGGTTGGGGCACCGCCTCATCCTGAGCTTGTCGAAGGACGAGGCGGTGCGGAGGCGCAACGCCCAAGTTGCCCTCGCCCTTCGACAGGCTCAGGGTGAGGGCAACCCCGGCGGGAGCGCATCCCCACCGGTTCGGCGGAGGGGGCAAGGTGAGGGCACCCCCGGCGGGGGCACCGCCTCATCCTGAGCCTGTCGAAGGACGAGGCGGTGCTGAAGCGCAACGCCGGGCAAGGAACGAGCGAACGGGGAGGAAACAGGAATGGCTGAGCGCGACTGCGTCCTGGCGATCGACCAGGGAACCACCAGCAGCCGGGCCATCGTCTTCGACGCCGCGGCAGGCATCGTCTCCGTGGCGCAGGCGGAGTTCCCGCAGCACTACCCCGCCGACGGCTGGGTGGAGCACGATCCCGAGGACATCTGGCGCACCACGCTGGAGGTCTCCCGCCAGGCGCTGCAGTCGGCGGAGGCGCGGGGGTGCCGGGTGGCGGCGATCGGGCTGACCAACCAGCGCGAGACGGCGCTGGTCTGGGACCGCGCCACCGGCACGCCCATCCACAACGCCATCGTCTGGCAGGACCGCCGCACCGCCGCGACCTGCCAGTCCCTGGCCGCGGCCGGGCAGGAGGAGGCGGTGCGCGGCCGCACCGGGCTGCTGCTGGACCCCTACTTCTCCGCCACCAAGGTCGCCTGGATGCTGGACCACGTGTCCGGCGCCCGGCTGCGCGCGGACGAGGGGCAGCTGGCCTTCGGCACGGTCGACACCTTCCTGCTGTGGCGCCTGACCGGCGGCCGGGTGCACGCGACCGACGTGACCAACGCCAGCCGCACCAACCTGTTCAACATCCACAGCCAGGAGTGGGACCCGGAGCTGCTGCGCCTGTTCCGGGTGCCGGCCTCGGTCCTGCCGGCGGTGAAGGACTGCGCCGACGCCTATGGGGAGACCGACCCGGCGCTGTTCGGCCGGGCCATCCCCATCCTGGGCGTGGTCGGCGACCAGCAGGGGGCCGCCATCGGCCAGTGCTGCTTCGAGCCGGGCATGATCAAGAGCACCTACGGCACCGGCTGCTTCGTCGTCGCCAACACGGGCTCCAAGGCGGTCGCCTCGCGCAACCGGCTGCTGACCACCATCGCCTTCCGCATTGACGGGCGCACCGACTACGCGCTGGAGGGGTCGATCTTCGTGGCGGGCGCGGCGGTGCAGTGGCTGCGCGACGGGCTCGGCATCATCCGCACCGCGGCGGAGACGGAGGCGCTGGCGAGCGGCCTGCCCGA
>DASPKT010000358.1:0-6742 GCA_035627915.1 Azospirillaceae bacterium
GCGCGTTCTGGGCGCGGGCGACGACGGCGTCGGTGCCGCTGCCCGCCACCTCGCCGGAACTGCGGCGCACGGTGACGAGGGAGGCGATGCGGCCCAGCGCCTGCTCGCCCCAGCTGGCGTCGGTGCGCTGGCGGTCGGCGCGCAGGATCTCCCCCGCCAGCCGGTCGAACCGCTCCTTCAGGGCCACCGCGGGGGTCAGCCCCTCCGCGGCGTGCGGTTCCAGCGCCGCCAGGGCCTCGGCGAACTCCGGGTCCTCCGCCGCCAGCGCCCGCACCGCCTCCAGCTCGCGGGCGAAGGGGCGGCCGGTCAGCAGGGTGGTGTGCAGCTGGCCCGCGGCGACGACCAGGGCCAGGCCCTCCGCCCCGCCGCTCTCCGCCTGCAGCGACGCGACGGCGCCCTGCACCTGCTCCAGCCGCTGGGCCAGCGACTGGACGTTCTGCGCCGTCACCAGGGTGGTGCTGCGCAGCTCCGTCACGTCCTCCACCAGCCGCTGCACGGCGCCCGGGTCGGCGCCCTCCGGCAGGGCGGCCAGCCGTGCCTCCAGCGCCGACAGGCGGTCGGCCAGGGGCGCGAGGTCCGGGGCCGGCTGCGCGGGATAGGGTTGGGCGGGATCGGCCGGAACGGCGGCGACCGTGCCTTCGGACGCCGGGCGGCTCTCCAGTGCCGCCACGGTGCGGGACAGCCGGTCGATCTCCGCGGCCAGGGCGGGGTTGGCGGCGGGGCGGGCGGCCAGTTCGGCCAGCTGGGCGCGCAGCACCCCGATCTCGGCCGCGCGCGGGTCCTCCGCCGCGGGTCCGCCGGCCAGTTCCGTGAAGGCCGGCACGATGCCGCCGGAGCGGTGCAGCGCCAGGGCGCCCATCCCAAGCCCGCCCAGCCCGGCCAGCAACGCCAGGAACGCGACGGCACCGCCGCCCCGCTGACGGGACGGGGCGGGCGGCGGGGGCGCCGGTTCCACTCTGGGCTCTACCTTGGGCTCCGGTCGGGGTTGCGGCCGGGGCTCCGGTTCCGGGGCGCTCCAGGGGGCCGGTTGGGGGGCCGGATCGGGGTCGGGCGTGGTGTAGGCGGCGGCGTGGACCGGCTCCGCCTCGATCACGGGCGGCGGGTCGTGCTCTTCCGGATGGCCGGTGTCGGGGACGCCGTCGCCTGTCGTGGCGAGGTCCAGCTCGGCGTCGGAGAGGGGGATGCCGTGCTGCTGGGCGGCGGCGGTCAGGTCGGCGCGCCGGGTCGGCGGGATGTGGCCGCGCTTCTTCCAGCCCTGGACGGTCGTGACCGGGATGGAGAGCTTGGCCGCCATGGGGCGGATGCCGCCGAACCGCTCGACGATCGCCTCCACCATGCGCGCGCCGTCGCCCTGGGGTGCGGTTCCCTGGTCGGTGCTGTCGCTGGCCATGCCCTGTTCCTCCCGGGCGGCGCGCCGCCCCGCTGCAACGGTCGGCGCCTAGCCGTCCAGCAGGGCCAGCAGGCTCTCCTGGTCGGGCCGGGGCGCCACGCGTACGTCCCGCCAGGCGGGCCCCGCCGCGGCCTCCGCCACCCTTGCGCTGAGGCACAGCGCGGCGACGGCGCCGAGGGTCCCGTCCAGGCCGGCGTCGGTGGCGAGGCTAACAAACGTACGCGCGGTGCGGGGAGAAAAAAGCAGCACCGCGTCCATGCGTCCCTCCCGCAGCGCCGCCTGCGTCCCCGGCAGCAGGGCGGCGGCCGGCCGCGCCTCGTAGAGGCAGGCGCGCTCGACCCGGAAGCCCAGGCAGGCCAGCGCGCCGGCGAGGTCGCCCGCGACCTCGGTCCCGCTCGCGTGCAGCACCGGGCCTGCGGCCGGATCGAGGGAGGCCGCCAGCAGCCGGGCGAGGTCGCCGACGTCGCCGCCGGCGTCGCGCACCGTCTGGAAGCCGACCGCCCGCGCCGCCTCCGCCGTGCGACGACCGACCGCGTACAGGGGCGGCGTACGCAGGGGCGTGCGCCGGGCCAGCGCGCGTACGCCGTTGGCGCTGGTGCAGGCGACCGCCTGGAAGCCGGCCGGGTCGGGCAGCGGGTCCGCCGTGTCGCGCACCTCCAGCAGGGGGTCTTCCAGGACGGCGTGGCCGCGGTCGCGCAGCAGGCGGGCGGTGCGGGCCGATTCCTCCCGCGGGCGGGTGACGAGGACCGTCGCCACCCCCGCGGCCCTCAGAGCGCCAGCGGGCCCGGGGCGGGCCCGAAGAAGTCGGGCGGCAGCCGGGCCTTCAGTGCCTCGCCCACGGCGCGGCCGGCGGCCTCGGCGTCCGTCGCGGCGAACTCCGCCTCCTCGCGGAACCACTGGCTGCCGTCGGGGCGCAGGACCAGGGCCTTCAGCGACAGCCGGCCCGGGGCGGCGACGGTCGCCAAGGCCGCGATGGGGGTGCGGCAGGAGCCGTCCAGGGCGGCCAGCACGCCGCGCTCCGCCGCCACGCGGGTGGCGGTCACGGGGCAGTTCAGCGCCCCGACCCAGGCATTGGTGCGGGCGTCGCCGGCCCGCGTCTCGATCCCGATGGCGCCCTGGGCGACGGCCGGCAGCATGCAGTCCGGCTCCAGCACGGAGGCGATCCGCTCCGTCAGCCCCAGCCGGCGCAGCCCGGCCAGCGCCAGCAGGGTGGCGTCCACCTGCCCCTCGTCCAGCTTCCTCAGGCGTGTCTGAACGTTGCCGCGCAGCGGCACCACCATCAGGTCCGGCCGGCGCAGCAGCACCTGGGCCTGGCGGCGCAGGCTCGCGGTGCCGACGACCGAGCCCGGCGCCAGCCCGTCCAGGTCGGCGGCCTTGTCGCTGAAGAAGGCGTCGCGCGGGTCCTCCCGCGGCAGCAGGCAGTCGATGACCAGGCCGTCCGGCAGGGAGGTCGGCACGTCCTTCATGGAGTGCACGGCGAGGTCGACGGCGCCGGCCGCCAGCGCCTCCTCGATCTCCTTGGTGAACAGCCCCTTGCCGCCGGCGGCGGCGAGGGTGCGGTCCTGGATGCGGTCGCCGGTCGTCTTGTAGGTGACGATCTCGATCGCGCCGGGGGCGGACAGCTCCGGATGGGCGGCGGCCAGCCGGTCGCGGGTCTCGTGGGCCTGCGCCAGCGCCAGGGGGCTGCCGCGCGTGCCGATTCGCAAGAGTACGGTCATGGCTGCCTGTCTATCCGCGAATGGCGCCGGGGGGAAGTGCGCCTTGAGGGCAGCGGCCATGAACGGCTAGGGTCCGGCCCATGATCGTGCTGGGAATCGAGACGAGCTGCGACGAGACGGCGGCGGCATTGGTGGACGGGGAGCGGCGCGTCCTCGCCAACGTCGTGCTGTCGCAGCTGGACGAGCACCGCCCCTATGGCGGCGTCGTGCCCGAGGTCGCGGCGCGCGCCCACCTGCAGCACCTGGACCGGCTGGTCCGCCAGGCGCTGGAGGAGGCGGACGTCGGGCTGGACCGGGTCGACGGCATCGCCGCCACCGGGGGCCCGGGCCTCATCGGCGGGGTCATCGTCGGCGTCATGACCGCCAAGGCCATGGCCGCCGTGCGCGGCCTGCCCTTCATGGCGGTAAACCACCTGGAGGGGCACGCGCTGACCGCGCGCCTGACCGACGGGGTGGAGTTCCCCTACCTGCTGCTGCTGGTCTCCGGCGGCCACTGCCAGCTGCTGGTCGTGGAGGGGGTGGGGCGCTACCGCCGCCTCGGCACCACCATCGACGACGCGGTGGGGGAGGCCTTCGACAAGTCGGCCAAGCTGCTGGGCCTGGGCTATCCCGGCGGCCCGCTGATGGAGAAGGCGGCGGCGCGCGCCACCGACCCCGGCCGGTTCGATCTGCCGGTGCCGATGAAGGGCCGGCCCGGCTGCGACTTCAGCTTCTCCGGCCTGAAGACGGCGGTGCGCCGCCATGCCGAGCAGCTGGGGACGCCGAGCGACGCCGACGTGGCCGACCTGGCGGCCGCCTTCCACGCCGCCGTGGCGGACAGCCTGGAGGACCGCTGCGCCCGCGCCATCAAGGCGTTCCGGGAGATGCACCCGCAGGGCCGCACCCTGGTCGTGGCCGGCGGCGTGGCAGCCAACGGCTACCTGCGCGCACGCCTTTCCGCCCTGGCGGAGAAGCGGGGCCTGTCCTTCGTGGCGCCGCCGATGGCGCTGTGCACCGACAACGCCGCCATGATCGCCTGGGCCGGGCTGGAACGGCTGCGCCTGGGCCTGACCGACGGCATGGATTTCGCGCCGCGCCCGCGCTGGCCGCTCGACCCGACGGCGGCGCCGGCGCGCGGTGCGGGGGTGAAGGCGTGACGGGCTACCGGCCCGCCGGTATCCAGGCCTCCACCCCGCGCGCCCTGGTGCCCAGCAGCGCGAAGCCCCCGGTCAGCGTGCCGTCCGGGTTGATCTCGTAGGCGGCGACGCCGGGGGAGGCGAGGCCGCCGTTCGGCGTCGGCAGGCCGTAGACGACCGACAGCACCTTCCCGGTGACGATGCCGGTGCCGACCCATTTCTGGCCGCCCACCGCCCAGGCCACCTGGTAGGTGTCCCCCGCCTTCGCCACCGCCACCTCGCCGCCGTAGCGGCCGCCGGCCTCGCCCGGGTTGCGCCCGTCGATGCGGTAGCGCCCCTCGATGGCGCCGGCGGCGGCCGGCAGCAGCAGGAGGGCGGCGGCGAGGGGAGCGGCGAGGATCGCGGGCAGGCGGCGCATGGGGCTTCCTCCGGTGGGACCGACCCCCTGGATACCATCCGGCGGCGCCGGCTCCCAGCCCGGTTGCCACCGCCGTCCGATCCGGGGTAAGCGTGGCGGCGGGACCATCCAGGATCGGGGGCAGCATGCGGCGGATCGGCGTCGTCGGCGCGGGGGCGTGGGGTACGGCACTGGCCTTGGCGGCCCGGCGCGCAGGCTCCGACGTCGTGCTGTGGGCGCGCGAGCCGGAGGTGGTGGAGGGCATCAACGCCGACCGCGAGAACCGCCTGTTCCTGCCCGGCATCGCGCTGGAGGCGGGGATATCGGCCACCGCCGACTGGGCCGGGGTCGCCGCCACCGACGCGCTGCTGCTGGTCACGCCGGCGCAGCACCTGCGCGCCGCCTGCCGCACCCTGCGGCCGCTGCTGGCGCCCGGCGTGCCGGTCGTCATCTGCGCCAAGGGCATCGAGATCGACACCGGCAGCCTGATGAGCGAGGCGGTGCGCCAGGAGCTGCCGGAGACGCCGTTGGCCGTGCTGTCCGGCCCGACCTTCGCGGCGGAGGTGGCGCGCGGCCTGCCGACCGCGGTGACGCTGGCGATCGGCGACGCCGAGGCGGGGCGCCGGCTGGTGGAGGCCATCGGCGGGCGCACCTTCCGCCCCTACCTCTCCGACGACGTGGTCGGCGCCCAGATCGGCGGGGCGGTCAAGAACGTGCTGGCCATCGGCTGCGGCATCGTGGAGGGGCGCAAGCTGGGCGAGAACGCCCGCGCCGCCCTCATCACCCGCGGCTTGGCGGAGATCAACCGGCTGGGCCTGGCGCTGGGTGCCAGGTCGGAGACGCTGATGGGCCTATCGGGCCTGGGCGACCTGACCTTGACCTGCAGCAGCCTGCAGTCCCGCAACATGTCGCTGGGCCACGCGCTTGGCGAAGGCCGCGCGCTGGCCGACATCCTGGCGGAGCGGCGCACCGTGGCGGAGGGCGTTTACACCGCCTCCGCCGTGGTGAAGCTGGCCGGGCGGATGGGGGTGGAGATGCCGATCTGCGCCGCCATCGACGCCATCCTGAACCACGGGGCCGACGTGCCCTCGACCATCGCGGCGCTGATGTCGCGACCCTTCAAGCCGGAAGGCGCCTGAGCGGAGGACCATCCCATGCCCTTCATCCTGGAATGCCTGGACAAGCCGGGCCAGCTGGAGCTGCGCCTGAAGAACCGACCGGACCACCTGGCCTATGTGGAGCGCCACCTCGCCCACGTCGTGGTGGCCGGGCCGATCATGGCGGAGGACGGCCAGACCCCGATCGGCAGCCTGCTGATCCTGGACCTGCCGGACCGGCGCGCGGTGGAGGCCTTCGCGGCCGAGGACCCTTACGCCAAGGCCGGACTTTTCGAAACCGTAACGATCCGGCCGTGGCGCCGGGTGTTCCCCAAGGACTGAGGTGCCCATGGCCTACTGGCTGGTGAAGTCGGAACCCTTCAAGTACAGCTGGGACCGCTTCGTGGCGGACGGGCGCACCCATTGGGACGGGGTGCGCAACCACCAGGCCGCCAACAACCTGAAGGCGATGCGCGTCGGCGACCGGGCCTTCTTCTACCATTCCAACGAGGGGCTGGAGATCGTCGGCGTGGCCGAGGTGGTGCGCGAGGCCTACCCCGACCCCTCCGACGAGGCCGGGCGCTTCGTCATGGTGGACCTGAAGCCGGTCATGCCGGTGAAGACGCCGGTCACGCTGCGGCAGATCAAGGAGGACCCGGCGCTGCAGGGCATGGCGCTGGTGCGGCAGTCGCGCCTGTCGGTCTGCCCGGTCACCGACGCCGAATGGGCCTACGCCTGCCGTCTCGCCGGCATCGGGGGCTGAGCGGCATGGGCTGGACGCTGTGCCGGCTGGAGGAGATCCCGGACGGGCAGGCGCGCGGCTTCGCCCGGGGCGAGGGGCGGGAGCGCGAAGGATTCCTGGTCGCCCGCCGCGGCGACGCCGTCTACGGCTACCGCAACGAATGCCCGCACATCGGCGTGCCGCTGGACTGGTCGGCGGACAAGTTCATGAGCCTCTGCGGCCGCTACATCCAGTGCGCCACCCACGGCGCCCAGTTCCGGGTGGAGGACGGGTTCTGCTTCCA
>DASPKT010000359.1:0-11477 GCA_035627915.1 Azospirillaceae bacterium
CGACCCAGACGCGCCCGTCAACGGCATGGCGACGGAGCGGGCGCCGGTGGAGCAGTTCGCCTACCTGCTGGGGGCGCCGCTGGCCGACGCGCCGGACGGTTCGGCGAGATAAAAAAGCCTCTTTCCTAAAAAGGAAAGTTACTTTACTGTCTAGGACAACAATCAGCCTCCCCCGCCGGGAGGCGTCCGGGGAGGGAGCCATGCCGAAGACGTTCACCGCCCGAATCACGTCCGTCGCCTGCGTCCTCCTGGCCCATCAGGCTGCAGCGCAGACCGCCGCCGACACCGCCGCCGACCAGGGCCCCGTCCTGGACGAGGTGATCGTCACCGCCCAGAAGCGCCAGCAGAGCGAGCAGACCGTCCCCTTCGCCATGAAGGCCTTCGACGAGAAGCGCCTGACGGCCGCGGGCATCGCCGACATCGAGCGGCTGAACGGCCGGGCGCCGGGGTTCTTCATCCAGAACATCAACCCGTCGCGGCCCCGCATCTTCGTGCGCGGCATGGGCTCCACCTCGTTCGATCCCGGTTCCGACCCCTCCGTCGCCGTCTTCGTGGACGAGGTCTACATCCCCCGCACCGCCGGCATGATGTTCGACATCTTCGACGTGGAGCGGGTGGAGGTGCTGAAGGGCCCGCAGGGCACCCTGTTCGGCCGCAACGCCGCCGGCGGCGCCATCTCCGTCACCACCCTGCGCCCGACCGAGACGCCCAGCTTCAAGGCCCAGGCCGGCATCGGCAGCTACGGCGCCTACGAGCTGCAGGGCAGCGCCAGCGGCCCGCTGTCGGGCGACCGGCTGCTGGGCCGCGTCACGGTGAGCCGGCGCTACGACGACGGGTACAGCCGGAACCTCACCTTCGGCACCCGCGCCAACGGCCAGGACTCCCTGTCCGGCCGCGCCACGCTGGAAGGCCGGCTCGGCGAGGCGACGCGGGTGACGCTGACCGGAGACTACGGCAACTCCCGGGCGCCGGAGGCGGCGTGGGAGAACATGACCCCCTTCATACAGCTGGCGCAGGGGCCGCGGCCGCAGCTGGTCAGCCCGGACCGGTACGCGGAGCGCTACAGCTTCCTCGGCCACACCAACAACCTCGCCCGCTCCCTCACCGGCCGGGTGGAGACGGAGCTGGGCGGCCTGTCCCTGGTGTCGGTCACCGGCTACCGGACCAACCGCGTCGACGAGATCATGGATTTCGACGCCTCCGTCCTCGACACCTTCCGGCGCGGCGCCATCGAGAACAACAAGTCCTTCTCCCAGGAGCTGCGGCTCTCCGCCGACGGGGAGCGGCTCGACTGGATCGCGGGCGCCTATTACTTCCATGAGAAGACCGACCGCACCGACATCTTCGAGTTCGGGCCGGACGCCTTCTTCGTCCCGCTGCTGAACGCCGGGCGGGCCTTCGGTCACTACGACGCGCGGACCATCGAGGTGGACAGCTATGCCGGCTTCGGCCAGGCCAGCCTGGACCTCACCGACCGGCTGCGGGTGACGGCCGGGGCGCGCTACACGATCGACCGCAAGGAGATGCCGTACCGCGAGGCCTACAACCCCGGCAAGATCGTACCCGGCCCCACGCCCTTCCTGCCGACGGGCCCCTACGTCGCCGCGTCCTCGCTGGACTCGGAGTCCTTCGACCCCGCCGTGACGCTGGACTGGCAGGTGGCCGACGACGTGCTGGCCTACGCCTTCTACAAGCACGGCTACAAGAGCGGCGGCTTCCAGCAGGCGCCCTCCCCGACCGCCGCCACCGCCGCCCGCACCTTCGCGCCGGAGCAGGTGGTCAGCCTGGAGGCGGGGGTGAAGTCGCAGTGGCTGGACGACCGGCTGCGGGTGAACCTCTCGGTCTTCGACAACGATTACGACGACCTGCAGCTGTTCCAGGGCGTCCAGCTGCCGTCGGGCGGCATCGCCAGCATCATCACCAACGCGGCCAAGGCCCGCGCCCGCGGCTTCGAGGCGGACGTGACCGCCGTCCTGACCGACTGGCTGAGCCTGTCCGGCAGCTACGCCCACCTGGACGGCACCTACCGCGACTACGTCAACAGCCTGGGCCAGGACCTTTCCGGCCGGTACCTCTACCGGTCCCCCCGCCACGCGGTCAGCCTGTCCTCGGAGATCACCGTCCCGGTGGCGGGGAACAGCCTGTCGCTGCAGACGGAGGCCAACTACCAGGGCTCGGTCTATTTCGACGCCGAGAACACGCCCGTCGCCCGCCAGGACGGCTACTGGCTGCTGAACGCCCGCCTGGCGCTCGACCTCGGCGACGGAGGCTGGCAGATCGCGGTCTGGGGCAAGAACCTGGGCGACAAGGTCTACCAGAAGGACCAGGCCAGCGTGACCGGGTCGCCCTCCGTGCAGGCGATCTTCGGCCGCCCCAGGACCTTCGGCGCCTCCGCCACGGTCCGCTACTGACCCTTCCCGCCGCCCGGCCTACCGACGGAGCCCGCCCCGTGACCACCGCCGACACCCACGCCGCCAGCCATGCAGCCGACCGGGACCTCGTGCTCCGCTTCATCGACGAGGTGTGGAACGCCGCCGAGCCCGAGGCCGCCGACCGGTTCCTCCGCCCCGACTACCGGGACCTGACCTACCAGGGCGGCGACGCCGCGGCACTGAAGGCGCAGGTCCGGGAGCTCGCCCGCATCCTGCCGGACCAGCGCTCCGAGGTGATCGACGTCGCCGCCGCCGACGGCCGGGTCGTGGTGCGGCTGCGGCTGACCGGGACGCACCGGGGGGACTTCCGGGGCGTGGCCGCCAAGGGCAACCCCGTCTCCGTCTCCGCGGTGCGCTGGTTCGGCATCCGCGGCGGCCTCATCGCGGACCATTGGGCGCTGCTGGACACGGCCGCCCTCCTGCGCCAGATGGAGGCGTGAATGACGCCCCGGGACGACCTCCTCGTCGAGCGGGAATGCCGCCGGCTGATCGACGCCTTCGCCCGCCTGGTCGACGCGAGGGAGGACGAAGCGGCGGCGGCGCTGTTCGCCGCCGACGGCCGCCTGGTCCGGGGCGCCGACCGCTTCGAGGGGCCCGACGGCGTGCTGCGGATGCTGCGGTCGCGCCCCCTGGACCTCGTCACCTGCCACCTGAACGCCGGCACGCTGGTGGAGCCGGCGGGACCCGGCGCGGCGACCGCGGCGACGGCCTTCCTGGTGCTGCGCGGCACCCGCCCGCCGGCCGGCGGGCCGGTCGACCTCCAGGGGGCCCAGCGGGTGGCGGGACGCTACCGCGACCGCTTCGCCCTCACCCCGGCCGGCTGGCGCTTCGCCGAGCGCGCCGTCCTCATCGACTTCACGGGCTGAGCCGCCATGCCGCCGACCGCCGACACCGGGGCCCCGGGGCCCGCGTCGCCGACGCCGATGCCGCCTGGCAGCCGCGGGGCGCTGGCCCTCTGCTGCCTCGTCGGGCTGCTGGACGGGCTCGACGCCCAGATGGTGGCCCTCGCCCTGCCCATCCTGGCGCCCGACCTCGCCGCGGCGCCGGCCGATTTCGGCATCGTGCTGGCCGCCGGCCTGTCCGGCATCATGCTGGGCTCGATCGCCTGCGGCCCGCTGGCGGACCGGTTCGGCCGGCGGGCGCTGATCGTCGCCACCACGGTCCTGTTCGGCGCCTTCACCCTGCTGACCGCCGGTGCCGGCTCGGTCGGCGAACTGGCGGTCCTCCGCTTCCTGACCGGGCTCGGCCTGGGCGGCGCCCTGCCCAACATCGCGGCGCTGGCGGCCGACCTCGCCCCCCGGCACCGGCGCGCGGCGGCCGTGACCCTGGTCTATGCCGGGTTCCCCGCCGGCGCCGTGGCCGGCGCGCTCATCGGGGCCTGGCTGATCCCGGCCCTCGGCTGGCGCGCCGCCTTCGTCCTGGGCGGCGTCGCCCCGCTGGCGCTGGCGCCGGTGCTGGCGGTGCGGCTGCCGCGCGCCAAGACCGCTCCGGAGGGCGGCGCGGGCAGCGTCCTCGGCATCCTGGCGCCGCGCTGGCGGGGCATGACGCTGGCCCTCTGGGCGTCCGGCTTCCTCGCCATGGCGGTGCTGTTCTTCCTGCTGAGCTGGCTGCCCAGCCTGCTGCACGGGTCCGGCCTCGCCTTCCGGGACGCGGCCTTCGCCACGGCGGCCCTGAGCGCCGGCGGCATGGTCGGCGGCGTCGCCGTCGGGCTGCTGGTGGACCGGTGGGGCCCGGCGCGGCCCATCGGCGGGGCCTACCTGCTGCTGGGCGTGGCGCTGCTGGGATTCGGGCCCGCCATGGCGTCGCCGGCGACGCTCATCCCCATGGCGCTGGCCGCGGGCCTGCTGGCGAATGCCGGCGTGATCGGCGTCGGCGCCCTGGCGGCGCTGGCCTACCCGCCGGCGGTCCGCTCCAGCGGTGTCGGCTGGACCCTGGGCGTCGGGCGGCTGGGCTCCATCGCGGCGCCGCTGGCCGGCGGCGTCCTGGTCGCCCAGGGCTGGGGCACGGCGGCGATCTTCTCGAGCTATGCGGTGCCCTGCGCGCTGGCGGGGCTGGCGGTCGCCGCCGCCGGCCGGGCGGCGCGCCGGGCGGCCGGCGGCGCGGACTGACGGACCCGGCTGGACGGGCATGCCCGCCGGGCGGGACAACAACTGAAAACGCCGCCCCCACGGGAGGGGCGGGAGGGAGGGACACATGAGGGGTTTCGCACTTGCCCGCCGGTTGACCGGCTCCGCCGTCGCCCTTGCCGCCCTGGCGGCCCCCGGCGGTGCCGCCGCCCAGGCGCCGGCGGACGACGGGATCGCCCTGGAGGAGATCATCGTCACCGCGCGGCGGCGCAGCGAGTCGCTGCAGGAGGTCCCGGTCGCCGTCACCGCCTTCAGCGGCGAGAGCCTGGAGCGCGCCGGGCTGAAGGAGACGGAGGACCTGTTCTCCCGCACGCCGGGCCTCTACTTCTCCCAGGCGGGCCAGCGCCAGAACGACGAGCAGTTCTTCCTGACCGTGCGCGGCGTCGGCACCTCGCCGGTCGTCGAGCCCTCGGTCGCGGTGTTCGTCGACGGCGTCTACGTCCCGAGCCTCGGCTGGTCCGCCGACTTCCTGGAGGTGGAGCGGGTCGAGATCCTGCGGGGGCCGCAGGGCGCCCTGTTCGGCCGCAACACCGAGGCGGGCGCCCTCAACATCGTCAGCCGCAAGCCCGGCGACGAGACCGAGGGGAAGGCCACGCTGGAGCTGGCGGAGTTCGGCACCGTGCAGGCCAGCGGCTCGGTCAGCGGCCCGGCCGCGGAGGGGCTCTACGTCAGCATCAGCGCCTTCGCCGCGACGACCGACGGCTACATGCACAACGCCGCGCGGGACGAGGACCAGGACAACCGCGACAAGGTCGGCGGCCGGGCCATCGTCGTCGCGGAACCGTCGGAGACGGCGCGCTTCACCCTGACCCTGGACTACCGCTCCAGCGAGGGGCGCTTCGACGCGCAGGGCGACGCGGACCCGGCGCTGCGCTACCGCATCGTCGACCCGACCGCGCCGCGCCGCGGCACCTTCGTGGAAGGCCACGCGCTGGCCGGGCGGAAGTACACCACCTTCGCCGGGGCCGAGCAGACCATCGACGTGGAGAACTACGGCGCCGGCCTGACCACCGACCTCGACCTCGGAAGCTTCGGCCTGACCGCCATCACCGGCTACCGGGCCCTGAGGGCGGAGGACCTGTTCGACATCGACGGCATCCCCACCGCCGACGCGACCAACCGCGCCGTCACCCGCCAGGAGATCGCGTCGCAGGAGCTCCGCCTGACCGGCGAGACCGGCCCGTCGCTGCGCTGGATCCTGGGGACCTACGGCTACCTGGAGACGCTGGAGCAGAACCGCCTGTCGCGGCTGAACTCCGGCGTCGGCGGCGCCCTCATCGTGCCCGGGCGGGTCAGCGACAACGTGTCGATCGACCGCAAGGGCCTGGCCGGCTTCGGCCAGGCCACCTACGCCGTGACGGAGAAGCTGGAGCTGGCGCTGGGCGCCCGGTACTCCTACGAGCATGTCGACCAGACGCCCCTGCTGCAGGTCGACGTGACGGTGCCGGCCCCCGGCGGCTCGGCGCGCATCAACTTCCTGAACAACACGGCGCAGTCCGACAGCTTCAAGGGGTTCTCCCCCATGGGCTCGCTGCGCTACCTCTGGTCCGACGCGGTCACGGCCTACGCCTCCGTCGCCACCGGCTTCAAGGGCGGCGGCTTCTCCAAGATGGTTCCCAACACCCCGGCCCAGAACCTGCCGGTGGAGAACGAGACCTCGGTCAACTACGAGGTCGGCGTGAAGGCGGAGCTGCTGGACCAGCGCCTGCAGGTCAACGCCGCCCTCTTCTACACCGAGCTGGAGGACCAGCAGCTCAACACCCGGCTGGAGGTGGCGCCCGGCACCTACGCGCCGACCACCACCAACGCCGGCAAGGGGCACAGCCAGGGCATCGAGCTGGAGGCGGCGGCCCGGCCCACGGAGGCGCTGACCGTCCGCGGGACGCTGAGCTACACCGAGGCGGAGTTCGACGAGTACATCGCGGTCCCGGCGGTCGGCGCCGCCCCCGCCTACGACCGGTCCGGACAGCCCTTCCCCGAGGTGCCGAAATGGCTGGGGTCGGTGTCGGCCGAATACCGGTTCCAGCTCGGCCAGTCCGGCCTCGACCTCATCCCGTCCGTGTCCTGGCGCTATGTCGGCAAGAAGTTCATCGGCGAGGGCAACGCCTCGCTGCCCTTCATCGACATCCCCGCCTACGACGTGACCGACGCCCAGCTGACGCTGGAGGGGGCCGACTGGTCGGCGACCCTGTTCGCCCGCAACCTGTTCGACACCTACTACGTGGAGAACAAGTTCTACGGCCAGCCGGCGCTCTCCGTCCCCGGCAACCGCGCCTACCGCAAGCCGGGCGCGCCGCGCCAGGTCGGCATCCGCACCACCATCAGGTTCTGAGGAAGACCATGCCGCTCCATTCAAGGACCCGCCGGCGCGGCGGGCTGCGCTCCCTGCTGGCCGCGGCCGGGCTGGCGGCCCTGCTGTCCGCACCCGCCGCGGCGGCGCCGGCCCTGCCGGAGAGCTTCGAGTGCAAGGCGGGCGGCCGCACCACGACGCACGCCCAGGCCCGCTTCGACGCCGGCGCGGTGACGCTCGCCTACGCCGAGGGGCCCGACAACGGCCCGCCGCTGGTCCTCATCCCCGGCATGTCGCTGCGCTGGCAGACCTACATCCCGGTCGCGCAGCGGCTGTGCGACCGCTTCCGCGTCTTCATGCTGGACATGCGCGGCCACGGCGCCTCCGACCGCGCGCCGGACGGGTCCTACCGGGTCCAGGACTTCGGCGGCGACGTCGCGGCGTTCCTGCGCGGGCGGGTCGGCGAGCCGGCCGTCGTCTCCGGCCATTCGCTGGGCGGGCTGATCGCGCTCTGGGTCGCCGCCAACGAACCGGCGCTGGTCGCCGGCCTCAACGCGGAGGACGCGCCGTTCCTGATGTCGGAGGCGCCGCGCTGGCACGGCCACTGGATCAAGCCGGCCTTCGTCGAGCTGGAGCAGCGGCTGCGGACATACAAGGCGTCCGGCAATTCCGCCGCCGCAGCGGTGGCCTCCTTCGCCGGGCATGGGATCGGCCTGCCCCGGCGCGACGTGCCGTTCGAGCAGCGCATCCGGGCGCTGGGCAAGGTGCTGGAGACCCGCCCGCCCCTGGACCTCTCCGACGAGGAGCGCCGGCGGCTCCACCAGGGCTACCGCACCTACCTGGAGGGCGGCACGCCCCGCAACGGCGACTTCCTGCCGCGCGCCCTGATGGAGCGGGTGGTGGAGAGCCAGCTCCAC
This sequence comes from Azospirillaceae bacterium, assembly GCA_035627915.1. Classification (GTDB taxonomy): domain Bacteria; phylum Pseudomonadota; class Alphaproteobacteria; order Azospirillales; family Azospirillaceae; genus DASPKT01. The sequence goes on from DASPKT010000359.1 coordinate 7,766, forward strand.
CTGGACCCCGAGATCCCCGCCCACGCCGTCTCCGCCCGGCTGAACGAGGGGTTCGACCATCTGGACGCCTTCCGCCGCGTGCGGGCGCCGACGCTCTACTGGCAGGCGGACCAGGACCTGGTCGGGCATCTCGGCCGGGACGACATCGCCATGCTGGTGGGCGTGCTCCAGCAGAACGTCCGGGTGCGCCACGTCTACATGCCGGGCGTCGGCCACCAGATCCACCGCGACGCCGCAGACCGCTTCGCCGCCGAGATCGCCGCCTTCTTCCTGAAGGCGGACTGAACCGCCATGCCGCGGGCCGGGGCCGTCCCGACGGGGGCGGCCCCGGTTCCGCATGGGCGGCCGCCCGCGGCCCCCGGCCGATTCAGGGCTGGACGATCATCCGCAGGGTGGACTTCAGGGTCGCCAGCCGGCGCTCGCCGATCTGCCGGACCAGCTCCTCGTCGATCCAGCTCCAGAGCTCCACCACCTGGAGCATCAGGGTGCGCCCCTTCTCCGTGAAGCGCACGATGCTGGCGCGCCCGTCGGTGGGATCGGGGACGCGGTAGACGTAACCCGCCTCCTCGCACTGCTTGGTGAGCTGGCCGATGGCCTGCTTGGTCAGCTGCGCGCGGTCGGCGATGTCGGTGATCCGCGTGCCCTCCAGGTCGATGTTCCGCAACAGCGTCAGGTGGACCATGCGGATCTCGGCGTGCCCCAGCTCGGACAGCCGCTGCAGGATGCGCTCCTCCAGCACCCGGAACGACCGGATCAGCAGGCGGGCGATGTTCTCCTGGCGGACCTTGGTCAGGGCGGCGAGGAACTCCTCATTCCATTCCGACATGCGCGCTTTCCTCGCCCTCGTGGTCGTGCGCCGAAGATAGTCATGTGTGTTGACGATCTCAAGGAAAGCCGTGCGGCGGCGGGGTTCCTCACGCCGACGGCGAGAACAGCGCCGCCGCGGCCGCCACCTCCTCGGCGATGAAGTCGGCGACGGCGCGCACGCGGGCCAGCCGGCGCAGGTCGCTGTGGACCAGCAGCCAGAAGGCGCGGGTCAGCCGCACCTCGTCCGGCAGCACCCGCACCAGCCCGGGGTCCGGCGCCGCCAGGAAGCAGGGCAGCACGCCGATCCCCGCCCCGGCCCGGACCGCCTCCAGCTGGGCGACGATGCTGGTGCTCTTCAGGAAGGGCCGGATGTCGCGCGAGACATGGGGCAGGTAGTCGAGCTCGGGCGTGAAGATCAGGTCGTCGATGTAGGCGACGAACCGGTGCGCGGTCAGCTGCTCCATCCCGGTGATCGCGGGCTGCCCGTCCAGGTAGGCGGGGGCCGCGTAGAGCCCCAGCTCGTAGTCGGTCAGCTTGCGCGCGTGCAGGCGCCCCTGGGTGGGCTGGCTGAGGCCGATGGCGATGTCGGCCTCGCGCTTGGACAGGCTGAAGATGCGCGGCATGGCCACCAGCTGCACCTCCAGCCCGGCATGGCGCCGGCCGAGCTCCGCCATGCGGGGCGCCAGGAAGCGGGTCCCGAAGCCGTCCGGCGCGCCGACGCGCACGGCACCCGTCACGCTCTGGCGCGTGCCCGTCAGCTCGCCCTGGATGCCCAGCGCCAGGCTCTCCATAGCCTCCGCCGTCTCCAGCAGCCTCTCGCCGTGCTCGGTGGGCGTGTAGCCCATGGGGTCGCGGTGGAACAGCGGCGCGCCCAGCGCCTCCTCCAGCGCCGCGATGCGCCGGCTGAGCGTGCTGTGGTCCACGCCGAGCCGGCGCGCGCCCGCGGTCAGGCGCCCGGCGCGGGCGACGGCGAGGAAGGCCTGGAGGTCGTCCCAGTCGAAGCGGGTGCCCATGCCGGTACCTTTGGGGGTATGTGGATTTCTGCACGGCGAAGGTGCCGATTCTCACCTTGCCGGGCGCAGACCGGCAACAGTATTTCTGTCCCTCAAACAGGGAGGAAACAGAATGACGCACCGGCTCCACCACTTCATCGGCGGCAAGCGCGTTCCCGGCACCGGCGGGCGCTTCGGCCAGGTGTTCATCCCCATGACCGGCGACCTGGCCGCCGAGGTGCCGCTCGCCGGTGCCGCCGACGTGGCCGCGGCCGTCGCTGACGCGAAGGCGGCGCAGCCCGCCTGGGCCGCGACGAACCCGCAGAAGCGGGCCCGCGTGCTCCTCCGGTTCCTGGAGCTGCTGCACCGCGACTACGAGGAGCTGGCGCTGCTGCTGGCGCGCGAGCACGGCAAGACCGTCGCGGACGCCCGCGGCGACATCCAGCGCGGGCTGGAGGTGGTGGAGTTCGCCATCGGCATCCCGCACCTGCTGAAGGGCGAGTTCACGGAAGGGGCGGGCCCCGGCATCGACATCTACTCGATGCGCCAGCCGCTGGGCGTGGTCGCCGGCATCACGCCGTTCAACTTCCCCGCCATGATCCCGATGTGGAAGTTCGCGCCCGCCATCGCCTGCGGCAACGCCTTCGTCCTGAAGCCGTCGGAGCGCAACCCCTCGGTGCCGCTGCGCCTGGCCGAGCTGATGCTGGAGGCAGGGCTGCCCGCCGGCATCCTGAACGTGGTGAACGGCGACAAGGAGGCGGTGGACGCGCTGCTCGACCATCCCGACGTGAAGGCCATCGGCTTCGTCGGCTCGACCCCGATCGGCGAGTACATCTATGCCCGCGGCACCGCCAACGGGAAGCGGGTGCAGGCCTTCGGCGGCGCCAAGAACCATGCGCTGATCATGCCGGACGCCGACCTCGACCAGGCCGCGGACGCGCTGATCGGCGCCGGCTACGGCTCGGCCGGCGAGCGCTGCATGGCGATCTCCGTCGCCGTGCCGGTCGGCCGGGAGACGGCGGACGCGCTGGTGGAGAAGCTGGTGCCGCGGGTCCGCGCCCTGCGCGTCGGCCCCTCAACCGACGCCACGGCCGACTTCGGTCCGGTCGTGTCGCGGGCCCACCTGGAGAAGGTGAAGGGCTACGTCGCCCTGGGCGTCGAGGAGGGGGCGGAGCTGCTGGTGGACGGCCGCGACCTCCGCCTGCAGGGCTACGAGAACGGCTTCTACATGGGCGGCTGCCTGTTCGACCGGGTCACGCCCGCCATGCGCATCTACCGCGAGGAGATCTTCGGGCCGGTCCTGTCGGTGGTGCGCGCGGACGACTACGAGGCCGCCCTGCGCCTGCCCAGCGAGCACGAGTACGGCAACGGCGTCGCCATCTTCACCCGCGACGGCGACACCGCCCGCGACTTCGCCAGCCGGGTGGAGGTCGGCATGGTCGGCATCAACGTGCCGATCCCGGTGCCGCTGGCCTACTACACCTTCGGCGGCTGGAAGCGCTCCGGCTTCGGCGACCTGAACCAGCACGGGCCCGACAGCGTCCGCTTCTACACCCGGACCAAGACGGTGACCGCGCGCTGGCCCTCCGGCGTCAAGGAGGGTGCCAGCTTCGTCATCCCGACGATGGGCTGAGCCGCCCGGCCGTTCCCCGCGCGGCCCGATCCTCCCCGGGCCGCGCGCCTGGGGCGGCCGGGGTGCCTCCCGGGCCCCGGCCGCTTCTTTCAGCACTCCGACCGGGCGAACACCGGGCGGCGGATCGATGGAGACAGGAATGGCGACGGTTGCGTTCATCGGGCTGGGCAACATGGGCCTGCCCATGGCGAAGAACCTGATCAAGGCGGGCCACGCGGTGGTCGGCTTCGACGTGATGCGCGACCATCTGGAGGCGGCGGTGGAGGCCGGTGCGCAGGTG
>DASPKT010000360.1:0-9267 GCA_035627915.1 Azospirillaceae bacterium
TCCGGCATCTCCTTCCACGTGGGCTCGCAGTGCCTGATGCCCAGCTCCTACACCGCCGCCCTGCGGCTGGTGGGCGAGTGCTTCGAGGCGGCGGGGACGGAGCCCTCGGTCATCGACGTGGGCGGCGGCTTCCCCACCCATTACGTCGGGTCCGAGCCGCCGCCGCTGGCCGACTACATGGAGGCGATCCGCGCGGGGCTGGAGGGCATCCGCCGCCCCGCCGACTGCGCGCTCTGGTGCGAGCCCGGCCGCGGGCTGGTCGCGTCCGGCGCCAGCCTGGTCGTGAAGGTGGAGCTGCGCCGGGGCGAGCACCTCTACATCAACGACGGCGTGTACGGCAGCCTGGCCGACCTGAAGTTCCCGGGCATCCTCTTCCCCATGCGGGTCATCCGCCCGGGCGGCGAGGCGACGGGGGAGCCGGCGCCCTTCTCGCTGTTCGGGCCCACCTGCGACTGCTTCGACAGCCTGGCCGGCCCCTACATGCTGCCCTCCGACGTGCGCGAGGGCGACTGGATCGAGATCGGGCAGGCCGGCGCCTACACCACGGCCACGCGGACCAACTTCAACGGCTTCTACGCCGGCCGCTTCGTGGTGGTGGAGGACAGGGCGTTCCTGCCCGAGCAGCGCATGGTCCCGCCGCCGCACGCCCGCGCCGCCGAGTGAGGGGGCGCGCGGCGGGGAGCCCGCAGATTCCGCGTCTTTTCCCGCGCACGCCGCCATGATAGGCAATCGGGCATGACGACGCTCACCGCACGCGCTCCGGCCGAACGCGCCTTCCTCGGCCTCTCCGCCACCGGCTTCCACCGGGTCGCCTACTGGGAGTGGGGCCAGGGCCCGCGCACCATCGTGTGCGTGCACGGGCTGACCCGCAACGGCCGCGACTTCGACGTGCTGGCGGAGCGGCTGTCGGAGCGCCTGGGCGCCCGTATCGTCTGCCCCGACGTGGTCGGGCGCGGGCGCAGCGGGCGGCTCGCCAACCCCGACCTCTACGGCTATCCCCAGTACCTCGCCGACATGGCGGCGCTGATCGCGCGGCTGGACGTGGAGAGCGTGGACTGGGTCGGCACCTCCATGGGCGGGCTGATCGGGCTGCTGCTGGCGGCCCAGCCGAACTCCCCCATCCGCCGGCTGGTGGTCAACGACGTCGGCCCCTTCGTGCCCAAGGCGGCGCTGGAGCGGCTGGCCTCCTACGTCGGCACCGACCCCGCCTTCGCCACGGAGGCGGAGGTGGAGGCGTACCTGCGCACGCATTATTCCGGCTTCGGCAGGCTGACCGACGCGCAGTGGGCGCACCTGGCCCGCCACAGCGCCGTGGCGCAGCCGGACGGCAGCTTTCGCATGGCCTACGATCCCGGCATCTCCCGCCTCTTCAAGACCGCCCCCATCGGCGACGTCGACCTGTGGCCGGTGTGGAAGTCGGTGCGCTGCCCGGTCCTGCTGGTGCGCGGCACCGAGTCGGACCTGCTGCCGAACGAGACGGCGCAGCGCATGCTGATCGAGGGGCCGCCCACCACCCTGGTGGAGGTGCCGGAGACCGGCCACGCCCCGGCCCTGATGGAGGAGGCGCAGCTGCGCGCGGTCGAGGCCTTCCTGCGCGATGGCTGAGGCGGCGTCCGCCTTTCCCGAGTTCCGGCCGCGCTGGCCCTGGCACGGGCCGCACCTGCAGACCCTGCGCAACTTCCTGCGCCGCACGGTGCATCCGCTGCCGGCAGGCGAGGTGCGGCGCTTTCCCATGGAGGACGGCACCGGCGACGTGCTTCTAGGCACGCTGGCCCGGCCGGACGGCGACGACGGCCGCCCGCTTGCGGTGCTGCTGCACGGGCTGACGGGGTGCGAGGATTCCGCCTACATCCGCGCCACCGCCGCCGCGCTGCTGGCGCGGGGATATCCGGTGCTGCGCCTGAACCTGCGCGCCGCCGGCCCGTCCCGGCCGCTCTGCCGGGAGCACTACTATGCCGGCCGCAGCGGCGACCTGCGCCGGGTGCTGGCGCAGCTGGCGCCGGAGTGGGCGGGGCGCGGGGTAGTGCTGGCGGGCTATTCGCTCGGCGCCAACATGCTGCTGAAGTTCATGGGGGAGGGGGATTTCCCCCTGCCGGTGCGGGCCGCGGCCGCGGTCTCCGCCCCCATCGACCTCGCCGACAGCTCCCGGCACTTCCAGCACCCCTCCAACCGGTTCTACCACCGCTGGCTGCTGGCGGCGATGAAGCGGGAGTGGCTGGCGCCGGGGCGGCAGCCGCTGGAGGCCCGCTGGCGCGACGCGGTGCTGCGCTCCCGCTCCATCTGGGAGTTCGACGACTTGGTGGTGGGCCCGATGAACGGCTGGGACGGGGCGGAGGCCTACTACCGCGCCAACTCGGCGGCAGGGTTCATGGGCCGCATCGCGGTGCCGACCCTGGTCGTGCACGCGCTCGACGATCCCTGGATACCGCCCGGGCCCTACCGGCGCTTCGACTGGGCCGCCGTGCCGGCGCTGCACCCGCTGCTGCCCGCCCATGGCGGCCATGTCGGCTTCCACGGCAAGGGCGGCGTCTGGCACGACCGCTGCATCGCCGCCTTCTTCGAGCGCCACCGTTAAGTCCCGGGTGGGACCGGGCTTTCCGCCCGTGATAGCCTACCCCCTTCGATGAGCCGGCGCGGCCGGGAACGACGGAGGGGGCAATCCATGAGGCTCGGGACCATCGCGGCGACGGCGCTGCTTTCGCTCAGCTTGGCCGGTACCGCCGCGGCGGAGGGGAAGCAGGACTTCTCGCTGACCAACCGGACCGGCTACACCATCGACCAGGTCTACGTCGCCCCCTCCAAGTCGGACGAGTGGGAGGAGGACGTGCTGGGCCGCGACGTGCTGGGCGACGGCGAGCGGGTCGACATCAGCTTCCACCGCAAGCAGAAGTCCTGCCAATGGGACCTCAAGGTCGTCTACGACGACGGCGAGGAGGCGGAGTGGTACGGCTTCGACCTCTGCTCCGTGTCCAAGATAAAGATCTTCTACAAGGAGAAGTCCGGCGAGACCTGGGCCGAGTACGAGTGAGGCCCGTCGGCCGGCGGGGCCTCAGCGGCAGCGCGCCCGGTCGGTGATCCAATGGGGATCGTAGAGGGGCGGGCGGCCCTGCTCCTCCAGCCAGGCGTTCTGGAGGATGTAGGCCTCCTCCTCCAGCGCCTCCGGGCAGGGGGCCTGGCGGCCGCTCATGATCTGGGCGTGGTGCACCAGCTCGTGCACGACGAAGCTCAGCTCCAGCGGGTCGCGCGGGTCCCAGGTCTCCGGCGACAGGACGATGATCCCGGGGGTGTAGAGCGCCCGCATCCGCTCGCCCGACCGCGCCAGGTTCATGCGGCGGTCGGTGCTCTCCAGCATCTGCCGGCTGGCGACCACGGCCGGCAGCGGCAGCTCGTCCATGCCGAAGCGCAATGCCACCCAGCGGGCCAGCGGCCGGAACGGGGCGGGGTCCAGCGCCGTGCCCTCCGCCACCCCCTGCGCCCGCGCGGGCGGGGCATGGGCGGCGCACCCGCCGAGGGCGAGGCAGAGCAGGACCGATGCGAGGAGAAGACGTGACGCCGCCAAGACCCGGTTCCCCAAGGCGGCCGGCATGGCCGCTCGGGGATGCAACGCGGGTATCGGGGGCGCGGCTCCGCGCGGGGGGCGGTCCTAGCCGACATCCCCCTTCCACCTATCCGGGCGGAGGGTGCTACCCCCGCGCGAGCAGGCGGGCCGCCTCGACGGCGCCATACGTCAGGATGGCGTCGGCCCCCGCCCGGCGGAACCCCAGCAGGGTCTCCAGCAGCACCTTGTCGTAATCCAGCCAGCCGTTGCCGGCGGCGGCCTTCATCATCGCGTACTCGCCGCTGACCTGGTAGGCGAAGGTCGGGACCCCGAACGTCTCCTTCACCCGCCGCACGACGTCGAGATAGGGCAGGCCCGGCTTCACCATCACCATGTCCGCCCCTTCCTGCAGGTCCAGCGCCACCTCGCGCAGGGCCTCCTCGGTGTTGGCGGGGTCCATCTGGTAGGTGCGCTTGTCGCCCTTCAGGAAGCCGCCGGAGTTCACCGCCTCGCGGAAGGGCCCGTAGAAGGCGGAGGCGTACTTGGCGGCGTAGGAGCAGATGCGGGCGAGGTGCAGGCCGCGCGCATCCAGCGCGTCGCGGATGGCGCCGATGCGCCCGTCCATCATGTCCGACGGCGCGACGATGTCGCAGCCGGCCTCCGCCTGCACCAGGGCCTGGGCAACCAGCACCGCCACCGTCTCGTCGTTCAGCACGCGGCCGTCGCGCACCAGCCCGTCATGCCCGTGGCTGGTGTAGGGGTCGAGCGCCACGTCGGCGAGGATGCCCATCTGGGGCAGCTCGCGCTTCAGGGTGCGGATGGCGCGGCACATCAGGCTGTCGGGGTTGGCGGCCTCCGCCGCGTCCTCGCTCTTCATCTCCGCGGGCAGCACGGGGAACAGCGCGACGCAGGGGATTCCCAGCTCCGCCGCCTCGGCCACCGCCGGCACCAGCAGGTCCAGCGACATCCGCTCCACCCCCGGCATGGAGGCGACGGGCTCCCGCCGGTTCTCCCCGTCCAGCGCGAAGACGGGCCAGACCAGGTCGTCCACCGACAGCCGCGTCTCCGCCACCAGCCGGCGGGTCCAGGCGTCGGCCCGGTTGCGGCGGGGGCGGACGCGGGGGAAGGCGCCGGCGGGCGGGAAGGGGCGGGGGTTGTCGGACATGGTCGTGGCGCTGCCGGTGAAGGATGAGGGGCGGGCGGCATGCTACGCCCGCGGGAGCGGCCCGCTCAAGCCGTACCGGTCCAATGGTCGCAGGGGGGCGGCACCCGGCCGCCGCCTCACCCCGCCTTGGCCGCCCGCATGGCGTCGATGGCGGCGAGGCCGCTGTCGGTGGCGGTGCGGTGCCAGATGTCGCCGCGCTTCTCGAAGGTGCTGGAGAGGCCCGGCATGAAGCACGCCCCCTCCCAGGAGCGGACGTTGATGGTGAGGCGCGGCGGGGCCACGTCAATGACGTTGTAGGCGTTGGGCTCCGCCCGCAGCCGGGTGGAGGTGGCGGTGGAGGCCTGCGCCACCAGGATGGAGCGGGCGACATGGGCATGGTGGCTCATCACGTCGCCGGAATAGGCCTTGTGCAGGTGGCCGGCCAGCAGCAGGTCCACGCCTGCCTCCTCCAGCGCCTTCAGCGCCGCCCGCGCGCGGCCCACCAGCCGCTCCCCCGGCTTGTCGGGCGGCGGCAGGAAGGGATGGTGGGTGAAGACGACCTTGAAGACCTCAGGCCCGATGCCGCGGAAGCAGTCCAGCACCCGGCTCATCTGCCGCCGGTTCACCCGCCCTTCCGCGAAGTCCATGATGAAGGAGCGCACCGTGTTCAGCCCCAGCACCGCCATGTCGCCGTCGTGGCGGAAGGGGTTCATCTCCTCGGCGATGAAGCGGCGGTAGTTGGCGAAGGGGTCGGTGAAGCGCCGGGCCAGGTTGTAGACGGGGATGTCGTGGTTGCCCGGCACCACCATCCAGGGCGCCGGCAGCGCCTCCAGGAAATCCTTGGCGGCCCGGAACTGCTCCGGCCGGGCGCGCTGGGTGAGGTCGCCGCTGACCACGATCAGGTCGGGCTCCTGCGACACCAGGTCGGCGTGCAGCGCCCGCACCACCCCGGGGTCGGTGCGGCCGAAATGCAGGTCGGAGATGTGGGCGAGGCGGCGCAGCACCATGGGCGGGCGGTTCCCTTCAGGCCGAGCGGGCGAGGCTGGTCGGCGCCTCCTGCGCCGGTTCGTCCTCCGCCGGGACGAGCACGCGCAGCGCGCCCGGCAGGATGCGGTAGTGCAGCGGCGTCGCCATGGAGTGCACCTCCCTGTCGTTGGCGACGCGCAGCACCGGGCGGTTGGCGTACACGGTCAGCTTGGTGGCGCGGTAGACGTCCAGCTGCGGGTCCTGCTGCCAGCCGCCCAGCACCAGCTTCGCCGCCAGCCGCAGGAAGCGCGCGGCGCGGCGGTGCTTGGCGACGTAGACGCCCAGCACCCCCTCGTTCAGGGAATGGCGCTTGATGAACTGGCCGAAGCCCTGGTCGTAGACGTTGTTGGCGACCGCCAGCACGGGCGTCTTCAGCCGCTGCGGCCCGTCGCCGAGGTCCACCGCGACCTCCAGCCGGGAGAAGTCGGACAGCGCCTTGACCGCCGCCAGCCCCATGGCCGGCCACTTGCGGATGCCGTGGGCGCGGCGCTGGTGCTCGCGCTCCTCCACCATGCGGGGGTAGAGGCCGATGACCGAGTTGTTGAGGAAGGGCCGGCCGTTGACCTCGCCCGCGTCGATGGCGCGGATATGGCCGTGCGCCAGCGCCTGCACCGCCTCGGAGAGGTCGGCCGGGATGCGCAGGTCCTTCGCCAGCAGGTTCATGGTGCCCAGCGGCAGGATGCCCAGCGCCTTGCCGGTGCCGGTCAGCAGCTGGGCCGCCGTGGCGATGGTGCCGTCGCCGCCGCCGACCACCACCACCTCGGCGTCGCCGTGCACCGCCTTGCGGATGGCCTCGGCCACGTCCTCGCCGGGGGTGGCGGCGCAGGTCACCTCGTTCCCGGCCTCGATGAAGCCGCGCTCGACGGTGGCGACGGCGTCGACGATCGGGGTCCCCAGCAGGGTCCCGGCGGAGCTGTTCAGCACGACGGCGAGCTTCATGCGGGTCACCGGTCCAGGAAGGATCGGGGCGGGATAGGCACCCCGTCCGGAAGAACAGGTCGCGCCCCCCGCGGTTCCCCGGGGACGTCCCCCGGCGGTGCGCGGGGCCTATGTCGGCGGCGCGATTGACAGGGGTAGGGACGGGCCTATGATCCCGGGAAATAAAATATCCCACGGGAGAGGGACGAGCGTTCCCATGGATTTCCAGCTTACCGAAGACCAGCGCGCCTTCCAGGACCTCGCCCGCGGTTTCGCGGCGGAGCACCTGGCCCCGCATGCCGCGGAGTGGGACGAGACCGGCCACTTCCCCGTGGACAAGCTGCGCGAGGCGGCCAAGCTCGGCTTCGCCGGGCTCTATTGCCGAGAGGAGTTCGGCGGCACCGGCCTGACCCGCCTCGACGCCGCCATCCTGTTCGAGGAGCTGTCCTACGGGGACGTCTCCACCGCCGCCTACATCTCCATCCACAACATGGCGGCGTGGATGATCGACACCTTCGGCAACGATGAGCAGCGCGCCCGCTTCCTGCCCGGGCTGATGAGCATGGACCTCATCGCCAGCTACTGCCTGACCGAGCCCGGCTCGGGCTCCGACGCCTCGGCCCTGCGCACCAAGGCGGAGCGGGTGGGCGACCACTACGTGCTGAACGGCTCCAAGGCCTTCATCTCGGGCGCCGGCGTCTCCGACGTCTACGTCGTCATGGTGCGCACCGGCGGCCCGGGCCCCAAGGGCGTCTCCTGCCTGGTGGTGGAGAAGGGCACGCCCGGCCTCTCCTTCGGCAAGAAGGAGAAGAAGATGGGCTGGAACAGCCAGCCCACCGCGACCGTGATCTTCGAGGACTGCAAGGTGCCGGTCGCCAACCGGCTGGGCGAGGAGGGGCAGGGCTTCACCTTCGCCATGAAGGGGCTGGACGGCGGCCGCATCAACATCGCCTCCTGCTCGCTGGGCGGGGCGCGCGCCTGCCTGGACCAGGCGCGCGGCTACATGGCGGAGCGCAAGGCCTTCGGCAAGGCGCTGAACGAGTTCCAGGCGCTGCAGTTCAAGTTCGCCGACATGGCGACGGAGTTGGAGGCCTCGCGCCTGATGGTCCACCGCGCCGCCTGGGCGCTGGACAACAAACACCCGGAGGCGACGACCTACTGCGCCATGGCCAAGCGCTTCGCCACCGACCTCGGCTTCAAGATCTGCAACGACGCGCTGCAGCTGCACGGCGGCTACGGCTACATCAAGGAGTACCCGGTGGAGCGCTACGTCCGCGACCTCCGCGTCCACCAGATCCTGGAGGGCACCAACGAGATCATGCGGGTCATCATCGCCCGCCGCCTGCTGGGCGCCTGATCCCATGGCGGGCGATACCATGACCTTCGAGGACGTGCTGTTCGAGGTGCGCGGCGCCGTCGGCGTCGCCACGCTGAACCGGCCGAAGGCGCTGAACGCGCTGACCACGGACATGATCCGCCACCTGCATCCCCGGCTGGACGCCTGGGCGGCGGACCCGGGCGTGAAGGCGGTGGTGGTGCGCGGCGCCGGCGACCGGGCCTTCTGCGCCGGCGGCGACATCCGCGCCATCTACGACAGCGGTCTGGCCGCGCGGCGCGGCGAGGGCGACGGGCAGGCCGCCCGCGACTTCTTCCGCGAAGAGTACCGGCTGGACCACCGGGTCAAGACCCTGCCGAAGCCCTACGTGGCGCTGCTGGACGGCATCGCCATGGGCGGCGGGGTCGGCATCTCCGTGCACGGCTCGCACCGGGTGGTCACGCAGAAGGCGCTGTTCGCCATGCCGGAGACGGGCATCGGCCTGTTCCCCGACGTGGGCGGCACCTTCTTCCTGCCGCGCTGCCCGGGGCGCATCGGCACCTGGCTGGGGCTGACCGGCGCCCGGCTCGGCGCCGCCGACCTGCTCTACGCCGGCATCGGCACGCATTTCGTGCCGTCCGAGGCGCTGGACGCGCTGGTCGCCGACCTCGCCTCTGCCGACTGGTCCGGCGACGCGCACGCGGCGGTCGACGCCGTGCTGGCCCGCCACGCGGCGGACCCGGGCGAGGCGACCCTGCCGGCGCTGCGCCCGGCCATCGACCGCTGTTTCGGCTTCGACACGGTGGAGGAGATCGTCGCGGCGCTGGAGCGGGAGGGGACCGAGTGGGCCGCCCAGACCCGGGCCGGGCTGCTGCGCAACTCCCCCACCAGCCTGAAGGTCACGCTGTCCCAGCTGCGCCAGGGCGAGCGCCTGTCCTTCGACGAGGCGCTGAAGCTTGAGTACCGGATGACCCGGGCGGTGCTGGACGGCCACGACGTGTACGAGGGCATCCGCGCCACCATCGTGGACAAGGACCGGAACCCCAAGTGGAACCCGGCGACCCTGGCCGAGGTGGGCGAGGCCGATGTTGCCCGCCACTTCCGCCCCCTGGGCGCCGACGAGCTGAGCTTCGGCTGAGCGCGGTCGCGCGGGCCGGAAAGAACGAAAGAATACGGGAGGAAACGATGGCGACGGTTGCGTTCATCGGGCTGGGCAACATGGGCCTGCCCATGGCGAAGAACCTGATCAAGGCGGGCCACGCGGTGGTCGGCTTCGACGTGATGCGCGACCATCTGGAGGCGGCGGTGGAGGCCGGTGCGCAGGTG
>DASPKT010000361.1:0-24462 GCA_035627915.1 Azospirillaceae bacterium
CGCTCCAGCGACCGCAGGCCGGGCTCTCCGGCCCGGTTGCCGACGACCATCCGGCACTCCAGCAAGGTCACCGCCGACATCACCGTTCCATCGGCATCCGCGATGATCCGGGCGAACTCCTCCCGTTCCGGTTCCCGGAGCAGGATGGCGAGGACGGCCGAGCTGTCGAGGGCGATCAATCCCAGGCCCCGATGTCGTTGTAGCCGAGGATTTCGTCGTCCGTACGGTCGTCGAGGACGGGCAGCCGGGCGAATTCCTCGCTGATGGCGATGAGGACGTTCCTCTTCCGCTCCACCTCGCGCTGGCGGGCGATGCGGTCGGCGAGCGCCCTGGTGACGGCATCCTCGACGCTCTCGCCGGTCAGCGAGCACAGCTCCTGCGCCAGCCGTTCGGCCTCGTCGCTCTTGATGGTCAGGGACATCGCCGGGCTCCCGCGCAATCTCACCAGAGAATGGCTCACCAGAGAATGGCCCCGGCGGCGTTCCCGCGCAACCGCCGGGGCCGGAATTCGGCCGCGGGTGAAACACCGGCAGCGTTCCTCCTGTTCAGGGGGCGGTCCTGCACGACGGAGGCGTACCCGCATGTTCGAATGGATATCCGACCCCAGCGCCTGGGCGAGCCTGCTGACGCTGACGGCGCTGGAGATCGTGCTGGGCATCGACAACATCATCTTCATCTCGATCATGGCCGGCCGCCTGCCGAAGGAGCAGCAGGACCGCGCGCGCAAGATCGGCCTGGCGCTGGCGCTGATCACCCGGCTGGCGCTGCTGGCCTCCATCGCCTGGATCGTGACGCTGACGCAGCCGCTGTTCACCGTCTTCGACCTGGAGGTGTCGACCCGCGACCTCATCCTGCTGCTGGGCGGGCTGTTCCTGATCTACAAGGGCACCAACGAGGTCCACCACAGCATGGAAGGCCAGGACGAGGACATCGGCCCGACCCGCGCCGCCGTCAGCTTCGCGTCGGTGGTGACGCAGATCATGATTCTGGACATCGTCTTCTCGCTGGACAGCGTCATCACCGCGGTCGGCATGTCCGACCATCTGGCGGTCATGATGACGGCCGTCATCATCGCGGTCGCGGTCATGCTGTTCGCCTCCGGCCCGACCAGCGCCTTCGTGCAGCGCCACCCGACGGTCAAGATGCTGGCGCTGAGCTTCCTGATCCTGGTGGGCGTGGCGCTGGTGGCCGACGGGCTGCACTTCCACATCCCCAAGGGCTACCTGTACTTCGCCATCGCCTTCTCGGTCGCGGTGGAGGCGCTGAACCTGGCGGCGGCGCGGCGGCGCAAGCGCAAGGCCGAGGAGGGCCACTACGTGCCCGGCGCGTGAGGGCTCAGGCCGGGGCCGCCTCGGCCGCCGCCTGGGGTGCGGTCAGCGGCAGGCGCAGGACGAAGCGGGTGCCGGCGCCCGGCGCGCTGCGCACCTCGACGCGGCCGCCCAGCGTGCCGGTCACCAGGTTGTAGACGATGTTGAGGCCGAGCCCGGTGGAGCCGGTGCCACGGCGGGTGGTGAAGAAGGGGTCGAAGATGCGAGGCAGGTGCTCCGGCGCGATGCCGTCGCCGTCGTCGGCGAAGACCAGCTCCACCCGGTCCGGCCCTGCCCGGGCGACCGAGAGCGACAGCCGCCCCGCCCGCCCGTCGGGATAGGCGTGGACGGTGGCGTTCACGATCAGGTTGGCGACCACCTGGCTGAGCGCGCCGGGGTAGCCGTCCATCTCGATCCCGGCGGGGCAGTCGATCTCCAGCGCGTGGCCCGGCCGCTTCCACTGCGGCCCGACGCTGAGCGCGATCTCCTCCAGGTAGCCGCGCAGCTCGAAGCGCCGCCGCTCGTCGCTGGTCTGGTCCACCGCGACGTTCTTGAAGCTCTGCACCAGGCGCGAGGCCCGGCCGGTGTTGACGGTCAGCAGGTTCGCCGTCTCCTCCACCAGGTCCAGGAACTCCGTGAGGTCGGAGCGGCGGACCTGGCCGGACTCGACCTGGGCCCGGAAGTCGCGCAGCCGGTCGGAGAGGAAGCTGGCGGCGGTGTAGCCGATGCCGACCGGCGTGTTCAGCTCGTGCGCGACGCCGGCGACCAGCCCGCCCAGCGAGGCCAGCCGCTCCGCCTCCACCAGGCTCTCCTGGGTGGCGCGCAGCTCGGCCAGCGCCTCCTCCGCCTCGGCGCGCGCCCGCGCGGTCGCCTCCGCCTGCCGGCGCTGCTCGGTCACGTCGTTGTAGATGGAGACCCAGCCCAGGCCCGGCACGCGGTTGCGGCGGAACTCGATGACCCGGCCGCCGCGCCCGCCGACCCGCACGGTGCCGGAACTCTCCGCCCGCTCCCCGTCCGGGCGCCCCTCGGGGCGGTAGCGCAGCATCACCCACTCCACCATGGCGACCCGCTCCTCCTCGGAGATGGGGTCGCCGGGGCCGCGGGCGGCCTGCAGCTCGATCAGCCGCTTCAGGCAGGGGGTCGCCTCGATGACCTCGGGCGCGAACTTCACGGGGTCGATGCGGATGTGGTCATAGTCGCCGCGCCGCGCCTGCCAGAGGGCCAGCGAGCGCATGTTGGGATGCGCGCGGACGATCTCCTCCGAGGCGCCGCCGATCTCCGGCCAGCCGCTGCTCCAGATCAGGAAGTTGAACTGCTCGTCCATCACCATGAAGCCGCCCGGGATGGCCTCCATGGCCGAGCGCAGGATGGCGTTGGTGCGCTCGGTCATGGCCTTGGCGGCCTTCAGCGCGTCCTCGGCCGCCCGCCGGTCGGTGATGTCGCTGTAGGCGATGACGATGCCGCCGTCGGCGATGCTCTCCTCCGCCGCCCGGTACCAGCGGTCGCCGATGGGGAGTTCGCGCAGGGTGCGGCCGCGCAGCCGGGCGCGCTCGGCCATGCGCTGGGCCACGTAGGCCTCGGGGTCGTTGAGGGCCAGCGCCACCCCCACCTGCCCTGTCGCGACGGACCGGCGCAGCAGGTCCTCATAGCTCCAGCCCAGGATCTCGCCCGGCGGCGGGGAATGGGGGAAGAGCTCGTGGTAGCGTGCGTTGGTGAAGATCACCCGGTCGTCGGGCCCGAACACCGCGATGGCGTCGGAATAGCCGCGCAGCGTCTCCCGCAGCTGGCGGTCGATCCGCTCCGCGACGCCGGCCCCGACGTCGTCCACCACCGGCACGTCCACCAAAGGCCACTCCCGCGCAGCGCCCGCCCCCGCAGGCCCACCCCCTTGGGGGTAGCCCATGGTGACGCGGCGCCGGCTCCGGAGTCAACGAAGGCGGGTGCTTCCGCGCGGATGGCCTCAGCGCCGGCGGAACACCACGGAGAGGTTGTTGGCCGGCATCTCCACCACCCGGTCCGGGTGGAAGCCCGCGCGCTCCGCGGCCTCCGTCACCGCCTCCAGGTCGCGCACGCCCCAGGCGGGGTCGCGGGCCCTGAGGCTGGCGTCGAACTCGGCGTTGGAGGGGGCGGTATGGGCGCCGCCGCGGCGGAAGGGGCCGTAGAGGTAGAGCGGCGCGCCGGCCGGCAGCACCCGGGCGGCCCCGGCCAGCAGGCCCAGGCACGCCTCCCACGGGGCGATGTGGATCATGTTGACGCAGACGACCGCGTCGGCCCGGTCCACCGGCCAGTCGGCCGACGCGGCGTCCAGGTCGAGCGGGCCGCACACCGAGCGGATGCCCGTCGCGTCGATCCAGCCCTGGATGCTGGCGCGGTTCTCCGGGTCGGGGTCGGTGGCGATCCAGCGCAGGCCGGGCAGCGCGTCGGCGAAGGCGACGGCATGCTCGCCGCTGCCGCTCGCCACCTCCAGCACGGCGCCCTCCGCGGGCAGCACGGTGCGCAGGACCTCCAGGATCGGCCCCCGGTTGCGGGCCGCCGCGGGGGCGAAGCGGCGGGGGTCGGCGATCATGTTCAGCATCTTCGTCAGCCTGTCTCGGTCGCCCGCACAGGTGGGGCGCGGGAACGCCCGGCACAAGCCGCCCGTTGCGCCGGCAGCCCTGCAAGAGTAAGGGGGAGCCATGCTGAAACGACTGATGTCCCTGTTCGCCGACGAGGCCGGCCCGGCCAAGGCGGCTCCCGACCGGCTGGCCCTGGCCGCCGCCGTCCTGCTGGTGGAGGCGGCGCGCCTGGACGAGACCGTGTCGGCGGAGGAGAACGCCCGCATCCTCTCCCTGGTGCAGGAGCGCTTCGGCGTCACCGCGGCGGAGGCGGCGGAGCTGGTGGAGGAGGCGGAGCGCCTGTCCGACCGGCACGGCGACTGGCACCACTTCACCAACCAGCTGCGCGACGCGCTGGACGAGGCGGAGCGCATCCGGCTGGTGGAGATGCTGTGGGAGGTCGTCTATGCCGACGGCGAACTCCACCACCTCGAATCAAGCCTGTTGCGCAGGGTGGGTGGCTTGCTTTACGTCTCCGACCGCGACCGGGGTGCGGCGCGGCAGCGCGTCCTCCAGCGGCTGGGCTTGTCCCGCGACGGCGAAGGCTGAGGGCCGGCGGGACGGGATTGGAATCAGGAGTGCTCTAGGGATGCCGTACGTCGTCACCGAGCTGTGCATCAAGTGCAAGTACATGGACTGCGTGGATGTCTGCCCCGTGGACTGCTTCTACGAGGGCGACAACATGCTCGTCATCCATCCCGACGAGTGCATCGACTGCGGCGTGTGCGAGCCCGAGTGCCCGGCCGAGGCGATCCTGCCCGACACCGACCCCAAGGCGGAGCAGTGGCTGGGGCTGAACCGCGACTACTCGACCGCCTGGCCGAACATCAACCGCAAGAAGCCGGCGCCGGCCGACGCGGACGAGTGGAAGGGCGTGGCCGACAAGTACGCCAAGTTCTTCAGCCCGGAGCCCGGGGGCAAGTGACCCCGGACGGGCCGCCCTCCCCCGTCCGGAAGGCTGCCCGAAGGACCGATCCTACCCGCGATGACGGCAGCCCGGCCGCCGTCCCCCGAAGGCATGCGGGATTCGCATGCGTGGCATCCGAGCCCTGCGGAAGAACTTAAGTCGAACGGGCCGGACCACCCCTGTAATCGATGTGCAATATCCATTATATTCCCCGGACGAGGATCGGCGCGCCGGCCCTCGCACGGTCTTTGCGCGCCCAATCCGACAGCGTCTTGTCCCAGCTGCCTGCATGATCGCGGCTGCTTCCAGCAGCCGGAGGATCGTTCGTTGTTCATCCTGCCCAGGGCCCCCCTGTTGCCCCGGGGGCGGGCGCCCGCGGAAAGTGAGAGCCGACCCCATGTCCGATAAGCTCGATTTCACCACCGGCGACTATGTCGTCTACCCTGCCCACGGCGTCGGCCGCATCGTGGCCATCGAGAGCCATTCCATCGCCGGCCAGGAAGTGACGCTCTACGCCATCACCTTCGAGAAGGAGCGGATGACGCTGAAGGTGCCGGTGATGAAGGCGAAGAACGCCGGCCTGCGCCGCCTCTCCTCCAAGGACCGGATCAAGACCGCCCTGGAGACGCTGCAGGGCCCGTCGCGCATCAAGCGCGTGATGTGGAGCCGCCGCGCCCAGGAGTACGAGGCCAAGATCAACTCCGGCGACCCCGTCTCCATCGCCGAGGTCGTGCGCGACCTGCACCGCGGCAGCGACCAGTCCGACCAGTCCTACAGCGAGCGGCAGATCTACCACGCCGCCCTGGAGCGCCTCGCCCGCGAGCTGGCCGCCGTCGAGAAGATCGACGAGCGCAAGGCCACCGAGCGGCTGGAGGCCGTGCTGACCAAGGCCGCCGCCTGACCGGCGGTCCCGGGTCCTGCGCTTTTCGCGGAGGGGCGGTTCCCGGTGGGGACCGCCCCTTCTGCTTTCCGGGGGGCTGTGAGGGTGCGGCCGGGACGCTGTGCGTGCTTCGACAGGCTCGGCATGAGGGGCCTAGGATGCCGGGCCCGGTGTAGTCCGGGAGAAGTGGGCCACTTCACTGTCATGTCCCTTCATCGTCATGCCCGCGGAGGCGGGCATCCAGGTATTCAGCCTGCAATACCGCTGGGTGAATGGGTGCCGACGTCGCCGCCGGCGCGCCTGTCCGGCCGAATAGCCGGCTGAATGCCTGGACCCCCGCCTCCGCGGGGGTGACGAAAAAGTGAACTGAAACGCCATCAAGGGCCTCCAGCAGGAGGCTTGTCGGTCCCGAGCCCGGAGAGGTCCGGGAGCATCTCAACGATCCTCAGGCTGAGCCTGTCGAAGCCCGCACCCCGCCCCCGCTGCCGGCACGCACCCCGCCCCGCCCCCATCCTTGCCGATTCCTTAACGCGGCCCCTTTTCAGGCCGGGGCGCGGGCGCTTACACTCGGGCGCACCTTCCGCCTGAGTCCTTTCCCCCGGATGTCCGAAACGCAGAAATTCGCTCCCCTGGGCCGCCCGCGGCGCGTCTGGGCGGTCGCGTCCGTGCATGGCGAGGTCGACCGGCTGGCCGCCCTGCACGACGACGTCGGCAGCCGCTTCCAGCCCGGCGACCGGCTGGTCTATCTGGGCAACCTGATGGGCCGCGGCCCCCGCGTGCGCGACACGCTGGACGAGGTGCTGGCCTTCCGCCGGGCGCTGCTGGCGATGCGCGGCGTCATCGCCACCGACATCGCCTACCTGCGCGGCGGGCAGGAGGAGATGTGGCAGAAGCTGCTGCAGCTGCAGTTCGCCCCGAACCCGGCGGAGGTGCTGCAGTGGATGATGAACCAGGGGGTGGACGCCACGCTCGCCGCCTATGGCGGCAGCGCCTACCAGGGGCTGGCTTCGGCGCGCGAGGGGGCGGTCGCCATCGCCCGCTGGACCGGCCAGCTGCGTTCCGCCCTGAAGTCGGCGCCCGGCCACGACGCGCTGTTCAGCTGCCTGCGCCGCGCCGCCTTCACCAGCGGGCCGGACGAAGTGCCGGGCAAGCTGTTGTTCGTCAACGCCAACGTGGACGCCGGCCGGCCGCTGGCGGCGCAGGGCGACGCCTTCTGGTGGGGCGGCGCCGGCTTCGCCCGGATGGAGGGGCCCTATGCCGGCTTCGCCCGGGTGGTGCGCGGCTACGATCCCGGCCGCGGCGGCGTCCAGGTGGGCACCCACGCGGTGACGCTGGACGGCGGCTGCGGTTTCGGCGGCAAGCTGGTGTGCGGCTGTTTCTCGCCCGAGGGCGAGGTCCTGGAACTGGTCGAGGTCTGAACCCATGGCCCGCATCGACGAGACGAGGCCCTTCATCCCCGTCAACATCGCCGTGCTGACGGTGTCCGACACCCGCAATCCCGGCACCGACAAGTCCGGCGACACGCTGGCGGAGCGCATCGCGGAGGCCGGCCACGTGCTGGCCGCCCGCGCCATCGTGAAGGACGAGGTGCGCGCCATCGTGGAGCGCCTGCGCGGCTGGATCGCGGACCCCGCCATCGACGTGGTGGTCGCCACCGGCGGCACCGGGCTGACCGGCCGCGACGTGACGCCCGAGGCGTTCGAGAGCCTGTACGAGAAGCGCATCGACGGCTTCGGCGAGCTGTTCCGCATGCTCTCCTACGAGAAGATCGGCACCTCCACCATGCAGAGCCGGGCCACCGGCGGCGTCGCCGGCGGCACCTACCTGTTCGCCCTGCCCGGCAGCCCCGGCGCCTGCCGCGACGGCTGGGACCTGATCCTGAAGTGGCAGCTCGACAACCGCCACCGGCCCTGCAACCTGGTCGAGATCATGCCGCGACTGATGGAGCACAAGCCCTGAGGCCGCCTCGCCGCTGACGCGCGCGAAAGGCGCCTTGGCGCGGGCGCCGCATGGGGCTATGGTCTCCTCAAACAATCGTTTGAAGGGGACGGGACCCATGAGCCGGATCGAGCCGCGCGAGATCGCCTTCCTGCTGGACCACGTGCTGGACCTGCCGTCCCTGCTGGAACGGCCGCGCTTCCGCCATCTCGACCGCTCGGTGGTGGACCAGGTGGTGGAGACCGCCTCGAAGCTGGCCGACGTCTACTTCGCCCCGCACAACCACGCCGCCGACGAGCACGAGCCGCACGTGGTGGACGGCAAGGTGGTGATGCTGCCCGAGGTGAAGCAGGCCGTCGCCGCCTTCGCCGAGGCGGGGTTCCTGGCCGCCCACCATGACGAGGCGCGCGGCGGCATGCAGCTGCCCTGGAGCGTGGTGCAGGCCTGCTTCAGCTTCTTCCAGGCCGCCAACGTCGCCACCGCCGCCTACCCGTTCCTGACCATCGGCGCCGCCAACCTGATCGACAGCTTCGGCACCGAGGAGCAGAAGGAGCGGTACATGAGCCACATGCTCACCGGCCGCTTCCTCGGAACCATGGCCCTGTCGGAGCCGCAGGCGGGATCGTCGCTGGCCGATATCCGCACGACCGCGACGCCCAACCCTGACGGGACTTATTCCATCACCGGAACGAAGCAGTGGATCAGCGCGGGCGAGCATGAGCTGTCCGAGAACATCGTCCACATGGTGCTGGCCAAGATCAAGGGCGCGCCCCCGGGCGTGAAGGGCATCAGCCTGTTCATCGTGCCGCGCTACCGCGTGAACGACGACGGCAGCCTGGGGCCGCACAACGACGTGCACCTGGTCAGCCTGCTGCACAAGATGGGCTACCGCGGCACCACCTCTACCATCCTGTCCTTCGGCGAGAACGGGGCCTGCCAGGGCTTCCTGGTGGGGCAGCCGCACCACGGCCTGTCCTACATGTTCCAGATGATGAACGAGGCGCGCATCGGCGTCGGGCTGGGGGCGTCGGCGCTGGGCTACGCCGGCTACCGCTACTCCCTGGAGTATGCCCGCACCCGCCCGCAGGGCCGCCTGCCCGAGGCCAAGGACCCGGCCTCCCCCATGGTGCCCATCGTGCAGCACGCAGACGTGCGGCGCATGATCCTGGCGCAGAAGGCGGCGGCCGAGGGCGGGCTGGCGCTCTGCCTCCTCTGCGCCCGGCTGGTGGACGAGGAGAAGACCGCCGGGGACGCGGAGGCCCGCGACCGCGCCCGCCTGCTGCTGGAGGTGCTGACGCCCATCGCCAAGTCCTGGCCGTCGGAGCACTGCCTGGAGGCCAACAAGTGGGCCATCCAGATCCTGGGCGGCTACGGCTACACCCGCGACTATCCCGTGGAGCAGTACTACCGCGACAACCGCCTGAACCCGATCCACGAGGGTACCTACGGCATCCAGGCGCTGGACCTGCTGGGCCGCAAGGTCTTCATGGAGAACGGCGCGGCGCTGGCCCTGCTGGGGCAGGAGATCGGCGCGACGGTGGCGCGCGCCCGCACCGTGCCCGACCTCGCCGGCCTCGCCGACGCGCTGGCGGGCGCGCTGGCGACGGTGGCGGAGACGACGGAGGCCATGGGCCGCGCCCGCGCCGCCGGCCGGGTGGCGGAGGTGCTGGCGAACGCGGTCGCCTACCTGGAGATGTTCGGCCACACGGTCCTGGCCTGGGTGTGGCTGCGCCAGGCGCTGGCGGCGCACGGCGCGCTGGAGCGCGGCGAGGACCCGTACCTGCGCGGCAAGCTGGCGGCCTGCCGCTACTTCTACCGCTGGGAACTGCCCAAGGTCCGCACCCACGCCGCCCTGATGACCAGCCTGGACCGCACCACGCTGGACACGCGCGAGGAGTGGCTGTGAGGCGGTAGGTCGGTAGGTCGCATGCAGCGCAGCGGAATGCGACGCGCTCCGGCCCGTCGCATTGCGCTGGCGCTCCATGCGACTTACGGGCGACTAGGGAGCGTGGCGCGGTCGGTTCTTCCCATGTTTCCTTGCGTCATTCCGGCGAAAGCCGGAATCCAGGGGTCGTTTGCCGCGGCGCCTGTGGCCCCTGGACCCCGGCTTTCGCCGGGGTGACGGCCAAACGGGAAGAACTGCCCCCGCTGCCCCCTGCCCTACTTCCCCAAACTCGCCAGCAGCTCGTCGCGCAGGCGCTCCAGCGCCTCCAGGTCGACCGTCCCGTCGGGGTTGCAGGCGGCCTCCATGCGCTGGCCGAAGGCGCGGATACCCTCCAGCGTGGCGGCGGCGGCGGCGAGCTGGGACTGCACCGCGCCCAGCTCCTGCATCATCGCCGCAGCCTGCTGCTTGACGGCCTCGTCGGCGGCAGGGGCGGTGACAGGGGACTGGTCGGACATGGGTGTGCTCCGCGGGAATGGACGGCGCCATCCTAGCGGGTCCGCCCCGCCGAGGCTCGGACATTCCTGGGGCGGCCGCGTCATCTGGGGCGCTGACCCGGGGCGGGTCGGCGTGTAGAGTGCCGCCGCCCCGACGACTTCCGCCCCGACAACTTCCCAGGTCCCAAGCGTGGCCGAGCCCAAGACCCTGCTGACCGACATCTGGTACTTCGCCCTGCCCGGGGCGGAGGTGAAGGCCGGCCGCATGGTGGCGAGGACCCTGCTGGGCCAGCCCGTGCTGTTCGGCCGCACCGCGGCGGGCGAGGTGTTCGCGCTGCGCGACATCTGCCCGCACCGGGGCATCCCGCTGTCCTGCGGCCGCTTCGACGGGCGGGAGGTGGAGTGCTGCTACCACGGCTGGCGCTTCGCCCCGGACGGCACCTGCACCGCCATCCCGTCGCTGGCGGAGGGCCAGGATTTCGACCCCTCCCGCATCAAGGTGCGCCGCCACCCGGTGCGCGAGGCGAACGGGCTGGTCTGGATATGGATGGGTGCGGGCGAGCCGGACCAGGACCCGCCCGCCCTGCCGGAGCTGCCCGCCGCCGCGCGGCCGGCCCTGGTGGAGCGGATGGAGTTCCCCTGCTTCGTCGACCATGCCGTGGTCGGGCTGATGGACCCGGCGCACGGGCCCTTCGTCCACCGCTCCTGGTTCTGGCGCTCCGGCCGCTCCATCCACGAGAAGGCGAAGCCCTTCGGGCCCGGCCCCTACGGCTTCGTGATGAAGCGCCACCGCCCCTCCTCCAACAGCCGGGCCTACCGGGTGCTGGGCGGCACGCCGGAGACGGAGATCGCCTTCCGCCTGCCCGGCATCCGGATCGAGCACATCCGGGTCGGCGCCAACGCGGTGTGGAACTTCACCGCGGTCACACCGGTGGACCAGGAGCGCACGGAGATCACCAACGTCTTCTTCTGGACCCTGCCCTGGCTTTCCGCGTTGAAGCCCCTGCTGCGCCCGATCGCCCGCACCTTCCTGGGCCAGGACCGGGACGTGGTGGTCATGCAGCAGCGGGGCTTGCGCCACGATCCCACGCTGATGCTGATCCGCGACGCCGACACCCAGGCGAGGTGGTACTACCAGCTGAAGGCCGAATACGCCCGCGCGCGGGAGGAGGGGCGGGAATTCCGCAACCCCGTCCGCGACACGGTGCTGCGCTGGCGCAGCTGACGCCCCGCCCCCATATCCGCCAGACCAGACGATAGCGACCGAGGACCGAATGACCGTCACCGACGCCGCCCCCGAGGATTTGGGCACCCTGCCCGCCTGGAACCTGGCCGACCTCTATCCCGGCCGGGACAGCGTGGAGCTGCGGACCGACCTGGACCGGGCGGAGCGCGAGGCCAAGGCCTTCCACGACCGCTACCAGGGCCGCTTGGCCGGCCTGTCCGGTGCCGAGCTGGGCCGCGCCGTCGCCGCCTACGAGGCGCTGGACGAGGTGCTGTCGCGGGTCATGAGCTATGCCGGGCTGGTCTATGCCGGCGACCGCAGCGACCCCGAGGTGGGCCGCTTCTACCAGTCCATGCAGGAGCGGGCGACGGCGATCTCCGTCCACCTGCTGTTCTTCACGCTGAAGATCAACCGGCTGGACGAGGCCGAGCTGCAGGCCAGGATGAAGGCGCCGGAGCTGGCGCGCTATGCGGCCTGGCTGCGCGACGTCCGCATCTTCCGCCCGCACCAGCTGTCGGACGATCTGGAGAAGCTGCTGCACGAGAAGCAGGTCGCCGGCCGCTCCGCCTGGACCCGGCTGTTCGACGAGACGATGGCCGGCCTGCGCTTCCCCGTCGGCGGCCGCAGCCTGACCTCGGCGGAGGCGCTGCACCTGCTGTCCGATCCCCGGCGCGAGGTCCGGCGCGAGGCGGCCGAGTCTGTCGGCAAGGTGCTGGGCGAGAACTCACGGCTGTTCGCCCTCGTCACCAACACCCTCGCCAAGGACAAGGAGATCGAGGACAAGTGGCGCGGCTTCGAGTCGCCCTGGTCCTCGCGCAACCTCGGCAACCGGGTCGAGGACGCGGTGGTGGAGGCGCTGGTCTCCGCCGTGAAGGCCGCCTACCCGACCCTGTCGCACCGCTACTACGCGCTGAAGGCCAGGTGGTTCGGCGGCGACAGGCTGGACTATTTCGACCGTAACGCGCCGCTGCCGGAGGCCGAGGACCGGCCGATCCCGTGGGAGGAGGCGCGCGACATCGTGCTCAGCTCCTACGCCCGCTTCAGCCCGGAGCTGGCCGGCGTCGGCCGCAGGTTCTTCGACAATCCCTGGATCGACGCCGCCCCGCGGCCCGGCAAGGACCCCGGCGCCTTCGCCCACCCCACGGTGCCCAGCGCGCATCCCTACCTGCTGGTCAACTACATGGGCCGCACACGGGACGTGATGACCCTGGCGCACGAGCTGGGCCACGGCGTCCACCAGGTGCTGGCCGGCCGCCAGGGCCACCTGCAGGCCGACACGCCGCTGACGCTCGCCGAGACCGCCAGCGTGTTCGGGGAGATGCTGACCTTCCGCGGCCTGCTGGACCGCGAGACCGACCCGAAGCGGCGCAAGGCGCTGCTGGCCTCCAAGGTGGAGGACATGCTGAACACGGTCGTGCGCCAGATCGCCTTCTACGACTTCGAGCGCCGCGTCCACGCCGAGCGGCGCGAGGGCGAGCTGACGGCCGAGCGGCTGGGCGAGATCTGGCTGGACGTGCAGACCGAGAGCCTGGGGCCCGCCCTGCGCTTCGACGAGGGGTACCGGACCTACTGGTCCTACATCCCGCACTTCGTCCACACGCCCTTCTACGTCTACGCCTACGCCTTCGGCGACTGCCTGGTGAACTCGCTCTACGCGGCGTACGAGGACGCGGCCCGGCACAACGGCTCCGACGCCTTCGCGCGGCGCTACCTGGACATGCTGGCGGCCGGCGGCACGCTGCGGCACAAGGAGCTGCTGGCGCCCTTCGGGCTGGACGCCTCCGACCCGGCCTTCTGGCAGCGGGGTCTGGGCGTGCTGAAGGGCTTCATCGACGAGCTGGAGCGGCTGGGCTGAGCGCACCATGGCGGCCGGGTTCGAGATCGCGTCCGACCTCGCGGCCGACCCGGTCGCCGTCTGGGTGGGGGCCGCCAGCTTCGAGGGCATCAACGCCGAGCTCTGGCCGGTCGTGATGCACGTCCCCCCGCAATGGCGGGAGGTCGACCGCTGGCGCCCCGCCCCCTTCCTGTTCGGCTGCTGGATCACGCTGTTCGGCGTCGTGCCCCTGGACCGCCACTGCTTCGGGCTGGAGGCGCTGGTGGCGCCGGAGGGCTTCTCCGAGCGGTCCAGCACCTGGATGCACAAGGCCTGGCGGCACGATCGCTGGCTGACGCCGCTGCCCGGCGGCGGAACCCGGCTGACCGACGAGGTCTCCTTCGAGAGCCGGGTCCCCGGCCTCGACCGCCTGCTGCGCCCCGTCTACGAGGCGGTCTTCCGCCGCCGCCACGCCGTGCTGCGGCGCGTGCACGGGCTGTGGGACCCGGCGCCCGGCTGAAGGCGGACACCGCCGCGGCTCACCGGACGGCGCGATAGACCGGGAGATGGGGCGGAAGGCGCAGGGCGCCGTAGCCATCGGCGACTGACGCCTCGAACCCAGCGGCGTCCAGAAGCGCCAGGACGGCCTCGCGCGGATGGAGGCGGAGCCGGTGGACCTCGTCATGGCGGCGCCAGGACGTCCCGGCCTGCCGGAACAGGGTGATGCTCCGGGTCAGGATACCGTCCCGCTCGGCGGAGCGGGCGCCCACGGCCCACCCCTCCCCTTCGGTGAAGGCCTGGGTGCCGGCGCCGGCACGGCCGGGTTCGGCGGCGTCGAACAGGAAAAGTCCGCCCGGTTCCAGCGCGGCGTGCACCCGCTCGAACAGGGTCCGCAGGTCCACGGTGTCCGTCGACGGGTCCGGCAGGTAGTTGACGACCTCGCCGACGGCGCACACGACACGGCTGGGCGGGATGTCCGCCCCGAATGCCGATCCCTGCCGGAACGTGGCCGAGGGGGCTTGGCGGCGTGCCAGGGCCAGCATGTCGCGCGAAATGTCGAGGCCGTGGACGCGGCAGCCCCGGGCGCACAGCAGTGCTGCCGTGTGTCCGGCGCCGCAGCCGAGGTCCACGACCGCCGCACCGTCGGCCCTGTCGCCCAGGAACGACAGGACCTCGGCCGCGGCCGCCTTGGCGAGGGCCGCGAACCCTGCGGCATGGACCGCCGCCAGCGGTTCCTCATAAAACGTCGTCATGCCGCGTCCCCGGGATGGCAGTGCGGTCGTGGCCGGCGCGGACGCCCCGGCGTGGCGACGGAACCCGGATTCGCATGTCTGCGCAAGCCGGGTCCCGCCGCGCTCAGGTCGGGTCACCCTTCAGAAGTTCGCGCAGCGCCTCCGCGTGCAGCCTGGCCGGGCGGAAGTGCGGGTTGATGGCCAGGGCCGCCTCGTAGTTGGCGAGCGCCTCGCGCATGCGGCCCAGCGCCATGTTGATGAGGCCCAGCCCCGCCAGCGCCGGGAAGTGCCGGGGCTCCAGCTCCAGCGTGCGGGCGATGTCGGAGACGGAGGCGGCGTAGTCGCCGGCGTGGTAATGGGCGGTGGCGCGGCGGTTCCAGGCCTCGGCATAGAGGGGGGCGAGGCGCACCGCCTCGTCCAGCGCGGCGACGGCGCGGTCGTACTCCTCGTGCCTGATGTGGTCGCCGGCGGCCTCCATCAGCAGCTCCACGTCGGCGCGCCCCGGCGGCGGGGCGGACCAGAGGTTCCAGATCTCCGCCTCGATCTCTCCCGCCCGCTCCGCCGTCACCGATCCCTTCAGCTCCCGGAACAGCGGGTCGAGCCGCGCGTCGGAACCCGCCGCCGGGGACGCCGACGCCAGCAGGAGGGAGAGGAGCAGGACCGCGCCGCGCATCGCCTTCCCCTAGCCCGCCAGCGGGTTGCGCCCGCCGGCCGCCCATTCCAGCAGCTCCACCGTGTGCACCACGGGCAGGCCGGTGCCCGACGCGATCTGGGTGAGGCAGCCGATGTTGCCGGCGGCCACGACGCGCGGCTTCGTCCCCTCGATGGCGCGCACCTTGCGGTCGCGGAGCGCGCCGGCCATCTCCGGCTGCAGGATGTTGTAGGTGCCGGCGGACCCGCAGCAGAGGTGCGCGTCCGGCACGTCCAGGACGGTGAAGCCGGCCTGGGCCAGCAGCCGCTTCGGCGCCTCGCGCACCCGCTGCCCGTGCTGCAGCGAGCAGGCGGCGTGGTAGGCGACGCGCAGGCCGGGCGGCAGCTTCGACGCCGCGGGGGGAAGCGGCGGCAGCTCGGCCAGCACCTCCGTCACGTCGCGGGCCAGCGCCGCGATGCGCGCGGCCTTCTCCGCCATGTCGGGGTCGCCGCGGAACAGGTGGCCGTAGTCCTTCACCTGGGTCCCGCAGCCGCTGGCGGTGACCACCACCGCGTCCAGCCCGCCCTCCTCGACCAGCCGGGACCAGGCCAGGATGTTGGCGCGGGCCGCCGCCTTCGCCGGTTCCTCCATCCCCATGTGCTGGGTCAGCGCGCCGCAGCAGCCGGCCTTGCGGGCGATCACCACCTCCACCCCGTGGCGGTTCAGCAGGCTGACGGCGGCGCGGTCGATCTCCGGGCGGAGGTTCGGCTGGACGCAGCCCGACAGCAGCGCCACCCGCTTCACCGGCGCGCCCTCCGGCCGGAACACGCCCGGCCGCCCGGTGCGCCCGCGCCGCCGCGGCAGGCCCGGCGCCATGTCCAGCATGACGCGCAGCCGCTTCGGCATCAGCGCCTTGAAGGGGCGCGCCAGGGCCGCCCCGACCAGCGCCAAGCGGAAGCGCCGCGGCCTCGGCAGTACCGACGCCAGCAGCCGCCGCTGCATCCGCTCCGCCCAGGGGCGGCGGTGGGTGCGCTCGATCCGCTGGCGGGCGATGTCGGCGAGGTGGGCGTAGTGCACGCCCGAGGGGCAGGTGGTCATGCAGGACAGGCAGGTGAGGCAGCGGTCCAGGTGCTTCGCCACCGTCGCGGAGGCCGGCTTGTCCCCCTCCAGCATGTCCTTGATGAGGTAGATGCGCCCGCGCGGCCCGTCCAGTTCGTCCCCGGTCAGCTGGTAGGTCGGGCAGGTCGCGGTGCAGAACCCGCAATGCACGCAGGCGCGCAGGATGTGGTCTGCCTCGGCGATGGCGGGGTCGGCGAGCTGGGCCAGGGTGAAGTCGGTGCGCATCAGACCCCCAGATACATGCGGCCGGGGTTCAGCAGGTGCAGCGGGTCGAACTGCTCCTTCACCCGGGCGGTCAGCGCGGTCAGGGCCGGCGGCTGCGGCTGGAACACGTCCGTCCCGGCGCGCACCGGGGCCGGGGCCCGCACCAGCGTGGCATGCCCGCCGGTCCGGCCCAGCGCCTTGCGCACCGCGGCCGCCTGGGCGCCGCCCTCCCCCGGCAGGGCCAGCCAGACCAGCCCGCCGCCCCAGTCGAAATAATGGCGGGCGCCGGGCTGCGCCTTCGCCAGCCGCGCGGCGACGTTCGGCCCCTCCTCCGGCGGCACGGACAGGCGCCAGACGATGCGCTCGGGTTCCGCCACGAAGGGATGGACGTCGCGCACCGCGCGCCAGAAACCGACCGAACCGTCGCGGTCCAGCTCCTCCAGCGGCCCAAGCGGCGCCGCAAGGGCGCGCAGGCGCTCCATCCGGAATGCCACCGAGGGCGCCACCCCCTCCAGCCGCAGCGCCGTGGCCGACACGCCGTCGGGCTTGCCCGGTGCCGCGATCCCGTCGGGCAGGTGGGCCGCGGCCGAGACCTCCGCCGGGCCCTGCAGCGCCGCCACCAGGGCGGCGATACCGGCGCGGTCGTCCAGCCCCAGGACCAGGAGCGTGCGCGCCGTTTCCGGCGCCGGCAGCACCTTGACCGTGATGGCGGTCAGTGCCGCCAGCGTGCCGAAGGCACCGCAGGCGAGCTTGGGCAGGTCGTAGCCGGTGACGTTCTTGACCACCCGCCCGCCGGCCTTGAAGGGCTCGCCCCGGCCGGACACGGCCTCGATCCCCAGCACATGGTCGCGCACCGCCCCCGCCTTGGGCCGGCGCGGGCCGGACCAGCCGGCGCCGACCGTGCCGCCCAGCGTCGCCGCCCAGGCGGGCGCGCCCAACAGCGGGCCCAGGTCCGGCGGCTCGAAGGCCAGCATCTGGCCGCTTGCGTGCAGCGCCTCCGCGATCTCCCCCAGGGGCGTGCCGGCGCGGGCGGTCAGCACCAGCTCCTCCGGCTCATAGACCTGGATGCCGGACAGGGCGGAGAGGTCCAGCGTGTGCGCCGCCTGCATCGGCCGGCCCAGCGCGCGCCGGGTGCCGGCGCCGACCAGCTCCAGCGCCTCCTCGGCCGACGCCGCCCAGCGCACCGCCTCCGCCACCTGCTCCGGCCGGTCGGGCTTGAAGGTCGCCATGGGTCAGAACCTGGGGATGTCGGGGAAGGGCAGCCGGCCGGCATGGACGTGCAGGCGTCCCAGTTCGGCGCAGCGGTGCAGCACGGGGAAGACCTTGCCGGGGTTCAGCAGCCCCTTGGGGTCGAAGGCGCATTTCAGGCGCTGCTGCTGGTCGAGGTCGGCCTTGGTGAACTGCTCCCCCATCAGGTCGCGCTTCTCCACCCCCACCCCGTGCTCGCCGGTCAGCACGCCGCCGACCGCCACGCAGAGCCGCAGGATGGCGGCGCCGAACGCCTCCGCCCGCTCCAGCTCGCCCGGGTTGTTGGCATCGTAGAGGATGAGCGGGTGCAGGTTGCCGTCGCCGGCGTGGAAGACGTTGGCGACCCGCAGCCCGAACTCCTTCTCCATGTCGCGCATGGCGGCCAGCACCCGGGGCAGCTCGCGCCGCGGGATGGTGCCGTCCATGCAGAGATAGTCGGGGGAGATGCGGCCCATGGCGGGGAAGGCCGCCTTGCGCCCGGCCCAGAAGCGCAGCCGCTCCTCCTCCGAGGTGCTGGCCTTCACGGTCACAGCGCCGCGGGCGCGGGCGATCTCCACCACCCGCTCCACCAGGTGGTCGACCTCCGCCCCCGGCCCGTCCAGCTCCACGATCAGCAGCGACTCGACCTCGACCGGGTAGCCGGCGTGCACGAAGTCCTCCGCCGCGCGGATGGCGAACCCGTCCATCATCTCCATGCCGCCGGGGATGATGCCGGCGGCGATGACGGCGGCGACCGTGTCGCCCGCCTGCTCGTTGGAGGGGAAGCCCAGCAGGACCGCGCGCGCCGTCTCCGGCCGCGGCAGGATGCGCACGGTGACCTCCGTCACCACGCCCAGCAGCCCCTCCGACCCCGTCAGCACCCCCATCAGGTCGTAGCCCTCCGGGTCCAGGTGCTTGCCGCCGAGCCGGATCACCTCGCCGTCCATGGTGACGAACTCAATGCCCAGCACGTTGTTCGTGGTCAGCCCGTATTTCAGGCAGTGCACCCCGCCGGAGTTCTCCGCGATGTTGCCGCCGATGGTGCAGGCGATCTGGCTGGAGGGGTCGGGGGCGTAGTAGAAGCCGCGCGCCGCCACGGCGTTGCTGATGCCGAGGTTGGTCACGCCCGGCTGGCAGGTGACGGTGCGGTTCTCGTAGTCGATCTCGAGGATGCGGTTCAGCCGCGACAGGCCCAGCACGATGCCGTCGGCCAGCGGCAGGGCGCCGCCCGACAGCGAGGTGCCGGCGCCGCGCGGCACCACCTTCACGCCCATGTCGCGGCAGACGCGCAGCACCGCCGCCACCTGCGCGGTGGAGGCGGGCAGCACGACGACCAGCGGGACCTGCCGGTAGGCGGTCAGCGCGTCCGTCTCGTACGGGCGCAGCGCGTCCTCCTCCGCCACCACGCCGTCGGGCACGGCCGCGCGCAGGCGCCGCACCAGGTCGGGCCGCGCGGCGAGGACGCCCGCGTCCGGTTCAGGCATGCGCACGCCACCGCCTCCCCGCTACCGCATCCGGTACAAGGATAAGGGCGATGGGGAGGGGGAATTCAAGCAACGAAAACCGCGCCCGAAGGCGCGGTCGTCACAAGCGGGTCCGTGAGGAGACCTCGGGGCCGGCCGGAGCGGGCCCCGGGAGCCGCGAGGCTCAGCCCTGGCGGGCCTTGAACCGCGGGTTCTGCTTGTTGATGACGTAGACCCGGCCCTTGCGGCGGATGACGCGGCAGGCCTTGTGACGGGTCTTCATCGACTTCAGCGAATTGACGATCTTCATGATTCTGACTCGGCGCTGGAGGCTTTAACTCTCGAAGGCCGCGAAAATAGGGAGGAGCCCGCCCCCTGTCAACGGACTCTTCGCGGACCGGGGGTTGCGCCGGTCAGCTGACGTCCGCCGGCTTCATCGCGTAGAAGCGGTAGACTCGCAGGCCCCCCTCCAGCGCCGCCACGCGCCGGGCCCACAGCTCCACCTCCTCCACCACGGCGATCTTGGTCTCGTTGTCCATGGAGTGCTTCTCCAGGTGCATGACCAGGTTCTGGATGGCGTTCAGGATGAGGGAGCGGTGCATGTCCGTGATGTCCTCGGCGATGCGGATGTCCAGCTTCCGCTGCTCCAGCGCCGAGACGTACTGGTCGACCGCCCAGGGGTGCGGGGTGGTTGGCTCGTGGTCCAGCCAGCCCTGGTAGTTGCGGCCCTTGGGCGTGTTCTTGTCGGTGACGTAGTCGGTGAACAGGAACTGGCCGCGCGGCTTCATGCAGCGCTCCACCCCGTCCAGCAGCCCGTCCTTGTTCTGGATGGTGTAGAACCCCTCCTTGGCGAAGACGGCGTCGACCCGCTTGGGCCAGGAAAACTTCTCCCCGTCGAAGCCCTGCACCGGCGCCTGGCGCGCCAGCCCCGCCTTGTGCGAGCGGAACATGCCCGCCTCGGCCAGCGTCGGGTTGGCCTCCAGCCCGGTGACCCAGGCGCCGAACTGCTTGGCCATGGCGCGGGTGGAGCCGCCGAGGCCGGATGCGATGTCCAGCACGCTCATGGCCGGGTTCAGGCCCAGCGGCTTCACCAGGGTCGGGATGTGCTCGTCCCCGCCGGGGGTGGCGAATCCGTCGCCCCAGATCTTCTCCGCGACCTGGATGCGGGTGGCGGTCCAGAGCGGCTTGCCGGAGCGGTTCAGGTGCTTACCGTCGCCCGCCGCCTGGCCGGAGGCAGCGCCGTCCGTCCCGCCCCCGTCGCCGGCCTTGGCCTGGCGGCGGCTGAGCATGGCGGCGAGATCGTAGCCTTCCCACCAGGCGATGAAGCGTTCCCTGATGGTCAGCGCCGGAACGGCGGCGCCATCGGAACCCTGCGGGGCGGACATGCGGAACGTTGGTCCGTCGGTGATTTTCCCTCAGCCGGTGATTCTACCCCCAACGGATGCAGACTGAAACAGTTAACGAACATGAACTAAGGGCTAGGTCTTTCGGAATTTCCGCCCCGGGGCGCCGGTGCCCGAGTCGGGCTTTTCCCGCGCGGCGCGGACACATAGTATCGCCCGTGCCCTCCATCGTCGCAGGCGCCATGACCGCACCCTCCTCCCAACGCGTCCTGCTGGTCGAGGACACCCCGCCCCTGGCGCGGGTCTACGCGGAGTTCCTGCAGGCCGAGGGCTACGCGGTCCAGCATGTGGAGACCGGCTCGGCCGCGCTGGACGCCGCCGAGGCCGACCCGCCGGGCGCCGTCGTGCTGGACCTGCGGCTGCCCGACATGGACGGGCTCGACGTGCTGCGCCACTTCCACGCCCGCAAGGCCGACGTGCCCGTGGTGGTGATCACCGCCCACGGCTCCATCAACGTGGCGGTGGAGGCGATGCGGCTGGGCGCCTTCGACTTCCTGGTGAAGCCCTTCAACGCGGCGCGCCTGACCGTGACGGTGCGCAACGCGCTGGAGCGCCAGCGCCTCAGCCGCATGGTGGAGCGCTACCGGCGCGAGCTGGACCGCGACCGCTTCCACGACTTCATCGGCGCGTCGGCGGAGATGCAGGCCGTCTACCGCCAGATCGAGGCGGTGGCGCCCAGCCGCGCCGCCGTCTTCCTCACCGGCGAGAGCGGCACCGGCAAGGAGCTGGCGGCCGAGGCGATCCACCGGGCGAGCCCGCGCCGCGCCGGCCCCTTCGTCGCCATCAACTGCGCCGCCATCCCGAAGGACCTGCTGGAGAGCGAGCTCTTCGGCCATGTCCGCGGCGCCTTCACCGGCGCCACCGGCGACCGGCCGGGGGCCGCGCGCGACGCCGACGGCGGCACCCTGTTCCTGGACGAGGTGTGCGAGCTTCCCGTCGACCTGCAGCCGAAGCTGCTGCGCTTCCTGCAGACCGGCACGGTGCAGCCGGTCGGCGGCGGGCGGGCGGAGAAGGTGGACGTGCGCCTGATCTCCGCCACCAACCGCGACCCGCTGGCCGAGGTGCAGGCGGGCCGGTTCCGCGAGGACCTCTACTACCGCCTGCACGTGGTGCCGCTGCACCTGCCCCCCTTGCGCGAGCGCGAGGACGACGCGCTGCTGATCGCCCGGGCCTTCCTGCGCGAGATGGCGGCGGAGGAGGGCAAGTCCTTCGCCAGCTTCGCCCCCGACGCCGAGGTCGCGCTGCGCGCCTACGACTGGCCGGGCAACGTGCGCCAGCTGCAGAACGTGGTGCGCAACGCCGTCGTGCTGCACGACGGGCCGCAGGTGACCGCCGCCATGCTGCCGGAACCGCTGCGCACCCTGGCGGGGACGGCCGGCGGCCCGGCCCCCGCCGGCGGCCCCCCTCCCCCCGCCGCCGGAGCCGCCGGGACCGAGCCCGGGACGGATGCGATCAAGCCGCTCTGGCAGGTGGAGAAGGAGGTCATCCAGCGGGCCCTGCGCGTCACCGGGGACGACGTGCCCCGCGCCGCGACGCTGCTGGAGATCAGCCCGTCGACCATCTACCGCAAGCTGCAGCAGTGGAAGGTCGGGGGCTGAAGCCCTCCCGTCCGCGTCCTAACGCCCCCTTCCCCTTCCTTCCGGACCGCCCCGGCCCGATCGGGCGACCGCGTCCGCGCCTTGTGCCCGAGGGCGCCCGTTCGCGTTTCCCGCTCCGGGGACTGCCGCCCGAAGAAGGGGAACAAGAATCATGAGCGTGGGAAGCACTGCACTGCACGGGCAGACGGCCATGCCGATGCCCGAGGGCAAGGATTACGCCGGCCGCATCGCCGACCTCTACCGCCGCTACCTGGAGGAGACGCCGCCGGACAGCCGGTTCTACCGGTACATCCACGCCCATTCGCGCAACAGCGCGGCGCAGGCCCGGCACATCGCCGCCTTCATGAAGTACGCGCCCTTCCTGGACGGCGCCCGCACGGTGCTGGACTGGGGCTGCCGGCAGGCGATCGATTCCTGCCTCATCCGCATGTACCTGGGCGAGGGCGTGGAGATCCACGGCTGCGACATCGACAACGGCGACTTCCGCGCCTTCCACGACTTCGCCCGGCTGAACTACCGGCCGCTGTCGCACACCTGGCGCCTGCCCTACGAGGACGAGCAGTTCGACGTGGTGGTGGGCAGCGGGGCGCTGGAGCACGCCGCCAACGATTCCGAAAGCCTTAAGGAACTCTGGCGCATCCTGAGGCCGGGCGGGCACCTGGTCGTCACCTTCCTGCCCAACGCGCGGTCCTGGACGGAGACGATCAACGAGAAACTCGGAAACGAGCACCACCGCCGCCGCTATACCCTGTCGGAGACGCGGCGCATGTTCATGCACCACGGCTTCCTGCCGGTGAAGTCCGGCTACCACCAGGTGGTGCCCACCGGCACCGCCGGCGGCCGGATCGGCAACAACCGGCTGGTCAAGGGGCTGATGGAGCGGGCATTCGCGCTGAACCCGGTGCTGGAGCGGACCTGGCCCTTCTACCTGGTCGCGGCGAATCTCATGATCGTCGCGCGCAAGGTCCAGTCCCTCTGACCCTCCGGCCGATCGAGGGTTTCCGCGGGCCTCAGGCGGACGCGGGCGGGGCGCCCCGACCCTTTCGGGGTGCCCCGCGCATGGATGGTGCATAACCCCCGCATCCGGTATAAGCTCTTTCCTGGGGTGGGGCCTTGGCCCGGCTCCGCTGGAGAAGATTTTTCCCGCGGACTCGACAAAGGTACTGTCCTTGCAGCCGGAATCCGGTTAAGTCACGTCTTCCTACCACGTAGAGTCCAGACCACATGTACGAGCGCCGTTCTCCTTCGAGCCCGCAAGTCACCCGGCGGAGCGTCAACGCCACCGTCAAATGGTACAACCCCACCAAGGGCTTCGGCTTCGTGACCCTCTCCGACGGGTCGCCCGACGCCTTCCTGCACGCCTCCGTCGTGCAGGCCTTCGGACACGAGTCCCTGGCGGACGGCACGTCGATCGTGTGCGACCTGTCCCAGGGCCAGAAGGGTCCGCAGGTGGCCGCCATCCACAGCGTCGACGAGTCGACCGCCGCGCCGCGCCGTGAGCGCAGCGACGCCGGCGGCTACGGCGACCGCGGCGGGTTCGGCGGCGGCGCTCCGCGCCGCTCGGCCGGCGGTGGCGGCAACTGGGATCAGGGTCCCTCCGAGACGATCGAGGGGACCGTGAAGTTCTTCAGCGCCGACAAGGGTTTCGGTTTCGTGACCCCGGACGGCGGCGGGAAGGACGTGTTCGTGCACGTGACCGCCCTGGAGCGGTCTGGTGTGCGCACCCTGATGCCCGAGCAGCGCGTCCGCCTGACCACCAGCATGGGTCAGAAGGGTCCGCAGGCGAACCGGGTCGAGCTGCTCTAAGCTCGTCACCGCTTCCCCACCGGGATGCCTCAAGGGCGGTGCCGTCTCACGACGGCGCCGCCTGAGGCGTTTCCCGGGGATCGCGCCGGCCCCAAGCCGATCCCTCCGGCCACACCCCCGCCGGGGTTGTCCTCACCCTCAGCCTGTCGAAGGGCGAGGACAACACGAGCACCAGCCGGGCAGCGCGACCGTTCTGCGGGCTTCGACAAGCTCAGCCTGAGGGGCGTATCGCTGCTCCCCCTGTAGCAGTGAGCCCAACCACACCCTCCGGCCACACCCCTGCCGGGGTTGTCCTCACCCTGAGCCTGTCGAAGGGCGAGGACAACTGAAGCGCCATCCCGGCAACGCCGCCGTGCTGCGGGCTTCGACAAGCTCAGCCTGAGGGGCGTATCGCTGCTCCCCGGAAAGTCGATGCAGACCTCCTCCACCTTCCCAGCCTCTCCCCGGCCAGGGTCGTCCTCACCCTGAGCCCGCCGAAGGGCGAGGACGACGAGGGCACCATGCAGGCAGCGTGACCGTCCTGCGGGATTCGACAAGCTCAGCCTGAGGGATGTTTCGCTGCTCCCCGGGAGGGGCAGCTTGAATGGGGTGCGGGCTTCGACAGGCTCAGCCTGAGGGACGCATCGCTGCTCCCCCGGGGGAGACGGCCCAGACCTCCCCCATCCCTCCAGCCACGCCCCGGCTGGGGTTGTCCTCACCCTGAGCCTGTCGAAGGGCGAGGACAACACGAGCACCA